>CALUFR010000027.1 GCA_944319875.1 uncultured Bacteroides sp.
TTCGTACAAACATAGCACGAAGGTACAAATTTTCTTTGCGTCACCCAAATTACTCTTAAAATCATCGATACAGATACCTGTAGGGCGGATTTATAGAAAATTTACAAGAAAGTGATAAAGTCAGGAATATCTTACATGATAGCAAACTGTTACTGAATAGTTACCTTAATTGTTCTTTACTGTAATTTTTTTAACAGGAGCAGTTCAGAAGTCTGTGGTTTCACAGGATAATTCTTTTTCTCAGCGTTTTGCGGTGAAGGGTGAAAGATTCAACGAGGATAGTGCTTCAGCAGAACATTGCCTGCAACATAGCAAAACAATGCCTGCAACGTGAAAGAACAATGCCTGCAACGTAAAAGCAGGTTGTTTGCAATAAACGCAACTACGATATAAGGAAGTAGAAAGGACACGTATTATGAGGATGTAACGATACGTGACGTGAGGTGCTAACGATGCGTGGTGTGAGGCGGTAACGGCACGTGATGTGAAATGGTCAGGAAGCGTGGCGTGAGGAACGGATCCCAAACCCCTTCTTCAGCTTCGTAAAGTACTACTTTAGCAACGTAGAGTACTACTTTAGCAACGTAGAGTACTACTTTAGCGATGCAAAGTGCCACTTTATATGTTATTGTCTGCGGACACGCTCCTTATAAAGTTTGCGGAAGTTCTCCAACTTAAAGCTGTCAATTACCGCGTCAACCACACGGACTGGGTCATTCCCCGCAATGTCCTTGTTAAGACGCTGGGGAAAAAGAATTATTTGTTTGGGATTGTAATCACGAAAGTTTATCTTTGCTGACATAATATTATAATCTAAATTGACAAAAGAAGAAATATGCCTCGAAAAAGAAGAACACCAACTTCTCATAATAAAAAACAGTCCAAGTCTACCAACGGATGGTTGGGTCTGCTATTGATTATCATCACCGCCTTCATCGGCTACGGCCCGCTAAGCAACGCCTGGCAATCGGGAATCATCAGTCTCGATCGTTTGCCGCAAAACATAAAACCCGCCAATCAGAAAGACAAATCTGAAACGCAGACAGACCTATCCGACGCACAGGATCTCGAAATTCCCGCTCCCATAAAAGGCATAAAAGAAACTATTCTGCAACGAAAGGGATATACCGTATCTTATAACCGTACATTAAACCTGCCCAACTGGGTGGCGTGGGAGTTGAACCGTGACAAGCTGGTAGAGCGCGAAAGCCGTACGGACAAGTTCTTGCCCGACCCTGACTTGCCTGAAAACGAAGCCGTCACGACCGATGACTATAAACGTTCGGGATGGGATCGTGGCCACATGTGCCCCGCGGCCGACAACCGCTGGCACTGGCGCGCCATGCAGGAGAGTTTCTACATGACCAACATCTGCCCGCAACACCATAACCTGAACCGCGGTGACTGGAAAGAACTGGAAGACCGATGCCGCATATGGGCCGAAAAGGAAGGACGCATTTATATCGTCTGCGGTCCCATCCTCTATAAGCAAAAACACCGCATCATTGGAAAAGAACATAAAATAACCGTACCTGAAGCCTTCTTCAAGGTTATTCTGTGCGCTGATAGTCACCCACCCCGCGCCATCGGCTTTATCTACAAGAACACCTCGGGCAACCATCCGCTGGACAACTACGTCAACTCAGTCGACCAGGTAGAGCGCATCACGGGCATCGACTTCTTCCCCGCCCTGCCCGATGACATCGAACAGAAAGTAGAAGCAAACTATGACTTGAAACGATGGGAATGAAATCAGTATGAGACACTCACTTCCAGCCCTGCTTCTTTTACCAATGCCCCTATCCTATCCAACTCTTCGTGCGTGGCCTTGCGCAGATCATGGTCGGGCGTCTCGCGGTCAATGGTGTAAATCATCACCTTCTGCGGGGCAATCTCTTTCACCTGCTCCAGCCAAGGAAGAACGTATTTGTCCGATGTATTGTCCATATCCTTGCCCTTGTAACCGCCCTTAAGGAACATTGTCTGAATGATGCAACGTCCTTTGAATGCTTTCATGCCTTCAATGATGTCGGCTAAGGCGTATTTTCCTGTTGGACGGTCAAGATTACGGATATAGTCCTCGTCCACCGTATCGAGTTTCAAGATGTTATTGTCTACCGTATTCAGTGCGGCAAAGACGGCAGGCTTATGAATAAAGGTAGAGTTACTGAGTACACTAACCTTCGCATTGGGGAAGTATTTGTCTCGCAAAGCCAACGTATCCGCGATGATTTCCGGAAAATGAGGATGAGCCGTTGGCTCTCCGTTTCCCGCAAAAGTCAGGACATCGGGAGCAGGACCGTTGAGCTTCATATCCTGTAAGCGGGCTTCCAATGCCTGACGCACTTCTTCCCGTGTGGGACGGGGAAGCTTCGGACGGAAATCTTCATTGAAGCCACATTCACAATAGATACAATTGAAAGTACATAACTTACCGTCGGCAGGCATCAGATTAATGCCCAGCGAAACTCCCAAACGACGGGAGTGAACAGGCCCGAAAATGGGGGAAGGATAGATGACAGTCATATCTGTTTTCTGTTTTTACCAATCACGAATAACAAGAACAAAGGTAAGCAAAATGGATGAATTATGTGACTTTCCTTCAAAAATAAAACAAGCTATCAGAATTTCAACCGGGCCTGCACTTGCAGATCCGACTTTCTGTTCCCCCGTATCAGGTCGTTGCCCGAACCTATCTCATCCCTGTCCTGATAAATGGTTTGCCCAAACTTGGCTATCAACATCAGCCAGTCGCGGAAATCATAGCGCAAGTGGGCGGAGAAGCGGAAACCACGACCATAGAATGAAGGGGTATAGAAAGTATAAAGCAATCCTTTCTCGTAGGCATAGACACGCGAGTCATAGTCGTCGGTATGAAAATAGGTGCCCTGCAACGAAGCGGACAAAGGAAAGAAAGGTAATTGCACACTACACAATTGCGTCACCTGCCACCCTTGACTATACTGAAGCGGAGGCTGACTGAAGTGATTGTAATCGAACGTGGTGCGCAGGCTCCAGATGCCTTGCGCATAGCTGAGCCGATAGCGCGCCTTATGATGATAAGTAGGCAATATGTTTTTACCTCCACTACCTGTCACGTCCCTTTCCTTCCGCTTGAAGCGATAGTTGGCATACATTGACCATTGCTCATTGGGCATAAATGTAGCTTGAAACATGCCATCCACTCCTTGCGAAGGCCGACTGATGCGATACTTCCACCAGGGAAACGAGAAAAAATCGATGGCACCAAAGAAACGCCACCGAGTGAAAGGCGATGCTTCAGCGGCCAGAAACCAACCGTTTTCATTTTGCAAAGCGCTGCTTTCTCCAAACGAATGGGCAAACATCCCCCAATAGTCATACGAATAGAAGCGATGAATGAGCATCACTTTATAATTTCCGCCTGCCTGATAGCGGAGTTGGTTGAGAAAAGCATATCCACGTTTTCCTTTGGCCGCCTCTCCTACCCACACAAACCTGCCCAGACGAAGTTTATAATCCACACCTACGTTATAGAAATGATTGCCGCGGAGATTATATCGGGCATATTTTCTTAAATTCGGTTCATAAGTGCGGTCAAAGAAATAATACACACCCGTCGTACCTACGCTCAGATGAGAACCTTCGTAAGAAACGTTTCCGCCTGTCACTTGCATCACGAACGCATGCTTCTTGGCCGCTTCGCTTTCCGTGCGATGCAGGCCTGTTTTATAAATGGAAGTGATTTCTCCATCCTTCACCACACCGTCCATCCGCCGATGCGAATAGAAAGCCGACATCTGCCAACGGGAAGCCAAACGGACGGTAACCCCTACTCCTCTGAAATAATTATATTCATCCGACGAACTGTGTTTACGAAATCCTTCCGACCTGTTTTCAACCGTAGTCAAGGAAAACGTCTTACCTAATCCAAAACCATTGCCCAACACCAGTCCTTGCCCGAAACTGACCTTATAGTTACCCACGGCCAAAGTCTGCAAGCGTCCGCAATCTTTTATCAACAGATAGAAAGAGTAATAGTCATATCCCTGTTTGTCATGCAAGGCAAAAAAAGGTTCGCCCGCGTCTTTCTCACCCGTCACGCCCACCTGCAAACGGTTGCCATACCGGAAATTGTAACGTAACGAATGATAGAGCGAAGGACCCAGATAACTCTTTTCATATCCCTTACGCGTGTAGAAAGGCACATCAAAGCGAGCCGTCGCCTCGTGCTTTCCATAGTTCAATATACGCTTCAACGAAGGAAATACTTCTTTTCGTGAAGGAGCCACGCAAACGAAAGGAAGCAGCCGCTCGATAGTTTCCTTGTCCAGCTCCTCCACCAGTTGAAGTTCGTACAATGTCTGCATTTCACCATGTATATATACGTATGCCAGCAGATTTTCCACCTGAATGTCCGACAGAAAGGGAAACATTTCCAGTTGTTGACGCGTAGCCGTGTTTAAGTTCAGTTTGTCGGTCATCCGATGAGAAAGCTCCTCCAATTCGTCTTCCCAATCCGTATTTTCAGCTTCTGTGGCCAGCTGCTCCAGGTTTTCCTCCCAAAGCATCAAACCGGTATTTTGAGCCCGCATGACAGAAGAAATCAATCCTATCAATAAGCACACTCCTATCTGTATGTTTCGCATAAGATTCGATGTGATTTTTTGTTTATGAGCCGGCGAAGTTACCTTAAATAAGTTAACGACACAAGGAAAAAGACAAGGTATTCAAAAAAGATTTCAAAGAATGGTGTACATTTGTAATGTGAACGGAAAGCTTGTCATATTAACCCTCATCCTGTTGATAACCCTCACTTTCAATGGTTATGCCCAACAGAAGAACCCACAATCCGGCAAGGTGTATCTTACTCCTATGACCGTTTACGAAGGCGATACCATCCCATACGTCAGATTACAGACCGTCTATATATTCAAACCGCTGAAATTTAAAAATAGAAGAGCACGCACGCGCTATTACAGATTAGTGCGCGATGTCAAGAAAGTGCTACCCATAGCGAAAGAAGTCAATCAAATAGTCATCGAAACGTATGAATACCTGCAAACCCTCCCTCCCAACGAAAGGCAGAAACACTTGAAACGGGTTGAAAAAAGTCTGAAGGAACAATACATGCCCCGCATGAAGAAACTTACCTTCTCGCAAGGCAAGCTGTTGATAAAGCTGGTGGACAGGCAGACAAACTCCACCGGCTATGAACTGGTAAAAGCCTTTCTGGGTACTTTTCGTGCAGGTTTCTACCAGGCGTTTGCCGCACTCTTCGGTGCCAGCCTGAAGAAAGAATACGATGCCACGGGCGATGACGCCCTGACCGAACGTGTCATCTTATTAGTGGAAAGCGGACAACTCTGATCCATGTTTATCTTTTCTTCTAAAAAAACTATAACGCATTAAGTTGTTTGAACAAGTCCCAAATGACAATACCGGCCGTTACCGATACATTCAGTGAATGCTTCGTGCCGTATTGAGGAATTTCAATACAACCGTCGCTATGGTCGATTACCTCCTGTTGAACACCTTTTACCTCATTACCTAACACAACGGCATAGCGTTTTCCTTGTTCCAACCGCATGTTTTCCAGCATAATGCTGTTTTCAGCCTGCTCTACCGCATAGACAATATACCCCTCCCGACGAAGGTTATCAACAGCTTCAACCGCGTTATTAACATATTTCCAGTCAACCGTGAATTCAGCTCCCAATGCCGTCTTGTGCATCTCGGGATGAGGAGGAGTGGCCGTAATGCCACATAAATAGATGCATTCCACGCGAAAAGCATCGGACGTACGAAAGACCGAACCAATGTTATGCAAGCTTCGGACATTGTCAAGTACCACTACCAGAGGTAGTTTATCCGCCATTTTGAACTCTTCGGCACTGATGCGGTTCAGTTCAGTTATCTTCAGTTTACGATGCTCCATACAATTCTTCTTTATATTCCCGGCAAAGATACTTCTTTCTGTTTATACAGAAGTTAATAACCGTTGAAAACATGTGGATAGTGCTTGAAAAGAAAATGAAAACTTTTCCTTGCATAAATCAGAAAAAACAATATACGCTCCCGGTTATGAAGATTACAAAAAAGTTAGCATAAACTTTCCAAGCAAGCTTAAACAGATTTTTCAGCATCATTCGGACGGATAATTGACCGAAAGTTATTAACTTTGCAACATATAAACCGAAAGTTAATACAAAGCAAAAATATACTTATTTTCAAGGCTTAACCTCTTTTCTACCCGTTCATAAACATGGGATAAATAGAAAGAAGAGACTAATAATTTCATAAGCAAGAAAAATCGTATTTATTTGTCCACCGTATTAACAGCCTATTATCATCACCATAAAGATTTAAAAAGAAAAAGAGAAATATATATTATGATGGATAATCTCGTAGAAGCTATCAATCAGCTGAAGAAAGAAAAGAACGCCCTGATTATGGGTCATTACTATCAGCGGAGTGAAATACAGGAAATCGCCGACTATATCGGCGACAGTCTGGCCTTGGCACAACAGGCTGCCAAGACGACGGCAGACATCATCGTGATGTGTGGCGTCCACTTCATGGGTGAAACGGCCAAGGTGCTCTGTCCGGAGAAAAAGGTGCTGGTGCCCGACATGGCCGCTGGCTGCTCCCTGGCGGACAGCTGCCCGGCTGATAAGTTCGAACAGTTTGTCAAGGAACACCCGGGCTATACGGTCATTTCATACGTCAATACAACGGCGGCCGTCAAGGCATTGACCGATGTGGTCGTTACTTCTACCAATGCCCGTCAGATCGTGGAAAGCTTCCCTAAGGATGAAAAGATCATCTTTGGTCCGGATAGGAATCTGGGCAGTTATATCAATTCCGTCACAGGCCGTGATATGTTGATATGGGACGGAGCCTGCCATGTACACGAACAATTCTCGGTTGAAAAGATGGTTGAAATCAAGAAGCAACATCCTCATGCCCTCATCCTGGCTCATCCCGAATGTAAGGGTGCTGTATTGAAGCTGGCCGATGTGGTAGGTTCTACCGCCGCCTTGCTGAAATATGCCGTGGCTCATCCCGAAAAGGAATATATTGTGGCTACCGAGGCAGGCATCCTGCATGAGATGCGCAAGAAGTGTCCGCAGACCACGTTTATCCCCGCTCCTCCCGTAGACAGCACCTGCGGATGTAATGAATGCAACTTCATGCGGTTGAATACGCTGGAGAAGCTTTATAACTGCTTGAAAAATGAGACTCCCGAGATTACCGTTGATCCCGCCATTGCCGAAAAGGCAGTTCGTCCTATCAGACGTATGCTTGAGATATCGGCACAGCTTGGACTTTGAATGAGTTTTTGAAGTCTGTCAAATGGACTTCAAAAACTTGCAGAGCTTCTGCGTAGCCTTAGCTCTGTGACTGATTTTGTTCTTTTCAGCGTTACCCATTTCCGCAAAGGTCTGGGTGTAGCCTTCGGGCACGAAGATGGGGTCATATCCGAAGCCGGAGGTTCCTTTTCGTGCCTTGACTATCTCTCCTTTGACAATGCCTTCAAAGAGATGTTCCTTTCCGTCAATAATCAAGGCAAAGACGGTACGGAATTGGGCTTTGCGGTTCTCCACGCCTTCCAGTTCCTGAAGCAGTTTCTTCATGTTAGCCTCGGAGTTATGAGCGTCGCCCGCATAGCGTGCGGAGTAGACGCCCGGTGCGCCGTTCAGCGCTTCCACTTCGAGTCCCGTATCGTCGGCAAAACAATTCAAATGATAGTTTTCGTAGATGTATCTTGCTTTTATTAAGGCGTTTCCTGCCAGTGTATCAGCCGTTTCGGGAATGTCTACCAGGCAATTGATGTCCTTCATGCTGAGAAGTTCTATCTTGTCACCTAAGATGTCTTTTACTTCTTCCAGCTTGTGGGCATTGTTGGTTGCAAAGACATATTTCTTCATAATCTTGATAGAATTTATTTTCCTTTCAGTTTGTCAAATCCTTCACCATACACACCGATAACCGAGCTTTGCGAGATGAAGGCATTGGGGTCGATATCCTTGACTAAGCGGAATATTTCGACCGACTGGCGCTTGTAGGCTAATACGACCAGTACTTTGACGTGTCCCTTACTGTACCATCCCGTGCCGTCGAGCACCGTTACGCCGCGGTGGGTTTCCTTGGTGATACGGTCGGCTATCTTCTCATATTCTTTGGAGAAGATGAGAAACTGGACAGATTGGCGGGCACTGTTCACGATGTAATCCAATACAAAACCGATGATGAACAACGTCACGAAGCCGAAGATGACGCGCCGCCAGTCGTGGAAGATGAAATAGCAGGAACTGATGATAACCACATCGCAAGCCATAATCATGCGTCCCAATGTCACGTCACGATACTTGTTGATAATGGCGGCGATGATATCCGTTCCACCTGTGCTTCCGTTGCAATTGAAAACCACACCCAGACCTGCACCGCACATGGCTGCTCCGATGAGGCAGGCCATGAAGTCCTGACCGGGCCCCAGGATTTGAGGAAACGTTCCGTCCGGATTCTTCACCAGCCATTGGAAGAATTCCAGCAGGATGGTCAGTACGATGATGGCATACGTTGTCTTGATGCTGAACTTAGGACCTAATATCTTGATGGCAAAGGTCATTAGTACAGCATTGATGAGGAAATAGGAGTACTGGATGGGGAAACCGGTGGCATAATAGATGATGGCACCGATACCTGTGGTTCCTCCCGTCGTTATCTGGTAGGGAAGCAGGAAAGCCGCCCATGCCAGTGAATAGCTGACAAGTCCGAGGGTGATCATGACATAGTCTTTCAATTCCCTCATCAAGACCGCTTTGGTTGGTTTATGGATATGCATAGTTCACCTGATTTATTTCATTACCACGTTTACAATCTTCTTTGGCACGACGATGACTTTTACGATAGACTTGCCTTCCGTCCACTTGCTTGAGCGTTCATCGGCCAGTACTTCCGCCTGGATGGCATCGGAAGTGGCATCAACGGGGAATTCTCTGTTGAATCGTGCCTTTCCGTTGAAGGAGATAGTGTAGTTTACGGTATTTTCCACCAGATATTCTTCGTTGCAGGCAGGCCAGTGGGCATCGCATACCGAACCGTTATTGCCAAGTGTCTCCCATAATTCTTCACAAATATGGGGGGCAAAAGGTGCCAGCACGATAATCAATGGGTTCAGAATTTCTTTCTTGCTGCACTTCAAGCCCGTCAGCTCGTTCACGCAAATCATGAAAGCGCTGATGCTGGTGTTGTACGAGAAAGTCTCGATGTCACCTGTCACTTTCTTGATGAGCTTGTGGAGCGATTTCAGTTCGTCTTTTGTAGGAGCTTCGTCGGTTACGAGGTATTGGCCCGAGCGGTCGTAGAAGAGCGACCAGAATTTCTTGAGGAAGCGGTGGACGCCGTCTATGCCGTTCGTGTCCCAAGGTTTGGATTGTTCTACAGGACCAAGGAACATTTCGTACATGCGCAATGTATCGGCGCCATATTTCTCGACAATCATGTCGGGGTTTACGACATTGAACATCGATTTCGACATTTTCTCCACCGCCCAGCCGCAGATGTATTTGCCGTCTTCGAGTATGAATTCGGCGGTGTTGTATTCCGGGCGCCAGTTTTTGAAGGCTTCCACGTCGAGTACATCGTTCGACACGATGTTCACATCCACGTGGAGTGGGGTAGTGTCGTATTGGTCTTTTAAGCCCAATGATACGAACGTGTTGGTATCCTTGATGCGATATACGAAGTTGCTTCGGCCTTGAATCATGCCTTGGTTCACTAATTTTTGGAAAGGTTCTTCCACGGTGGAGATGCCCAGGTCGTGCAGGAATTTGTTCCAGAAACGGGAGTAAATCAAGTGGCCGGTGGCATGCTCCGTGCCTCCTACGTAGAGGTCTACGTTTTTCCAATATTCATCCGCTTTCTTACTTACCAGTGCTTCGTGATTACGCGGATCCATGTAGCGCAGATAGTAGGCACTGGAGCCTGCGAAGCCCGGCATGGTATTCAGTTCGAGCGGGAAGATGGTCTGATTGTCTATCCGGCTGTTCTCAACGACACAATTGTTTACCGTGTCCCAAGCCCATTTCGTGGCGTGTCCCAAGGGCGGTTCGCCCGTCTCGGTGGGCAGGAACTTGTCTACTTCGGGCAATTCGAGAGGCAGACAGCTTTCCGGTATCATGTAGGGCATGTTGTCCTTGTAGTAGACGGGGAAAGGTTCGCCCCAATAGCGTTGGCGGCTGAAGATAGCGTCGCGCAGGCGATAGTTCACCTTGACGCGGCCCAAGCCATGCTCTTTCACATATTTCTTGGTGGCGGCAATGGCTTCCTTGATGGTCAATCCGTTCAGGTTGAGGTCACAATAGGGAGTGGCACCGGCTTTCGGAGAGTTGCATACAATTCCTTCCTTGGCGTCAAAGCTTTCCTCGCTCACGTCGCAACCCTCGACCAACGGACGGATTTCCAAATCGAAATGTTTGGCAAAGGCATAGTCGCGTGAGTCGTGGGCAGGCACGGCCATGATGGCGCCCGTGCCATATCCAGCCAATACATAATCACTTACCCAGATGGGCACTGCCTCGCCCGTAAAAGGATTGATGGCGTAAGAGCCTGTGAATACACCCGTCACGCTTCGGTCGCTGATGCGCTCGCGCTCGGTGCGCTTCTTCGTGCGATCCAGGTAGGCTTCCACTTCGGCTTTTTGGGCTTCGGTAGTTAATTGGGGAACCAATTCACTTTCAGGAGCCAATACCATGAAGGTCACGCCGAACATCGTGTCGGCACGGGTGGTGAAAATGGTGAATTCCAAGTCACTGTCTTTCACCTTGAACTGCACTTCGGCGCCTTCCGAGCGGCCTATCCAGTTGCGTTGTGTTTCTTTCAATGAGTCGGTCCAGTCTATGGTCTCCAGTCCGTCGAGCAGGCGTTGAGCGTAGGCTGAGACGCGCAAACACCATTGGCGCATCTTTTTCTGGACGACGGGATAACCGCCGCGCTCCGATACGCCGTCCACCACTTCATCGTTGGCCAGTACGGTGCCCAGTTGCGGACACCAGTTCACCATCGTTTCGCCCAAATAGGCGATGCGGTAGTTCATCAGGATTTCCTGTTGTTCCTTCTCGTTCTTGGCGTTCCATTCTTCGGCCGTGAAGTAAAGTTCTTCGGAACAGGCGGCATTGAGCCCCGAAGTGCCTGCTTTTGCGAAGTTTTGCGTCAGTTCTTCGATGGGGCGTGCCTGTTGACGGTCGTTGTCATAATAGCTGTTGAACATCTGCTGGAAAGCCCATTGCGTCCAGTGGTAATATTCGGGGTCGCAGGTGCGTATTTCGCGGCTCCAGTCAAAGGAGAATCCTATCTTATCGAGTTGTTCGCGATAGCGGTTGATATTGTTGACGGTGGTAATTGCAGGGTGTTGTCCGGTTTGGATGGCATATTGTTCGGCGGGAAGGCCGTAGGCATCATAGCCCATGGGGTTCAGTACGTTGAAACCTTGCAGGCGCTTGTAACGGGCGTAGATGTCCGAAGCGATGTAGCCCAGCGGATGTCCCACGTGCAGACCTGCGCCCGAGGGGTAGGGGAACATGTTCAGTACATAGAATTTCTGTTTCGTATCGTCTTCCGTCACCTGATAGGTCTTGTTGTCCACCCATCGTTTCTGCCATTTCTTTTCAATCTCCCTGAAATTGTATTCCATACTGATATCTGTTAATAATTTATTGAAAACGTGTTTATATCTTCTTATTTCGGTTTATAATGCGGTTGATAAACCGTTGCAAATTTACAGGTTTATTTTCAGATTTGTTCATTAAGTGTACAAAAAACATCCGATGGCAGGTATAATGTTGCTTACTTTTCTCGTAATTTTGCGCCCGAAACAGAAATATTCAGTTATGGATGCAGCAAAATTGAAAGGTCATGCCGCAATGCTGGCGGCCAATAGCATGTGGGGGTTGATGGCTCCGCTGGCCAAGTTTGTCATGATAGGGGGAGCGGTCAGCTCACTGGTGATGACCGACTTGCGCGTTTTCGGCGCAATGGTTCTCTTCTGGGTCTTTTCCTTTTTCCAAAAGCCCGAGCACGTGGGTCACAAGGATCTGATGAAGCTTTTCGTGGCTTCGCTCCTGGCCATCGTGTTCAATCAGGGAAGTTATATTTTTGGAGTAGGGCTGACTTCGCCTGTGGACGCTTCCATTATTACGACCAGCATGCCGCTCATTGCCATGATACTGGCGGCTATTTTCCTGAAAGAACCCGTCACGGGGCGGAAGATACTGGGCATCGCCGTAGGCGCTTCGGGCGCGTTGTTGCTCATCTTAGGGAGTTCGCAGGCAGCGGCCAATGCGTCAGTAAAAGGAGATAATCCTTTGTTGGGCGATGTGTTCGTGCTCCTGGCACAATGTAGTTATGCTTTTTACTTTGTGTTGTTCAAGAATTTCGTGGCCAAGTATTCGGCCGTGACGGTGATGAAATGGATGTTCACTTATGCCTTCATCTGCCTGTTGCCTTTCTCATACAATGATCTTTTGAGCACCGACTGGCTGGCTCTCGACGGGGCGCGCATCGCTTCCATTCTTTTTGTAGTGGTGGGTGCCACGTTCCTCAGCTACATCCTGATTGTCGTAGGTCAGAAGAACCTGCGTCCGACAGTGGCGGGCATGTACAATTACGTCCAGCCGCTGGTCGCCACGATTGTGGCTATCTGTTGGGGTATGGACAGCTTTAACCTGACGAAGATGTTTTCCGTAGTACTGATTTTCGGTGGTGTCTGGCTGGTGACCTCCAGCCGGAGCCGGGCCGAAATGGAGGCTTATGAAGCGGAGAAGCGGGCGAAAAGCGCAGGCAAAGAGGCAGAGTAGGAGAGAGGGCGATGAAAGGCGGCAAGGATTTGAGGTGGCACTTGACGGCCATTGTGGTGGTCGGTATTTGGGGCATGACGTTCATTTCTACCCGTGTGCTAATAGAGAACGGGCTTACGCCGCAGGAGATTTTCCTGTTGCGCTTCCTCATAGCTTATGCAGGCATCTGGTTTCTCTCACCCCGAACCTTATTCTGCCGCACGTGGCGCGACGAGGGATGGATGTTGCTGGCGGGTGTGACGGGCGGTTCGCTCTACTTCCTGACGGAGAATACGGCACTCGGAGTGACGCTTACCACGAACGTGGCCTTTATCGTGTGTAGCACGCCCCTGCTCACCCTGCTGCTGGCACGGCTCTTCTATCGGAGCGAGCGGGCTACGTGGCGGCTGCTATGCGGCTCGTTGCTGGCCCTGCTGGGCGTGGGACTCGTCATTTTCAACGGCAATTTCGTGTTGAAGCTTTCACCCTTGGGCGACGTGCTTTCGTTGACGGCTGCCCTTTGCTGGGCTTTCTACAGCCTGATTATGCAACGGATGGCCGGCCGTTATTCCACGGTCTTCATCACCCGCAAAGTCTTTTTCTACGGCCTGCTCACTATTCTTCCTGCCTTCGTGGTGCGTCCCTGGCAATTTCCGCCGGAGGCGTTCGCGCGGCCTGTCGTCTGGATGAACCTGTTGTTCCTCGGCGTGCTGGCTTCGCTGGTATGCTTCGTGGTGTGGAACTTCATCCTGAAGCGGCTTGGCACCGTCCGCGCTTCCAATTACATTTACCTGAACCCCCTCTTTACGTCCGTCGGCGCCCTGCTTTTCTTGGGTGAACCGCTGACGCCCGTGGCCTTGCTGGGTGCCGCCTGTGTGTTGTGTGGCGTCTATCTGGTGGGGAAGAAGTAAGTGTCAGTGTGTCTTTGTTTTCCTTCGTTAGGCTTTCTTTTTGTACGGAAATTCTTGTTTTGGCTTACACGTTCCTTTTTCAAGTTGCACTAATTAGAAGGTTTAAGCGGGCGAAAACGACTGTTTAAGCAGGGCAAATCGTATGTAATCCCGCATCAGATTAAATGTAATCCCTCGTCAGATTGTATGTTTTCTCTCGTCAGATTGTATGTTTTTCGAGGGAAAAAGCAATGTTTTCCTTGTTTTCGGACGTTGAAACCTCCGTTTTCGGGCTTCCGGCCCCTTGCGGTGGCGGCATTTTGCCTTGTTTTTCTTCCAGAATTTTTGTAAGGATTTCGCTATCTTGTTGGGAGTGAGAAAGAAGCCCCTTCAGCGCTTCATTCTTTTTCATCGACCTTTCCTTCGGGCCGAAATATGCAATTCTCAGGCGGTCGGGATGGCAAAGTGTCAAAATGTAAGGAAGCCTCACCGGTTTGTTTCCAGCAGGCCGATGAGGAATTCGCGCTGGAGGGAATAGTTGCCGCTATGTCCTTGGATGTATTTCAGGAGTTGGGTACCTTCCTGGCGGAGACGTGATTTCAGCAGGGGATTGTCCTCGTCCACTTCTTCGGCCAGCTTCAGCATGTGGACGGCGGCCAGTTCCAGCTTCTCCATGCCGTCGGGCGTGTCGGCATAGCGGGCGGTCAGCTCGTCGGCGCCGGTGTGGAGCAGTTCGCGGGTGTCCGTTCCCAATATCTGCCGCGTCAGGTGGTCGTATTCTTCCCATTCCTTCTGGCGGATTTTTTTCTTGTACAGCAGGGCCTCCACAATCATGGAGACAATTTGCTGTATCATGCGTATCAGGTAATCTTGCTTGATCATGGCAGGTTTTTTTATGTAGTTAGTCGTTGTATGGGATGCGTTTATCACAATCTTGTGCAGGAAAAATCTGGGTTTCATCGTCAAAAAGTCCCCGTTGGGCTATTTTGTTTCCTTTTTATCAGACTTCGGCTTACATTTGCAATGTCATTTATGAACCAAGAAGAAATAAAAGATGAAGATAAACGTAAAATATCTGTTGCTGTGCGCCGGCATTTCGATGTGTACCTTGCAGGTACAGGCGCAGACCTTTCCTGAAGGCGGACCGGAGAAGAAGGAGGGGGCGTATCGTGAAGTGCCCAATCCTGAGAAGATAGCGCGGAAAGAAACGGACAGACTGAAGGCCGCTTTGGAATTGACCGACAAACAATATAAGAAAGTTTACAAGTTGTTGTTGAAAGAGCAGCGTGAATTGCTGGAGAACCGCATGCCGCGTCCGCCCATGATGGGAGGAGAAGGAAGTTGGGGGACACCGCCTCCTCCCGGAGGAGGTATGCCGCCTATGGGTATGGGAGGAGGTCACCCCGAAGGTATGCCCCGTCCTCCGATGGGAGGAGCTCCGAAGCCCGAAAGTGCGGAGGATATGCAGAAGCGGATAGAAAAAAAGAATAAGAAAATGAAGAAGATACTTACTGAGTCCCAATATGACAAGTGGCTGGGCATGAGCCAAAAGCCGATGCCCCGTCATGAGCCGAAGGATGCGCCAAGGCAAGAAGAATAGATGATGAGTGAGGATTGAGCCGTTGGCGCAGACATTGTGAGGCAGCCGTCGTTTCCTGTACCCTAACCAGGAAATGGCGGCTTTCTTTTTATTTCGTGTGAATGTTCGTGGGCAGGCGGGCGGAAAGGAAAGGGCATAAAAAAAGGGCTCCGCTGAGCCCAACCTTTGTTAACCTTAAAATCTAATACTATGAAAAACACGTTGCAAAGATACGGCCTTTGGGGAAATCTGCAAATTATTCAAGCAAAAACGTGTGTTTTATAACATGTATTAAATCCTTTACATCTTTATTTAGACAACTACCTTCTTTTCTGAGGATTTGTTTGCATGTTCGAATCATTTGTTTGCGTATATTTGCCGTATCCTGCATGGCGGGAGAGAATATGCCATGTTTAACGGTTAATGCGAATGTCTATGAAGCGTTTGTTTTTCTTTGTCTGTCTGTTTCTGTGTGGTTTCAATGTCTTTTGGGCCGACGGATGCGAAGCCGGCAAGCCGGCCGTAGTGTGTGGCCGCATCCTGCATAGGGAAGTCTATCCCAATGAGAAGGAGCTGGAACTGGTGCTGGTTTCTTTTGACCGCAAGCAAGAGACGGTGTATAAGGCTCCGATACGGGAGGACGGCACCTTCTCGTTCAGCGTGCCGCTTTGCGAAGCAGTGTGCGAGTTTTCTCTTCGCAATTATGCGCCCCGTCTGTATCTGGCTCCAGCTGACAGTCTTTATTTGCAGATTGATTTCAATGACCTGCTCCATCCGGTGGTGGAAGGGACTTCGGCCGCTTTCAATCAAGGCATGCTGGTCTTTACCGAAGGAGGCTTCTACAAGCCGGATTATATTTATATGGATGATGTAAACTCGTCCGCAGAAGTTTTCGAGAAGGCCTTGCAGGCGGAGTATGAGTCTCGGAAGCAGAAGCGGGCGGAGTTTCTGGAGCGTTATCGCCCCACCAGTGACGTGGCCGAGCTGACGGAGCGCATGCTGCTGGCCGATTATTATACCGCACGTTTCCGATATACACAGCAACGGATCGGGAGGCTTTATGGTCAGAAGCAGGTGGATTGGCAGAAGGAAACGGCTGCCTGCGAAGCGTTGCTGCCCGGGGTAGAGGCGTTGCTAGCCGACAAAATTATCACCTCCGCTCATTTCCGGCTGGTGTCTGATTTGACTCTTTATTTGAGATACAGGCGTGCGGTGACGGGCGACCTCAATTTCAGTGATAAGGATTTGGTCGATGAACAGAAAGGAAACAGAGTGGCCCAGTTCCTGCTGGCCGATTTGCTGGGCACTTCGCTGGTGGCCAACGACACGGTGGTCTTGAATTCCGTCCGTCAGGAATATGAGGCGCTGGTGCAGGTGCCTGTGCTCCGCCATTCTCTAAGCTTGCTTTATCGGCGGACGGCCGATTACTTGCGTCATCCCGAAGTCTTTTCCCATTACTTGTTGCATGGCGATGCCGATACTCCCGAAGCGGAGCAGTATATGGCTCCCTTGCGTTCGCTGATAGAAAAGCATCGGGGCAAGGTGCTCTACATCGACTTCTGGGGTGTATTCTGCCCTCCCTGCCTGGCCGAGATGGAGCCGTTGAAGCAGTTGCGTGCCCGATACAGTACGGACGACGTGGCGATGGTCTGCCTCTGCGTCAGCGGGAAACGCACTGATTACGAACGGATATTGCAACGCTTTTCGCTCAAGGGAACAACGTTGGAGTGTCTGTACTGGGAAGACTTTGCCGGGCGTGATGTCTTGCGGAAAATATCCAAGCATCTGGGGCAGGACGGCATACCCTTCTTCCTGCTGGTGAATAAAGAGGGAGTGATTGTGAATTACGGTTCGGCCATCCGGCCCAGCTGGCCGCAGACGGCTGTCCAGATAGATAAGCTGAGGCAAAATAGATGCCGGCAATGAGGCAGTTTCGGGCGAATCGTAACGCCACGTGTCCTTAGGTTGCTACGCCACGCTTCGTAACCACCTTAGCCCACGTGCCGTTGCACCCTTAGGCCACGTGCCGTTGGAAACCAACACTACGTGCTGTTCTTGTCCGTCGTGAAAAGGCATTCACACAAATGATTTGAACCTTATATCGGTTTCGCGTTAAATTATTAATTTTGCATCTTTCTCAATGTTTTCTATTCTTATTGTAGAGGTTTGACTTTTAAAGATTTTGCCAATGAAACATTATGTGTTGTTTTTATATGTATTGTTACTGAGTTTTCTTTTAGCGGCGTGCACCGGGCGTAAGCAGGATATGCTTTCGTTGTTTGCTTCTATAGATAAAGCTGAAGTTTTCAAGTTGGACATAGAGGCCGACAGTATTCGCAATCCCTATCTGATGGAATGTGCGGAAGGGAAATTATTTTTTGCCAACATAAATTATTCGTCATTGATTTCTGTATTCGACCTGTCATCGGGCAAACATGCCGGAGACTTCTTGACCCGAGGCGAAGGGCCTGAAGAAAACTTGTTTGTTTCAAATTTGGCAGGATGTGGCGGAAAACTCTCTGTATTTGATTCTGACAAACAAAAGGTGGTTTTCTATCACATTACGGAAGACGGTTTGACCAAGTCTTCGTCTATAAAATTGCAGAATGACACTACTTTCCTTTTTTCCGCGTTTAATTGTTTGCCTTTGGATACCGGCCGAATAGCCGCTACCGGCCTTACAAAGGAGCATAGGATTGCTTTGTTGGATGGTCATGGGGTGCCTTATCAGGTCTTTGGGGATTATCCCGGTGCGCGTGCAAAGGCATCTGATGTGGAAAATGGATTTGCATACCAAGGTTTTATGGCTTATCAACCGGACAAGAAAATCCTGGCTATCGGTTCCAGCTTCGGAGAGTCTGTTCTTTTTTATGATTTGGGCAAGGCGGAAACTCCGGCCTTGTTGAAGGAGTACACTTGTGCTGTCCCTCAGTATAGGAATACATCCGACGAGCAAAGCCAAAGTGTAGCTTTCGGACAAGACAACATTATGGGTTTTCTTTCTCTGAAAGCTTCAGTTCAATATTGCATCGGTCTGTATAACGGTCACAAGCGTGCCGGTATGGAATATGGTGGAGATAAATTGTTGTTGTTCGATTGGAACGGAAGCCCTGTGAAATGTCTGCAACTGGATCAGACGTATGAACAGATGGCCTATGATGAACAAGGCAATCGGGTCATCCTGTTGGGTGTAGACAAGGTGACAGGGGAATATAAAGTAATGGCGGTGCAGATTTAGGTTTTTTCTTCTCGCGTATGGACATAAAAAAAGGGCTCCGCTGAGCCCAACCTTTGTTAACCTTAAAATCTAATACTATGAAAACACGTTGCAAAGGTACGGACTTTTGGGAAACCTGCAAATTTTGCAAGTGGAAACGCCTGTTTTATAACATGTTTTTAGAGGCTTTATGGTTTTGTTTACTATTTCTTGGATGAAAAGTAGACGATATTTGGTACGCAGCGCTCGCCTTTGTGGTCAAAACGCTTGTTGTCACTGGGGTGGTTTACCACTTGGCCGGTATGCCACAAGGTGGTGGAGCCGCCGCCATCCAGGTTCAGTGCGTTCGAGCCTCCCAATAGTCTGATGAGGTAAGTCAGTTGCGGAATGTTCATGCCCTGTGCATGCTGTGGCGCACGACCGTCAACTGTCAGTAACCACACTTTGCCTTCGTGGGTGGTGACTATGGCACTTCGTGGGTGTTGTGTCTTGATGAAGTTTTGTTCGCATGCACTCCAGTCACATACTTGGCCGTCTTTCAGCATCAGCGGACCCGATGCCAATACGGTACCTCTTCGTTTTTTGTAGTCTTTTTCCACTTGTTTGTTCCAGGGAAGTATGCTCAGTTTGCCTTTGTACACACGTATGGCACCTGTCACACGCTTGAGTTCGCTGGCAGTGGTGGTGTCTACAACCGTTTTTCCTATCCGCAAGTAGCAGACGGAGTTTCCACGCTTCGTGTCGAAGTAGGATCCGTTGATGGCGGCTATGGCATTGTGTACCTTGGCTATATGGCTGGTCTGTGTCATGGTATCGGCTACGGCTATACCGGCTTTTACACGAGCCAAACGTGGGTCTATTTCGATGAGGGAAATGTACTGCGGTCCGTCGAACAGCAGGGGGATGGCGGCACACTTCTGTACGATGCCTTTCCGGGTGGATGTAATCTCCCATTGTGCCGACACAATGGCCAACGAGTCGGCCTCAGTTTGTGCCTTCAAGGGAGCAGTGGCTGCCAGCAGAAGAAGACAAATGCTGATAAACAGTTTTTGGATCATGACGGTTTATATTGTTTAGTTATAGATTGATAGCGTTTGTTTGGTTATGAGTATCAAAAGGGATTTATGAACCTTAAATCTTACACATTACAAAGGTATTGACTTTGGGGAAATCTGCAAATAATGCGATTGGAAAAGTCCGGCTTTTTGGAGAGGAAACGTATGGGCATAAAAAAAGGAGTACCGCTGTACTCCAACCTTTGTTAACCTTAAAATCTAATACTATGAAAAACACGTTGCAAAGGTACGGACTTTTGGGAAACTTGCAAATTTTGCAGAGAGAATAATGTGTTATATAACATGTTTTATGAGTAGGTATTATTTTGTTAAGGGTTACTAAGGATTTAAAGTCTGCGGATGGTAAAAAACAAAAAAAGATTTATCTTTGTTTCTGTTTAAGATTTAAGCCGATTTTCCCATGAACGAAGATATTGTCCTGACCCCGATGATGAAGCAGTTTCTCGACCTCAAGGCGAAACACCCCGATGCCGTGATGCTGTTCCGTTGTGGAGACTTCTACGAGACTTATTCGACCGATGCCGTCGTAGCCTCTGAAATCCTGGGCATCACGCTGACCAAGCGCGCCAACGGCAAGGATAAGACCATCGAGATGGCCGGATTTCCCTATCATGCGCTCGATACGTACCTGCCCAAGCTGATCCGTGCGGGCAAGCGTGTGGCCATCTGCGACCAGCTGGAGGATCCGAAACTGGCGAAGAAACTGGTGAAGCGCGGCATCACGGAGCTGGTGACCCCGGGTGTCAGTATCAATGACAACGTACTGAACTACCGCGAGAACAACTTTCTGGCTGCCGTACACTTCGGAAAGGGAGCTTGCGGCGTGGCGTTTCTCGACATCTCGACGGGCGAGTTTCTGACGGCGGAAGGGCCTTTTGACTATATCGATAAGTTGCTGAATAACTTTGCCCCCAAGGAAGTGCTCTTCGAGCGGGGCAAGCGGCCGATGTTCGAAGGAAATTTCGGTAGCAAGTTCTTTACCTTCGAGCTGGACGACTGGGTATTCACCGAAAGCACGGCGCGTGAGAAGCTTTTAAAGCATTTTGAAGTGAAGAACTTGAAAGGCTTTGGTGTGGAGCATCTGAAGAACGGTATCATCGCTTCGGGAGCCATCCTGCAATACCTTATCATGACGCAACACACGCAGATAGGCCACATCACGTCGCTGGCTCGCATCGAGGAGGACAAATATGTCCGTTTGGACAAATTCACCGTGCGCAACCTTGAGTTGATGGGCTCGATGAACGACGGCGGAAGGTCGTTGCTCAGTGTCATCGACAAGACCATCTGTCCCATGGGAGCCCGTCTGATGAGGCGCTGGCTGGTCTTTCCGCTGAAAGACGTGCGTCCCATCAACGACCGCCTGGACGTGGTGGAGTATTTCTTCCGCGAACCCGACTTCAGGGACTTGGTGGAGGAACAGCTTCATCGCATCGGTGACCTGGAACGCATCCTGTCGAAAGTGGCCGTGGGTCGCGTCAGCCCCCGCGAGGTAGTGGCGCTGAAGGTGGCCCTGCAGGCCATCGAACCCATCAAGCAGGCCTGCCTCGAAGCCGACAATGCCAGCCTGAACCGCATCGGCGAGCAGCTCAATGTCTGCCAGTCTGTCCGCGACCGTATCGGCCACGAAATCAACAATGATCCGCCGTTATTGGTCAACAAGGGTGGGGTCATCAAGCAGGGTGTCAACACTGAGCTCGACGAGCTGCGTCAGATAGCCTATAGCGGTAAGGATTACCTGCTCCGGCTCCAGCAGCGCGAGAGCGAACTGACGGGAATTCCGAGCCTGAAGATTGGCTATAACAATGTCTTCGGCTATTACATCGAGGTGCGCAATGTTCATAAGGATAAAGTGCCCCAAGAATGGATACGCAAGCAGACGTTGGTCAACGCCGAACGCTACATCACGCAGGAACTGAAAGAGTACGAAGAGAAGATACTTGGTGCGGAGGACAAGATACTGGTGCTCGAGACACAACTCTACAACGAACTGGTGCAGGCCTTGAGTGAGTTTATTCCCGCTATTCAGATTAATGCCAATCAGATAGCCCGTCTCGACTGCCTGCTGTCCTTTGCCGCAGTCGCACGCGAAAACCATTATATCCGTCCTGTCCTTTCGGACGATGATGTGCTCGACATCCATCAGGGGCGTCATCCTGTCATTGAGAAACAGTTGCCCATCGGTGAGAAATACATTGCCAATGATGTCCTGCTCAACAGTCAGACACAGCAGATTATCATTATCACGGGTCCCAACATGGCCGGTAAGTCGGCTCTGCTCCGTCAGACAGCGCTCATCACCCTCATGGCACAGATAGGTTGCTTCGTGCCCGCCGAGAGCGCGCACATCGGACTGGTGGACAAAATATTTACCCGCGTGGGCGCCAGTGACAACATTTCCGTGGGCGAATCGACTTTCATGGTAGAGATGAACGAGGCGGCCGATATCCTGAATAACTTATCATCGCGCAGCCTCGTGCTCTTCGACGAACTGGGGCGCGGCACTTCTACCTATGACGGTATTTCCATCGCTTGGGCCATCGTGGAGTATATCCACGAACACCCCAAGGCAAAGGCACGCACGTTGTTTGCTACCCATTATCACGAACTGAACGAGATGGAGAAGAGCTTCAAGCGCATCAAGAACTACAACGTGGCGGTGAAGGAAGTGGATGGTAAAGTCATCTTCCTGCGCAAACTGGAGCGGGGTGGGAGTGAGCACTCCTTCGGTATCCATGTGGCTAAGCTGGCTGGTATGCCCAAGAGCATCGTGAAGCGAGCCGACGAAATTCTGAAACAGCTCGAGCGGGAGAATCGCCAGACGGGCACCGTCACGGGCAAAACCATCACCGAAGGCCCCTCCTCGGCAGGCGGTATGCAGCTCAGCTTCTTCCAACTGGACGATCCCGTCCTTTGCCAGATACGCGACGAGATTTTAAATCTTGATGTCAACAACCTGACACCCATAGAGGCGCTGAACAAGCTGAATGACATCAAGAAGATTGTAAGGGGAAAGTAAAAAATTGCTGTATTATCAACTCTAATACACCCCCCTGTAGGGGCTGTGCCAAACGTTATCGTTTTGACACAGTCCTTGTTCGTCCGTAGAAAAACATAAAGTAGAGCCCGATGAGGACGAAGGGTACGCTGAGCCACTGGCCCATATTCAGCGCCATGCCGTCCTCGAAGTTCACCTGGTTCTCTTTGAGAAACTCGAGAAAGAAGCGGAAAGCGAAGATTTACGTCCGGCAGAGGCCGCAGAAGAAACCGCGGTGATAGGGTAGAGTAACCTGTGTATCGGTTTTAGCGGCCTTGCTGAAATCGGTGCGTAGAGCAGCGGGAGCTTGCTTCTGACCGTGTCGGTAGAGCCACACCATGCCGAGGAAGAAAATGAAATAGGCAATGGCTTCATAGAGCTGTGCCGGATGGCGGGGTAGCATATCCACGCGTTCGAAGACAAAGGCCCAGGGTACGTCTGTCGGCCGGCCGATAATCTCGGAATTCATCAGATTAGCCAGGCGGATGCAGCAGGCGGTGATGGGAGTGGCTACGGCAATCATGTCGAGCACGTCCATGTAGTGCATCTTCGTCTTGCGGCAGTAGAACCACAAAGCAAGGATGAGACCCAATGTACCGCCGTGGCTGGCCAGCCCTTCATAGCCTGTAAACTTCCATCCGCCGTCGGGCAGGAACTTCACGGGGAGAATCATCTCCCAGAAGTGGTGCAGGTAGTAGTCGGGCTGGTAGAAAAGACAATGACCCAAGCGGGCACCAATAAGGATGCCGAAGAAGCAGTAGAGAAACAGCGGGTCGAACTTCTCGTCGGCGATGCGCTGATCGCGGTATTCTTTCCGCACAATGAAGTAGGCAAAAGCCAGTCCGATGACCCATAGCAGGCCATAGTAACGAATGGAGATACCGAACAGGTTGAACAGTTCGGGATCGGGGTTCCAATTGATGCTGAGTAAGGGTGTCATAGTTCGAAACATTGGTTGGTTAGTTGTGATGTTGGAATTTTTGTGCCACCATGCGGTAGGTGGGGACGTCGATTCCTTTGGCTTCGGCGGCAGCAATCAGGTCGAAAAGCAGACCCTGCACCTCGCTCTCGTGGCCGCGTGCCATGTCCTTCTGCATGGAGGCGGTACTCTGCGGATCCAGTTTGTCGATGACTTTCAGGTTGTATTCCACCAAATCAGCGGGAATGTCTATGCCCAGTTTGCGACCCAGTTCGGCACTCTCACGAGAAAGACCGATGAAAGTGTCGCGTACTTCACCCGGCTTCTGTACTTCGCCCATAGGCACGTCATAATAGGCTCCCGTTACGGCCATGGCCGAGATAAACGACCACTTAATGAAGGTGTCTCGGTTGATGTCATCAGAGATTTCGGCCTTGATGCCGCTCTCCTGCAAGTCGCGTTGCACGGCCTCCAATGTTTCACGGGAAACAATCGTGCCTTTGTGTGCTCCGTACACCAGGCGGAATATCTTGCCCATCTGCGTGATTTCTCCTTTTCCGCTGAGAAAGCCCACGATGTAGATGCAGCCGTCCAACACCGTCACGCCGGGCACCAGACGTTGGATGCGGGGACCTGTCCCGTAGACGTTAAGGATAGGAATGACGACGGTTTCGGGTTTCGAGGCCCGCCGGATGAGATCGGTGATAGAGTCTACCGAATAGCCTTTTACGCAGACGAAGATGACGTCTGCCTTTCCCTGATATTCCTCGGCCGTACAGGCAGGAATATGCAGGGTGTGTTCCCCCTTGAAATCGGAGTGGAGGCGGAGTCCGTACTCACGGATGGCGGCCAGGTGTTCACCGCGTGCGATGCAGGCCACGTCTTTGCCTGCCAAGGCGAGAAATCCGGCGATGCTACCTCCTACGCCTCCTGTTCCTGCTATAAGATACTTCATGGTGGTATTTGTTATTAATGGTTGGTGGTATACCTTACACATTGAACCGGAAGTGCATGATGTCACCATCCTGCACTACGTAATCCTTACCCTCCACGGCCAGTTTGCCAGCTTCGCGTACGGCGGCTTCGCTACCATATTTTATATAGTCGTCGTACTTGATAACCTCGGCACGGATGAATCCTTTCTCGAAGTCCGTGTGGATGACACCGGCGCATTGAGGGGCTTTCCAGCCTTTGCGGTAGGTCCATGCCTTGACCTCCATCTCGCCGGCGGTGATGAATGTTTCCAAGTTCAGGAGTTTGTAGATGGCTTTGATGAGGCGGTTGCATCCGCTTTCTTTCAGGCCGAGGTCTTCGAGGAACATCTGTTTCTCTTCGTAGGTCTCCAACTCGGCAATGTCGGCCTCGGTTTGGGCGGAGATGATTATCAGCTGGGCATCTTCGCCTTCGATGGCTTTGCGTACTTGCTCCACGTAGGCGTTTCCGGTGGCGGCGGAAGTGTCGTCCACGTTGCACACATAGAGCACGGGTTTGGTGGTCAGTAGGAACATCTGGCGGGCGCAGGCTTCTTCATCCTCATTTTGCGGGATGACGGTGCGGGCACTCTTGCCCTGCTCCAGTGCTTCCTTGTAGCGGAGCAGCAGTTCGTATTCCAACTTGGCGTTCTTGTCACCGCCTACCTTTGCCTGCTTCTCTACTCGTTTGATGCGGTTTTCCACCGTCTCGAGGTCTTTCAGCTGGAGTTCGGTGTCGATGATTTCCTTGTCGCGCACGGGGTCTACCGAGCCGTCTACATGCACGATGTTGCCATTGTCGAAGCAACGGAGTACGTGGATGATGGCGTCACACTCGCGTATGTTGCCCAAGAACTGGTTGCCCAGTCCTTCGCCCTTACTGGCACCTTTGACGAGTCCGGCGATGTCCACGATGTCGCACACGGCGGGCACGATGCGTCCCGGATGAACCAATTCGGCCAGTTTCGTAAGCCGTTCGTCGGGCACGGATACTTGTCCCATTTGCGCGTCGATGGTACAGAAAGGAAAATTCGCCGCCTGCGCCTTTGCGCTGGACAGGCAGTTGAAGAGTGTGGATTTTCCCACATTGGGGAGGCCCACGATACCTGCTTTTAATGCCATAGTTATCTTGTTTTTGATTATTGTTCAGTTAATTGCCTGCAAAGATAACGCTTTTTCTTTTTTTCAAGGGTATCCGATGCAGAACTTCCGCATGAAGCAGGTATCCGGAGCCGGTTTTCCGGCAGGTGGGAGGCTGTAAAAAAGAAAGACGCACCCTGATGTGGGGTGCGCCCTTCTTTCTATATATTCCGTTTATAGGTTGGCATTGTCTACGGTTACGGTCATTTCGGGCACCAGTACATATTTTCCTTTTTTCTTGTTCCACTTGTAGTACTCGGTTGTGAGGCTCTTGCCTTGATACAGATAGTGGATGCAGATGTCCTTTTCCCATTTGTTGAGATCGCTGTTCCACTTCATCGCTTCGCTTTCGGTCATGCGATTCTGGTCATCGTACTTGTAGTTGTACTTCATGTAGTTGGAAAGCAGGTTGCCGTCCGTCTTGTAGACTGTTTGTCCTACCATCATGCCGTTTTCTTCTTCCGAATTGTAAATAAGGTTGTTTTCATTGTAAGCCGAAGCGCTCAGCATACAGGTGAAGAGAAGAGTAGAGAAAATCAATGTTTTTAAAAGTTTCATAGCTGTTATGTTTTTGGGTTTATATTTACATATTTCTTTTGATTTCATCTGAAATCGGGTACAAAGGTAGTGATTAAATTGACACTATGTACTAAAATCGATAATATCTTATCAAAATGTCAATATTTGCCATTTGCTTGCGCTTTCGTTTTGACAATATGGATGAATAAAAAACTATCCGGCAGAGGTCTTGCCGGATAGTTTAGTTTGCAAAGTGGTTCGGAAAGGATTTTCCGGCTTTGCTTTCTGATTGTAAGTTAAAGTTTGTTATTGGCCTGTTTAGTGAGCTTCCAACCAGTTCTTTCCCCACCCACAATCGGCTTTGAGAGGCACGTGCATGCGGTAGGCGTTCTCCATTTCTTCGATTACAATTTTCTGTACGAGCTCTTTTTCAGCCGTTGGAACACTGAAATTCAGTTCGTCGTGAACCTGTAAAATCATCTTTGCTTTCAGATTGTTACTTTGAAAGCGTTGATAGATGCGTGCCATGGCCACTTTGATGATGTCGGCGGCACTTCCCTGGATGGGAGCGTTGATGGCGTTTCGTTCGGCATAGCCGCGCACGACGGCGTTGCGCGAGTTTATGTCGGGCAGGTAACGTTTGCGGTGGAAGATAGTCTCCACATAGCCTTGTTCGCGAGCCACATCGATGCTGCGATCCATGTAGGCCTTTACGCAGGGGTAGGTGGCGAAATAACCGTCTATCAGCTCTTTGGCTTCCTGGCGGGAGACGTTCATGCGTTCGGCCAAGCCGAAGACGGAGATGCCGTAGATAATGCCGAAATTGGCCGTCTTGGCCTTGCGGCGCATGTCGGAGGTTACTTCGTTTATACCTATTTTATATATCTTGGCGGCGGTGGCGGCATGGATGTCGTGTCCCTTGACGAAAGCTTCAATCGTGTTAGGGTCCTGGCTGCGGTGAGCCATGATGCGCAGCTCGATTTGCGAGTAGTCGGCCGAGAAGAATTCACAACCGTCATCGGGGATAAAGGCTTTGCGGATTTCTTTGCCGTCTTCGTCACGGATGGGGATGTTTTGCAGGTTGGGATTGCTCGAGCTGAGTCTGCCGGTGGCGGTGACGGCCTGATTGAACGATGTGTGGACGCGGCCCGTCCGCGGGTTGATGAGTTGCGGCAGAGCTTCGACATAAGTGCCCAGCAACTTCTTCAGGCCTCGGTGCTCCAATATCTTGCCCACGATGTCGTGCTTTCCGCGCAGGCTTTCGAGTACTTCTTCGGAGGTAACGTATTGTCCGGTCTTGGTCTTTTTGGGTTTCTGCATCAGCTTGAGGCGGTCGAAGAGCACTTCGCCTACTTGTTTCGGTGAGGCGATGTTGAAGGTTTCGCCTGCCAGTGCGTAAATGTCTTCTTCAATCTGCCGGATGCGGGCGTTGAAATGTGCGGCCGATTGCTTCAGGGCTTCGGTGTCCAGGCGGACGCCATTACTTTCGATGTTTACAAGGACGGGGACGAGCGGCATCTCTATTTCATAGAAGAGGTGCTCCACGCCTTGCGCCTTGAGTTCTTTCTCGAGTACGTTTTTCAGTTTCAGTGTGACGTCGGCATCTTCGCAGGCATAGCGATAGACTTCGGTGGGGGTGAGGTCACGCATGTTTTTCTGTCCTTTGCCTCGTGGGCCGATGAGTTGGTCGATGTGGATAGTGCGGTAGTGCAGATAGATTTCGGCCAGATAGTCCATGTTGTGACGGAGCTCGGGTTGGAGCACGTAGTGGGCGATCATGGTGTCGAAGAGCGGGCCTTGCACACGGACACCGTAGTTCTGTAAGACAATCATGTCGTACTTGATGTTTTGTCCCACTTTGACCGATTGCGCATTTTCATAAAGCGGGCGAAGCTCATTCACTATTTTTAAGGCTTCTTCACGATCGGGCGGAACCGGCACATACCAAGCCCGATTTTCGGCGTCACTGAAGCTCATGCCCACCAGTTCGGCCTCCATCGGTTCGGTGCCCGTGGTTTCCGTATCTATTGCAAGAATTTCCGTTGTCAACAACTTTTGAATAAATTCGCGCCTTTTTTCTTCTGTATCAACGAGTTGATAGTCTGTATCTATTGTTTCTAAGCTGCTGAGAATTGAATTTTCGGCGCCGCCCGACCCCTCGCTCGCAAATAACGCAAAGAAATCGCCTTGCGAAGCTTCGCTTTTCGTCTCTTTTTGTTTCGCAGAGGCTTGGGCAAAGAGGGGCAAAGCGGAAGTGTCGCTCAGTGAAGGTGAGGGTGGGGGAGTGGCGTCTTTCCCCAGCACGCGGTCGATGAGCGTGCGGAACTCCAGCTCCTCGAAAATCTTTCGAAGTGCTTCCTTGTCCGGCTCTTCGCGGACGAGAGCCTGCATGTCGAGTTTGATGGGGACGTCGGTCTTGATGGTGGCCAGGAATTTGGAGAAGACGATTTGCTCCTTGTTTGTTTCTACCTTCGTTTTCAGTGCGCCCTTCAGTTGGTCGGTGTGAGCCAGCAAATTTTCGATGCTTCCGAACTGGGTAATGAGTTTCTGCGCTGTCTTCTCGCCTACGCCCGGGCAGCCGGGGATGTTGTCCGATGCGTCGCCCATCAGGCCGAGCATGTCGATGACTTGGGTGGTGGACTGGATGTCGAACTTGGCTTTGACCTCGTCTGTGCCCATCACCTCGAATCCGCCTGTATGCTTAGGGCGGTACATGAAGACGCGCTCGCCCACCAGCTGACCATAGTCCTTGTCGGGAGTCATCATGTAGGTAGTGATGCCCCGGCGTCCGGCCTCGGTGGCCAGCGTGCCTATCACGTCGTCGGCCTCGTAACCCGCCACTTCGAGGATGGGGATGCGGTAGGCGCGGATGATGTCCTTTATGATAGGTACGGAGAAGCGGATAGCTTCGGGCGTTTCCTCACGTTGGGCCTTGTATTGTTCATAGGCCTCGTGGCGGAAGGTGGGACCGGCAGGATCGAATGCCACGCCGATGTGCGTGGGTTTCTCCTTTCTGAGCACCTCTTCAAGGGTGTTGACGAAGCCCAGGATGGCCGACGTGTTCTGGCCTTTGGAGTTAATTCGCGGGTTCTTGATAAGCGCATAATAGGCGCGGTAAATGAGCGCGTATGCGTCGAGCAGGAAAAGTTTATCGGTTGAATTCATACGTTTTATTCTTTTTTGCAGGGTAAAAGTACAAAAAAATATGCGATTAACCGTTTTATTACTATTTTTGTGCCCAAATATTGTTTCATGGATACATCATCAGTCATACAAGCTCCCATTTTTGCTGAGTTGGAAGACTTCAGACAGCTTTTTTCAGGCTCGCTTTCCAGCTCCAACCCTCTGCTGAACAGTGTAATAGAGCACATTCGTCAGCGGAGCGGGAAGATGATGCGTCCTATTCTGGTGTTGCTTTCGGCCAAGCTATGCGGGGGTGTCAATGAGGTGGCGCTCCGTTCGGCCGTGGCGCTGGAACTCTTGCATAATGCCAGCCTGGTGCACGATGATGTGGTGGACGAGAGTGGCGAGCGTCGCGGACAGCGTTCGGTCAATGCTGTATTTAATAATAAGGTGGCCGTGCTTTCGGGCGACTATCTGCTGGCTACGGCGCTGATGCAGGTGGCTCTGACACGCAATCATGAGATTATTGACGTCGTTTCAGCCTTGGGTCAGGACTTGGCCGATGGAGAATTGCTTCAGCTCTCCAATGTAGACAATGCCGATTTTTCCGAGTCTGTTTATTTTGAGATTATCCACAAGAAAACGGCGGTGCTTTTTGCTGCCTGTACCAAGTGTGGCGCCCTGTCGGCCGGAGCCTCTTCCGAAATGGTGGAGAAAGCGCGTCTGTTCGGTGAATACATCGGGCTCTGCTTCCAAATAAAGGATGACATCTTCGATTATTTTGAAAACAAGCAGATAGGAAAGCCTACGGGTAACGATATGCATGAAGGTAAACTGACCCTTCCTGTGCTTTATGCGCTCAATGCCACGGGCGATGAAGAGGCTCGTGCGATAGCCCTGCGGGTGAAGTCGGGTCATGCGTCTGCCGATGAAATCAGCCGTTTGGTGGCTTTCACCAAGGAGAATGGCGGCATTGAATATGCCGAGAGGGTGATGCTCGACTACCGTGCGAAAGCTTTTGCATTACTGCCTGCTACAGGCATGGCGGATGTTTGTCGGGCGCTGGAGGCTTATCTGAATTATGTGGTGGAAAGGCAGAAATGAACATTGATATGATAGAAAAAGGCCGTTTTCTCATTCGGAAAGCGGCCTTTTGTTTTTGTGTTCCTTTGCGTTTCGTTTAGAAGAATTTTGTCTCCTTGCCCAATATGTCGCTCAGCAGTAGGTTAGCCAGGCGGCTGGTGCCTAAGCGGAACAGTGTGTTGTTCAGCCATTCCTCACCCAGCACTTCCTTCACGATGGAATAGTAGATTAGGGCATCGTTCACCGTGTTGATGCCTCCGGCAGGTTTGAAACCTACTTTTCTGCCTGTTTTTTCGTGATATTCCTTAATGGCTTGACACATGACGTAGGCTGCCTCGGGTGTAGCGGCGGGCTGCTGTTTTCCGGTTGATGTCTTGATGAAGTCGGCACCGGCGTACATCGATAGAATCGAGGCTTTTTTAATGTTCGAGGCCGTGCGGAGGGCACCCGTCTCGAGGATAACCTTCAGGTGCTTGTCCTTGCAGGTCTCCTTTAGCTCTTGTATTTCGTCGCATACGCTTTCATAGTCGCCCACGAGGAATTTGCCAACGGAGATGACGATGTCTATCTCGTCGGCTCCATCCATGACGGCCATGGCAGTCTCAGCCACTTTCACTTCGGTAAATGTCTGCGAGGAGGGAAATCCGCCCGACACGCAGGCTATTTTCACGTCTTCTACCTCAAGCGTGTCTTTCACGATTTCGGCAAAGTTGGGGTAGACACAGATGGCGGCTACGTTCTTCAGGTCGGGAAATTCTTCGTCGAAGCGGTTTACGTTTTGAGTGAATCGCATCACACTCTCGTCGTTGTCCGTAGTGTTCAGTGTGGTGAGGTCAATGCAATGGAAAAGGAATTTCTTAATCTCAGGTGTATCGTTTTCTGCCACTTTCTGTTCGATGATGGCTTTCACTTGTGCGGCTACTTCCGCATCGTCGAGGCTGGTATTGTATTTGGCCAGCGCTTCGTCATACTTGCTTTGAGTGGGCTCTTTACTTTCCATGTTCTTTCAGTTTAGGGTTGTTGATATGTCTGTCTTGATCTCGTTTCGTTTTCTTTTCAATACTGCGCCGGAAGGCCTCGGTCAGGTCGGTTCCTGTCTGGTTGGCGATGCAGAGCAGCACCCAGAAGACGTCGGCGATTTCTTCGTCCAGATTGTCCTTTTCACCGGCTTTGAACGATTGGTCGCCGTACTTGCGGGCCATGACTCGGGCCAGCTCGCCTACTTCTTCGGTCAGTACGGCCATATTGGTCAGTTCGCTGAAGTAGCGCACGCCGTATTGCTTGATCCACTTGTCCACCTGTTGTTGTGCTTCTTCCAGTGTCATATCGTTTTGTTTTGAAGTTTATTCCTTGTTCTTGGTGTCTATGCAGATGGTGACGGGGCCGTCGTTCAGTAGCTCCACCTTCATGTCTGCACCGAATTCTCCCGTGCCTATATCCTTGCCCAATGCGCTCGAGAGTTCCCGGCAGAACTGTTCGTAAAGGGGGATGGCCGTCTCGGGCTTGGCGGCGTGGATGTATGACGGGCGGTTTCCTTTCTTCGTCGAGGCGTGCAATGTGAACTGGCTGATGACGAGGATATCGCCTCCTGCATCGAGAATAGATCGGTTCATTACGCCGTTTTCATCGTCGAAAATGCGCAGGTTCACGATTTTCTTGCAGAGCCAGTCAATATCTTCTTGCCCGTCGGCTTCCTCGATGCCTACCAGTATCAGGAGGCCTTTCCCGATGGCTGATTTGCAGGTACCGTCAATGGTTACCGAGGCGTGTCCCGTGCGTTGTATTACTACTCTCATGGTTGTTTTTATTTGTTTTATTTAATATAATATTCTGATTTAAAGCGATTTGTCGTTTACGGCCTTTTTGTAACAGCCTTGGCTCCTCACACTACGCTTCGTGAGGTCCTCACGCCACGCTTCGTGACCACCTCACGGCACGTGTCGTGGCATCCTCACACCACGGGGCGTTACATCCTCACAAACCGTGTCGTTCTTAACCCTCGTATTGAACTCATGTTCTTTTAGGATTTATGTACTCTCCAATGGGCAAAGATACGAATATTTTGCTAAAATGCGCTGCTTTCAATATGTGTCGGGATGTATTTAACGGGAATTTTATTCTATATAATGTGGATGCGGGGATAGCCGGGGTCAATCTTTCGCCGAGGCCTGGAAATGTATTTGCAGAATGCGTGCCTTTGCTTCGCCTACGACGGCAGCCCATTCCTGCGGGGTGGCTTCTCGGATGCGCTTCACACTCTTGAATTCTTTCAGCAGGGCGTTTTTGCTCTTTTCACCGATTCCTTTTATCTCGTCCAGTTCCGAAGCGGTCTGTCGCTTGCTGCGCTTGTCGCGATGGAAAGTGATGGCATAGCGGTGTACTTCGTCTTGTATGCGGGTCAGGAGGCGGAAAAGGGGAGTACCCTGCTTCAGGCCGATGGTTTGGGGCGGAAATCCGAAAAGCAGTTCATTGGTACGATGGCGGTTGTCTTTGGCCAGTCCGGCGATAGGGATGTCCAGCCCGAGCTCGTCTATCACTTCTTTTACGGCACTCATTTGCCCCTTTCCACCGTCGGTGATAAGGAGGTCGGGCAGGGGAGTGTTCTCTTCTATAGCACGCTTATAACGCCTCATGACAACCTCTTTCATCGAGGCATAGTCGTCGGGGCCTTCTACGGTTTTGATGTTATACTTGCGATAGTCCCGTTTCGATGGTTTCCCCTTGATGAAGACCACACATCCCGCCACGGGATCGGAGCCTTGTATGTTCGAATTGTCGAAGCATTCGATGCGCAGGGGGAGGCGCTCCAGGTGTAGCTGTTGTTGAATTTCCTTTAGTAGCCGCGTGATGCGTTGTTCGGGGTTTAGTTTCTCCTCTTGCTTCAGGCGGTCTACCTTGTACTGCTTTACGTTTTGGATGGACAGTTCGAGTAGCTTTTTCTTGTCGCCCCGTTGGGGGACGGTGAAAGTCACGTCCTTTAGCTCCATGTTCAGTTCGAAGGGAACGATGATTTCGCGTGAGCGGCTTTTGTAGCGTTCGCGCATTTCAATGATGCCCAGCTGGAGCAGTTCTTCCTTGGTTTCCTCGAGGCGCTTCTTGTATTCGAAGGTGAAAGCCTGGTTGATGGCACCGTTTGTGATATGCAGATAGTTGATAAAAGCGGCCTTTTCATCGCTATCTTCCTCGATGGAGAAAACATCAATATTATGTAGCACGTTGCTGACTACTTCTGACTTTGCCCGGTAGTTTTCAATTAGCAGGTATTTCTCCTTCACTCTCTGTGCTTCTTCAAATCTCATTTCGGTGGCCAACTCTTGCATCTGTTGGTATAGTAATTGCTCTATCTCCCGGGTATTCCCTTTCAGGATTTCTTTGATTTCACCGATGTTTTTCATATACTCTTCCTGGCTTTGTTTCCCGATGCAGGGACCTGCGCAGTTCTTGATGTGGTACTCCAGACAGACATTGAATTTGCCCGCCCGGATATTCTCCGGGCTGAGGTTTAAGTTGCAGGTACGGATGGGATACAAGTGTTTGATGAGGTCAAGAACGGCATACATGGAAGGCAGATGACTGTAGGGACCGTAGTAAGACGAACCGTTGCGGATGATTCGGCGTGTTTTGATGATACGCGGGAAGTATTCGTTCTGTATGCAGATGGAAGGGTAGGTCTTGTCGTCTTTCAGCAGAACGTTGTAGCGCGGCTTGTACTTTTTGATGAGGTTGTTTTCCAGTAACAAGGCGTCCTCTTCGGTGTTGACCACAATATATCTGATGTCGGCAATCTTGCTCACCAGTACGCGTGTCTTACCGGGACCGTGATCTCGGTTGAAGTAGGAAGAAACTCTCCGTTTTAGGTTTTTTGCTTTTCCTACGTAGATAATGATTCCCTCCGCATTCAGGTACTGGTAGATGCCGGGACTTTCTGGCAGGCTCAGTACAATGCCTTTCAGGTAGTCGTTGAGTTTTAGTTCTGGGTTTTTATCCATAGGAGTGGCGCTTGTTGGTAGAAAAATCCGATGAAATCAGAGAGTAAGTACACTTTCTACATCTATATCCTTGTCGAAAACATCCTTGCCATGTAATTCCTGCAACTCGATGATGAAGTTTACATAGATCTTCTTGGGGTTCATCTGCTTCACTAATTTGCAGGCGGCGGCCATCGTACCTCCGGTAGCCAGTAGGTCATCGTGTATCAGAACGACGTCGTTTTCATCGATAGCATCCTTGTGCATCTGTACTGTGTCCTTTCCATATTCTTTTTCATAGCTTTCTTCGATGGTTTCCGCGGGCAGCTTGCCGGGCTTGCGGATGGGAACGAAGCCGGCTCCTAAGCGAGTGGCAAGGATAGGCCCCATGATGAATCCGCGTGATTCGATGCCTACTACTTTTGTGATGCCTTTGTCCTTATACATTTTGAACATAGTGTCTGAGAGTTCTTGCAATGCTGCGGGCTCCTTAAAGAGAGTGGTAACATCATAAAACAGAATACCGGGAATGGGGAAATCAGGTATTTCACGAATGCTTTTCTTGAGTGTTTCTTTGCTCATAATCAGTATTTTTATTGAATTTGTTTAATTATTTGTTTCACGTGGAACGCATGCCGTTTATCGGCCGCAAAGTACCAGTAAGACGTTGATGTCGCTGGGTGATACACCGGGGATGCGACTTGCTTGTGCGATGGTCTCGGGGTCTATCTTTATTAGTTTTTGCCGAGCTTCTGTGGAGAGAGACTGCAAGGAGTTGTAGTCGAACTTACCTTTGATTTTGATGCTCTCCAATCGTGCAAGTTTGTCTGCTATCATGCGTTCGCGCCCAATGTAACCATCGTATTTGATAAGGATTTCGGCGGCTTCCAATATTTCGTCACGACGTTCGGTAATCTTGTCCAGTTCGCGGTGGAAAGCGCTAACGTATTCAGCGATGTTGGTAAGGGTTATTTGCGGACGATTGATGAGGTCTATGAGCTTGCAGCCTTGGCGGAGCGGAGTTGTTCCCAATGCCTCAAGGGCAGAATTAATAAGTGCCGGCTTGATGGAATAGCTGCGGGCGAAGTCTAAAATATGATTGATGGCTTCGCGCTTGCTTGTCAGCAAATCATAGCGGTGTCGCGTAGCTAATCCAAGGTGGTAGGCTCGTTCGGTGAGGCGCATGTCGGCATCGTCCATGCGGAGTAAGATGCGGTATTCGGCTCGCGAGGTGAACATGCGGTAGGGCTCGTCTACCCCTTTTGTCACCAAGTCATCAATGAGGACGCCAATATAGGCTTCGTCACGTGCTAAAGTGAAGGGCGCACCACCGTGACAATTGATGTGAGCGTTGATGCCTGCAATGATACCCTGTCCGGCCGCTTCTTCATAGCCCGTGGTTCCGTTCACCTGTCCGGCGAGGAAGAGGTTTCTGACTTTCTTTGTTTCCAGCGTGTGTTTCAGTTGCGTGGGATCGAAGTAGTCGTACTCGATGGCGTAACCGGGTCGATAGGCCACCAGGTCGCGGAAGGCGGGAATCTTCTTCAGAGCTTCCAGCTGGATGTCCAGAGGGAGGGATGAGGAAAACCCGTTCAAATAGAGTTCTTGTGTGGTTTCGCCTTCGGGCTCCAAGAAGAGTTGGTGCTGCGGCTTGTCGGGGAAGGTGACGATTTTTGTCTCAATGCTGGGGCAGTAGCGTGGTCCGATACTCTGTATCTGCCCATTGTAAAGAGGAGAGTCGGACAGACCTTGACGAAGTACTTCATGCACTTCTTCATTGGTGTAGCATGTCCAGCAAGGCAATTGTTGGAGTTGTCGGGAGGGGGTGTCCAGGAAGGAGAATTTGTGGAAATCCGTCTCGCCATCCTGCACCTCCATATCCTCGTAATGGACGCTTCGGCCATCGATGCGCACCGGTGTGCCGGTCTTCATCCGCCCATAGCTAATGCCGTGGGCAGCGATGGATTCGGTCAGTTCGTAGGAGGCGGGTTCGGCCATACGTCCTCCGGGTAGCATGGTTCGTCCCACGTGCATCAGGCCGTTTAGGAATGTTCCGGCGGTAACAATAACGCAACGGGCACGGAATGTCACTCCCCACACCGTTTCCACACCTCGCACTTCATCGTCCGATACGAGCAGACGGCGCACAGTGTCTTGCCAGATGTGTAGATGGGGCGTGTTTTCCAGCACTTCGCGCCAGGCCCAAATGAACTTGGCGCGGTCACATTGAGCCCGCGGGCTCCACATGGCAGGGCCTTTCGAACGGTTGAGCAGGCGGAACTGGATGGCGGTGCGGTCTGTCACTAACCCCATGTATCCACCCAAGGCATCGATTTCACGGACAATCTGCCCCTTGGCAATGCCGCCCACGGCTGGATTGCAGCTCATTTGTCCGATTTTGTTCATGTCCATGGTAATGAGGCATGTCTTCGAACCTAATCGGGCAGCAGCGGCGGCGGCTTCGCATCCGGCATGTCCGGCACCTATCACAATTACGTCGTAGTTGAATTCCATTGTTCTCTGCGTATCTTTGCTATTGTGGGGCAAAGGTACGAAAAAAAGAGTTTGGATGTTAGCTTTCCTTGTGTTGAAGCATCAATCTTTTGTCAGAAGTATGTGCTGTAGCTGCTTGATTTCTTGCTTGCTGACGCCTATCCCTTTATGTAGGTACGTCTTGATGTCGCCATAGCGACGTTCGGCTTCCTCCTTGGCAGCGTTTAGGAAGTCTTCGCGGGCGGAAAAAAGAGTGGTGATAGTCTCTTGCGAGCGGGAAGGCAGATTGTAAGCATAGCGGGTGGCCTGCGGAATGTTGAAGTAGTCGTTGCTTAGGCGATAGTCTTCCATGATTTTATCCTCATTAACGTCGAGTGCGGCGAGCACCAATGCCGAGACAATACCTGTTCGTCCTTTACCGGAAGAGCAATGGATGATGACGGGATAGTTGTCACGGTCGAGCAGTAGGTCGAATACCTTGCGGTATTGGGGGGTATATTTTGTAATCAGTTCTCGGTTCATGCGTTTCACGATGCGGTAGACTGTGTCGCTTCGGATACTTCGATCTTGCACGCCTGTTAGGATTTGCTCCATGTCACCTGTTGCAATTGGGATAGAGACAAGACGGAAATGATTGTGCAAGATAGAGTCACTCTCCTGTAGTTCGTCGGGCGAGCGCAGGTCGATAATGGTGCGGATACCGAGGTTTTTCAGCTCTTTCAGTGAACCGCACTCCAGGCGATCCATCTTTCCGGAGCGGTAAATCATTCCCCAGCGTGTGCGTTTGTGATGGGGGTAAGAAGGATATCCGCCCAAGTCACGGAAGTTCTGTATGCCGGGGATATTGACATTGCGTGTGGCAACTTGTATGTGGTATTTCTCGTTAAAGACCAGTTGGTAATAATAGCGTTTGGTAGGATCGGAGGTCACGATGGTCAGATGCTGATCGGCTATGGGAGCACTGGCCACGAGACGGCCTTTTGCGGTGTTTTCGGGGTCGGTAGAGGCATAGACTTTCACATCACCGGGCAGGGCGGGTACGGTCTCCCATTTCACGATGCTATTGCCCACGTTGTTTTCTTCGCATACAACGAAAACACGTGGTCTGGTGTTACTGCACGAAGAGAGCAAGGTGGCCAGCGCAAACAGGCAATATAGTTTCTTATACATCATACTTGTGACCTATACTTGAAAAATCAGCTTGTCACAAATATAAGTAAATTGCCCACAAGGCGTATTGGCCGGGCAGGCCTTTTAGGCTTCTTTTTCTATCTTTAAATTTTCTGCAAATTCTTTGGAGACACAGTTGTCCAGGCTTCGGCACGATTCAGCGGCAAAAGCGATGCCGTAGTCCATCACGCGGTTCCAGCCGTCTTCGTCCAGGTCGTTCAGGCCGTCATGGCGCACGCCATACTTCAATAACCCGTAGATGATGCCGGCGTTAAAGCTGTCGCCCGCACCGACGGTGCTGACGGTCTCGACCGGAGAGATGGGGTAGTCCCGGCTGACGCGGGTCGTGCGCAGGGCAATGTCCCGGTTGGCGGCGGTACAGATGAAGTTAGGGCAGTAGAACTTGATTTTGTCCTTGTAGATTTTCTCCACGTCCTGCAGATTGTACATGTAGAAGAAGTCGTCCACCGAGCCGCGGACGATATCGGCGTATTCCAGGTTCTCGATGATGGTCGGTGCCAGTCGGATGGCTTCTTCCTTGTGGGTAGAGCGGAAGTTGGGGTCATAGTAGATGATGGCCTTTCGGGAGCGTGCCAACTCCAGCAGTTCCAAGATTTTGTCGCGCAGCACGGGGTTCAGGGCATAATAGGAACCCAGGATGACGATGTCGTCCTCCTCTATTTCGGGCCATGCCACGTCAAGTCGCTGGCGGGGATAGTCCCTGTAGAAGAGGTAACTGGCGTCGTTCCGTTCGTTGAGGAAAGCAAGCGACACGGGCGATTTGCCGTCGGGGAAGACATTGACGTGGTCCGTGGGCATGCCGTTGTCGCGCATGAACCGGAGGATGATATCGCCTACCTGGTCGTTGCCCGTCTCGCTGATGAAGCGGATGGGGACGCCCGCACGCGCCAGGGATACGAGGGTGTTGAATACTGAACCGCCAGGTACGGCTACCGTGGGCTGTCCGTCGCGGAAGAGAATGTCGAGAATGGTTTCTCCGATACCGATTACTTTTCGCATAATGAAAATGGTGTTGTCGGGTGCAAATATCCGCAATTTTCCATAAACGGCAATAGGTTTTGTTGTATTTTTGCGGGCACAAACCAGTAGAGGACAGAGAATGAAAACATTGGATAGAGAGAAACCGGAGTATCATGTGTACACGTTGGCCAACGGCTTGCGCATCATCAACGAACCATTGCGTTCGAAGGTCGCTTATTGTGGCTTTGCCGTTGACACTGGCACGCGCGACGAACGTGAACGGGAGCAAGGTATGGCGCATTTCGTGGAGCACCTGATATTCAAGGGTACCCGCAAGCGCAAGGCGTGGCATATCCTGAACCGCATGGAGAATGTGGGCGGTGATTTGAATGCCTATACCAACAAGGAGGAAACGGTCATCTATTCAGCCTTCTTGGTGGAGCATTTTAGCCGGGCTTTTGAACTGCTTGCCGACATCGTGTTCCATTCCACCTTCCCGCAACGTGAGATAGAAAAGGAGACGGAAGTCATCATTGACGAGATACAGTCTTACGAGGACAACCCTGCGGAATTGATATTCGATGACTTTGAGGACTTGATTTTCCGCGGCCATCCGTTAGGCAGGAACATCCTAGGATGTCCGGAGTTGCTTCGCACATTCCGTACGGAGAATGCGATGGATTTCACCCGCCGGTATTACCGTCCGGACAACATGGTGTTTTTTGTCCTGGGCGATGTGGACTTCCGGTGTGTGGTCCGGCTGGCGGAGAAGTATGTGGGAGACATACATCCGGTGGAGTCTGCCGATGAAAAAGGACGGGAAAAGCCTTTGCCTTACGTGCCCGACCGCCTGGTGCTGGACAAAGGAACGGCGCAGGCGCATGTCATGATAGGCGGACGGGGGTATGACGCCTACAACCCGAAGCGCACGGCACTCTACCTGCTCAACAACCTCTTGGGTGGTCCGGGGATGAATAGCCGCCTGAATGTGGCCTTGCGTGAGCGGCGCGGGCTGGTGTACAATGTGGAGTCCAACCTGACGGCTTACACCGATACGGGGACTTTCTGTATCTATTTTGGTTGTGACCAGGCTGATGTCCGCCGTTGCACCCGGCTGGTCTATCAGGAGTTGAAGCGTCTGCGGGAGAAGCGTCTGACGCCTTCACAACTGGCGGCCGCCAAGAAGCAACTGATAGGTCAGATAGGCGTAGCTTCCGACAATAACGAGAACAACGCCCTCGGCATGGCCAAGACCTTCCTTCACTACAATCGCTACGAGTCGCAGGAAGCCGTGTGCCGCCGCATTGACTCCCTTACCGCCGACGAGCTTTGGGAGGTTGCCAACGAGATGCTTGCCGAAGACTATCTGTCGGCATTGATTTATAAATAGGTTTACGGATGCGGCTCCACCCTCCGCCTGCTGAACTCGCACCCGCAATACTGCTGGTTGTAGAAACCGTCATTTCTCAATTCCAAAATCGGCCTTATCTCTTTCTTTATTTCTTTTTTCGGAAATGATTAATCAATTAAGTATCAACTATTTATTTTGTCAATTCCCTTTCTCGGTTCCAAATTCACTTTTTACACCCTGTTTTATTCCTGATTTTGGAACTGAGAATTATTTCCTTTTTAACTTATATTTCACCCATCTGTTTTCTCCCACAGACTCTACAATGCCATCAGCAAGCATTGACTTCATTTGTGCTAGAATTTTCTTATAAGGGATTTCGCTTCCTATCCTTTGCTGGATGTCCTTCAATCCGGTACATTCATAGATCTTTAAATCTTCGATAATCAGTTCTCGCAATCTATAAGGTTCTATTCGTTTCAATGAGGTCGTTCCCTTATAATCACTCTGTTTTAAGATGGATGCATTCACACGATATTCCTTCCCTTTCTTTCTCCCTGAGGTTTCCACGATACTTTCATCTATTAACTTATCAAGCCATGGAGAAAGTTCATCACGGTTTTTCAGATTCAGTAATTTAATCAGTCCGGTAGCTGAAATACTTTCATGCTGGGCTATTAGTCCCAAACAAATAATTTGTTTTTGGCGTAGTTCTGCCACCTGCAAAGCAAAACGAATTACCTTTATAGCTTCTTGGCTGATGATACGTCTTTCTACTATAGCCTTCACATAATCATCTCCTTCTTCCACTTTAGGGATTTGTTTCCCGTTGGATAGAAGCACTTCATACATCTTGTCATAACCGGAACCTTCACGCTCCATCATTTGCAGGGCATAACATAGATTGGCAAAGTGTTCATTTCTCTTCACTGTTTTGTGAAGAATATTTTGTGGGGTAACTCCCAATGGCAACGATCCGGGATTGACCACTTCAATCCTATCCGGATGAATATTGATAAAAATATCCCCCCTTACTGTATATGGACGGTGTACCAAAGCATTACAAGTCAATTCTCTGACTACAGCTTCATCATACGCAGGAATCTCCTTACGAAATAGTCCGTCGCTGATTTCATTGCTTTCTCTCCAAACTGGTACATTATTCCATATCGCCTCAATGATTTCCTGAGGATTCTTGGTAAAATCATCAATCAGATATTTCCAGACCTTATCTCCATACTGATCAAACTGGATACATTGTACTACGGGAGCATTCATCAGTCTGCCACGTTGTGACTGGGTTCCAATAAAGAGCACCCCTAAATTGGTCATTCTATCCGACTCTTCTACCGTTAAAAAATAATAGTCTAGCAGTTCCTTATCTTCTTTCTGCTTGACGAAATCTGATACACGTTCCGAAGTCCGCAGATGCTGAAGTAAAGTTTTCAGTTTCTCCTTGTCGGCATCCTTCCAACTCCATTTGCTTTCTTCATCCTCCCAACGGTAATACCCTTTTTCAGCTGAAAGACGGGCTATATCATCACCTGTAAGCGGCATACTTTTGTCACTTACCCGTATGAAATATTTACCGGATGTGGTAGAAGCGGAAGAAGTACCACGGAGTATGTGTAGACGGATATACTGTCCGCCGTTTTCATGTGTCTTGATTTCCGCGTGAACAGATACGTTCAGTGTCTTTTCACTGATTTTATTCTCCAGATTGATGACCATCTCTTCTGATACCTTTTGACCTGCCAGTGGTGCGTCCGCATCATCTTCTATGCCATAGTCTATTACACCACCCTGTGCGTTACTGAAAGCTACACAATCTTTTGCCACTTCATTCCAGTCCGCATTTTTCCCAGTTATCTCACGAACAGACTTTTTATCATATAGTGAATTTTCCTTCATACCTTTCCTCTCTGAACCTATTCATAATAAAATCTCATACTACAATGCAGCTATACTTTGGGGAACCGATAAGTCCTCCACCCTCCGCCTGCTGAACTCGCACCCGCAATACTGCTGGTTGTAGAAGCCATATTCTTTCAGCAACTGATTGCGCCGGTCTTGCAAACCGCCTTTGCGCCAGTTCTGCTCCCAAAACATCGTGCCGGAATAGCGCGAAGCCGCCAGGCGTCCCGCCTCATTAATCTGCTCCAGGCTCTTCCAACGCGAGGAAGCCAAGGTGGTGGTGAACAAGGTGAAACCGTGCTCGGAGGCATAGCGTGCCGTCTCCGTCAGGCGCAAGGTAAAGCATTGCAGGCATCGCGCGCCTCGTTCCGGCTCCCCTTCCAGTCCCGTTATGCAGGATTTCCATCGGTCGTAATCATAATCAGCGTCCACGAAGTCCAGACCTTGGGCGGTGACAAAGCGGACGGCCTCCTGCTTCCTTATCTCATATTCCTCACGGGGATAGATATTCGGGTTGAAGTAGAACACGGTAGGACGCAGGCCATTGGCCAGCATGCATTCGATGATGGCACTGGAGCATGGGGCGCAGCACGAGTGGAGTAACACACGGTCGGCACCGTTGGGAGGGGTGAGTTTCAGCATAATCGGTTACGAAATTTAGTTCCGGCACAAAGATACGACTATTTCGCCAAAGTCGAAATACTTACCCGTCCCGCTTGGCAGTCTCACTCGAAAGCGTTATCTTTGGGATTCGAAAGGGAATCATTGCCGATGATTGTATCAATCATTGCCAATGATTATAGGGATCATCGGCAATGATTCTATCCCGAGTGTCTTACTCGAATGGGTTATATCTAAATGTTGATAATGCTATGTTCTACAAGAAGCAGAAACTAAATGGGAAGTGGTTCCCGCGGTCGTTTACGGCCGGGACGTACACCACGAAAGACGTGGCCGAGCGCCTGGCGCTCATGTCCACCGTGAGCCTGAGCGATATGTATGCCGTGCTCCTGGGGCTGGGCGAAGTGATGGGCGACATGATGAAGAACGGCAATTCGGTGAAGCTCGAGGGGCTGGGGACGTTCTACCTCGTGGGCCAGGCGAAGGGCCGGGGCGTGGACACGCCGGAGGAAGTGAGCGGCGAGCAGTTCACCAAGCTGAGTGTGGGCTTCATCCCCGAATACAGCCGGGCTCAGAACGGGCGGGTGACGCGGCGCACCATCGTGCCGCAGGACGTGGAGTGGATTGAGATGGGGTAGAAAGTGAATGAAGAACTAATCAATGAAGAATGAAGAATTCTCAGGGATGTCCGAGGGAAATTCTTCATTCTTCATTGATTAGTTCTTCATTTCTCCAGTTCTCCGGTCACCCACTGCGTCCATTCGTCGATGTTGTCGGTCAGGGTCTCGGGCAGGGGGAGCGGGATGCGTGTGTCCGGGGCGATGCCCGTCTGATCTACTCCGTGGTCGGGCAAGCGGTAGGAGCGACTCATGGGGATGGTGAGACCGACGGTCGTGTGGGGCAAGGCTACCTCGCGGTTGTTCGAGAGGTCCAGGCAGCCTTTCGTGTTGTCGCGTCCGTAGATGGCGGTGCGGTCGCTGCATGCGCGGAGGTCCAGCACCATCTGCTCGCCTGAACTGGCCACGCTGGCGTCAATGAGGAGGGCGGCCCGGCGAGGCAGGGGCGAGATGCTGTCGTAAGCTATCTCCATGTAGCGCGTGGTCAGGGGGACGAACTCGTCCTTGGAGGTCTTCATCTTCCTCACTATCTCTTGCACGAAGTCGATGTCGATGTCCTCCATCTCGGCTATGTGGGCGGGTGTATTGCGCACTTCGGCTCCATCCAGATATCCTCTGCGGTCATACAGCAGCTGACGGTAAGGCTCATACATCAGGTCCGACCCTCCTCTGTTTCCCCGGATGTCGATAATCAGGTTCTCGCATCCCGACGCCAGGTAGGCCTCGACGGACTTCTTCACCCATTCTATCGTGGGGTCTCCCATGCACGAGGGGAAGCGTATCAGGAAGGTGTGGTCGGTAATCCTCCGGTAGGTGGCCTTCGGGTCGTAGACTTTCATGCTTTCGTAAGTGGGCACTTTCCGCATGTAGGGCGTGGTGGATATTCCTACCCGCAGGTGGAAGTCGCCGAACCAGGCATAAAGTTCGCCGATGGCGTCCAATCCGTCTCTTCCTTCTTCGGCCACTTGCCTGCGGAGGCTGGACTTCAGTTGCTCGAAGGCGTTCTTCTGCTTCGGGTCTTCCGCTATGGCGGGATAGCCGGCATAGTTGGTCTCCAGTTCCTTCACGGCGAAGTCGAAGTCGGCAAGGTATTGTTCGGTAGTGAACGTCACTTGTGCCATGGCGGGGAGGCATAGGGCGAGGAGCAGGAGGCACAGCAGGGGAGTTATCTTCTTCATATTCTGTAAAGTTAAAAAGAGTGTGTACGAGCCGGATGGCTCCGGTCTGATACACACTCTTGTGTTAATAGATTTATAAATGAATGGGGCGGATTACTCGTACAGCGTCTTCGCAATACCCATTTCGAGTCCACGAAGTTCAGCAAGTCCGCGCAGGCGGCCGATGCAGGAGTAACCGGGGTTGGTTTTCTTGCGGAGGTCGTCTACCATCTGGTGACCGTGGTCAGGACGCATAGCGATAGACACGCCGCGACGTTGCTGCATCTCAAGGAAGGCTTTCATCACGTGGTACATATCTACGTCACCCTCCAAGTGGTTGGCCTCGTAGAAGTTGCCTTCGGCGTCACGCTTGGTGCTGCGCAGGTGGACGAAGTTGATGCGGTCGGCAAAGCGTTCCATCAGGGCGGCACAATCGTTGGCACTGCTTACACCAAGTGAGCCGGTGCAGAGGCAGAGGCCGTTGCTCTCGTTGGGCACGGCGTCTATCAGTGCCTGGAAGTCCTCACCATTGCTCATGATGCGCGGCAGGCCGAGGATGGACATGGGCGGATCGTCGGGATGGATGACGAGCTTGACGCCTACTTCGTCCGCCACGGGACAGATTTCGCTCAAGAAGTAGATGAGGTTCTGGCGGAGACGTTCGGGTGTGATGTCCTTGTAGCGGTCCAGTTCGTGTTGGAATTGCTCCAATGTGAAGCTCTCTTCCGAACCAGGCAGGCCGGCTATCATGTTGCGGATGAGGCGTTGCTTATCCTCGTCGGTCATCTGCTCGAAGCGAGCTTTTGCCTTAGCCTTCTCTTCGTCAGTGTATTCAGCCTCAGCACCGGGACGCTTCAGCAGGAAGAGGTCGAAAGCGATAAAGGCGGCACGCTCGAAGCGCAGAGCACGGCTTCCGTCAGGCAATTCGTAGGCCAGGTCAGTACGCGTCCAGTCGAGCACGGGCATAAAGTTGTAGGTGACAATCATCACGCCGCACTTGGCCAGGTTGCGGATGCTTTCCTTATAGTTGTCGATATACTTCTGATAGTCGCCCGTCTGGGTCTTGATGTGCTCGTGTACGGGTACGCTTTCCACGACTGACCACTTCAGCCCTACGGCTTCTATCATTTCCTTGCGTTTCATTATCTCTTCCACGGTCCACACCTCGCCGTTGGGGATGTGGTGCAGGGCGTTGACGATGCCGGTGGCTCCGGCTTGCTTGATGTCCCACAGGCTGACGGGATCGTTCGGCCCGTACCAGCGCCAAGTTTGTTCACAGAGTATCATAATAAGATAATAAATTAAGAATGAGGAATTAAGAATGAAGAATTCTCAAGGATGTTCGTGAGAAATTCTTCATTCTTCATGATTAGTTCTTCATTAATTTTAGATGGAGAATACGTCAAATCCACCGTCTACTACCGAGAGGGCACCCGTCACGAAGCTCGAAGCGTCGCTGATGAGGTAATGGATGGTGCCGAAGAGCTCTTCCGGCTCGGCAAAACGTCCGGCAGGCGTGTGGGCGATGATGGCCTTGGCACGGTCGGTGTACGAGCCGTCGGGGTTGGTCAGCAACGAGCGGTTTTGGTTAGTCAGCAGGAAGCCCGGCACGATGGCGTTGACACGCAATTCGGGGCTGAACTTCGTGGCGAGTTCCGTAGCCATATAGCGCGTGTAGCTGGCGATGGCCGACTTGGCGGCACCGTAACCTACGACACGGGTCAGCGGGCGCAGAGCGGATTCCGAACAGAAGTTAACGATAGCGCCTTTCTTGTTCTCTGCCATAACGGGCACGAAGACCGTGGTAGGCAGGATGGTACCGAAGAGGTTGAGGTCAACCACCTTGCGGAAGGCGTCGATGTCCAGGTCGAGGAAAGTCTTGTCCGGCGCGATGGTAGCTCCCGCCATGTTTCCTCCGGCGGCGTTCAGCAGGATGTCGATGGTACCGAAACGCTCCACAATGGCCTTCTTGTTCTCTTCCAGCACGTCCTTGTTCAGCACGTCCGTCGTGAGGAACAGGGCTTCCGTCTTTTGGCTCAATTCAGCCTCCAGTTGCTTGCCGATTTCTTCCGCGCGGTCCAAAACTACGATTTTTGCTCCTTGTTCAGCCAGATAGTTGGCGATGTTCTTACCCAAAATGCCGCAACCGCCGGTGATGACGATTACTTTGTCTTTAATGTCAAATAAGTTTTTCATAACTTTATACGTATTGATTGAAATGTTCGTGATGCAAAAATAAGCAGAAAAGAAATATCGTTATAAGCTGTTTTTTGCAGGAAATAGTCGTATATTTGCAATATTGTTGTTCCTAATCGGATATATATGATGAAAAAGATTGTAAACGAACAGCTGCCTATTTCAAATAACAACCCGGTGCGTTCCCGATTTTACAGTTATAAAAACTTTACATATCCGTGGCATTTCCACGGAGAGTATGAGCTGATGTACGTCGACAAGGGGCGGGGACAGTGTCTGATAGGTGACAGCATCGTGGAGTTTTCGGACCATTGCCTGCTTTTTTTCGGTTCGGAGCTTCCGCACTGTATGCAGAATTCTGTAGAGTCTTCGGATACAGCGGATGCCGAGGGTGTAAGCGGAGTGATTGTTCAGTTCGAGAAAGACTTCATGCACTATTCTTTCTCCAATTATGTCCAGTTTATACCCATTCACAACCTGCTGAGCCAGGCAAGCCGCGGCGTCGTTTTCCGGCTGGACGATAACCCTGCCGTATGCGCGATGATGCGCGAGCTGCCTGTGTGCGAGGGATTCGGGCAGATATTGTCATTGCTCAGGCTGTTGCATGTCCTGTCACTCCTTCCGCAGAAGGAGCTGGTGGCTTCGCCCAACTACAATCCGTTGTCGGCCGGTTTCAGAGACAAGAAGATAGAGAAAGTCATCGCTTTCCTGAACAAGCGCTATACGCAGCGTGTCAGCCTGAACGAGATCGCTTCTTATACGGCCATGAATCCGGCTTCTTTCTGCCGTTATTTCAAGGAGAATACGGGCAAGACACTGAAGGAGTATATCCTGGACATGCGCATCGGCTATGCCTGTAAACTCCTGGCCGTCGATCGGTTGAACATTTCGCAGATCAGCCTGGAGTGCGGTTTTGAGACCATCACGCACTTCAACCGGAGCTTCAAGCGGATTACGGGTATCACGCCGACGGAATACAAGCGGAAGATGCTGTATACAGGTGAGGAGAGACAGGTGTCAGATTAGGCGGATCGGTAGCCGGCCTGCAACACCAGCAGGCTTTCGGGCCCCATGTTGAATAGCAGATCCACGATGCTCAGATTGGGAAGAAAGCCCAGCCGATCCTGAAACACTTGATAATAGGGTTGCGGATAAAAATCGGGATCCTCCGTGCGAAAGTCTTTCTTGGGGTGAATACGGTCGCGGAAGTCGTCCTCGCCGGGAGCGAAGGTTGTTTGGTAGGTGGTAGTGCGTTCCATCTGCGGTTCTATCCCGATGAGCGAACAGACGAGTCGGCACAAAGCGTCGTTGAAATCGGCCAAAAATTCGTATTTCTGTTCGTAGAAAGGGCGGAAATCATCCTTATAGTATTCAAAGAAAGGGGTGTGGTTGTAGGCCGACTCCAAGGCGTTCCAGTGCAGATGGCGCCAGTTGCCGTGATCGGAGATACGGATGTCCTTCATGGGGCATTTCAGTGTTTCGGGTTTGATGATGGGCACTGAGAGTGCCAGGGGGCCGTCGGGGGCGGCGATGGTACATCGGTTGCGGTAGGTCTGCTTCATGTAATGGTCGCAGTTTTCCACATAGACGTGTTCATAGGCCCATAGTTTGGTGTAATATTCTATCGGAGCCAGATAGGCCGAAGAGAGGTATATCGTTTCTTTTTCCATTGTTTTCTTGTGTTTATCGCACAGCCTTTCCTATTCTGTCCCATCGCATGCCGCTTTCCTTGTCGCGCGAGAACCAAATAAAGGCAGCCCGTCCGATGAGATGGTCTTCGGGAACAAAGCCGAAGAGACGCGAGTCTGAGACATTGGCCGAGTTGTTTGAGGCTATCCAGTAGTAGTCTTTTGTGAAGACACATTGCTGAACGGGACGTCCGTCCACATAGAGTGTGTCATGCTGGATGCTGGCATTGCGGTGCTCGTGCAGCACCAGTGTGTTGCACAGCAGCACGCGGTTCCAAGGATAGACGCGCACTGCACGGCCTTTTTTCGGTATGATGAGGGCGTGTCCCTTCGGGAGGGAGTCGGGGCGTATGGCCGGTTGTATCCAGCAATGACCGTAGAGAGCCTGTTCAAGCAGGTAGTATTCGTAACGGCTGAAGCTGCGCAGGTAGTGGAGCGAGTCTTCGCCTATCCGTTCGGACCGGGGGATGGAGAGTGTGGCGAGGAGTGTGTCCAGTTGCTCTTCCCGGTTCTTGGGGTAGATGTAGACGAATTTCTGCTCGGGGGCATACTGCTCATCCGGCAGAGCGGTGAAGAAGGAGTCTACCATCAGCGTATCGCCCGGAAGGCCTATGCAGCGGCCGATGAAAACTTCGCGCCGGTCGATGTTGGCATGCTGGTTGGAAGGGTTGTTGAAGACAAGGATGTCCTCTTTTCGGACTTCACGGGAACCCCAGCGGTGGTACCCCCACAGGTTCATAAATGGCAGGCGCAGGCCATAGCTCCACTTATTCACCAAGATGTGTTCACCTTGGTAGAGCGAATTTTCCATGCCGGTCGAGGGAATCAGGTAGGAGGTGGCCACACATAAGCGGAGTAGCGCCACGATGAGCGCTACTCCCGCCACGATTCCTATGACTCTTCCCGCCTTTTTCATGAAGCTTGCCTTCGTATCCTTTAGCCTACCCACTTGAACAGGCGGTTCCAGCGTATCTTTCCGTTGAACCAGTCGCGATCCTTGTCCAGCGAGAGCCATACGACGAGCGGCTTGCCCACCACGTGGTCCTCGGGTACGAATCCCCAATATCGGGAGTCGGCCGAATTGTGGCGGTTGTCGCCCATCATCCAGTAGTAGTCCATCCGGAAGGTATAGGTGTCAGTCTTTTGCCCGTTAATGTAAAGCCCGTCCGGGCGTCGTTCCAGCTTATTGCCTTCGTAGGCCGTGATGCAGCGTTCGTAGATGGGCAGGTTGTCATCCGTCAGGGTGATGGTGGCGCCTTTAGCGGGTATCCAGATGGGGCCGTAATTGTTGCGGTCCCACTTTGTGTAGAGGTTTTGCGGATACATTTGTCCGGCAAAGCTTTCGGGCTCCATGGCGATGCGGCTGACAAGCTTCTTGTTGCTTTCGAGTGTCTGTCGCATGGCCTGCGTCAGTGGCAGATGGTAGACGGGAGCCAGGCGGCCCTGTGCGTCACGATGGCTGAAGCCCATGGCTTCCAGTTCGGCTTCCCAGCCTGGATCGTTGTTCATTAGCCACTGATCGTCTTTACTGATGCCCAGCTCACGGAAAAGGTTGTCGGGGATCAGCGGACCGGTGGTCTGTACAAAATAGTTGAACTGCAGTCCTTCGGGGTTCTCGATGGCTTGGCCGTCGATGTACACCTGTCCGTTTTTGATCTGGAGTGTGTCGCCCGGCAGGCCCACGCAGCGCTTCACGTAGTTTTCGCGGCGGTCTACGGGACGGGTGATGACCTTGCCGTACATCTGTGGGTTGGACAGGATGAGGTCACGTCCCGCCTTGTAGTAGAGGTCGTAGACGGCACGCTGTTGCCGGCGCGTCAGGCTGTCCATGTCGATGTACTTGGGGTAGACGCGTTGTCCTTCGCTATATGCCAGGCTGTAGAAATCGGTCTGCTGGAAGTTTGTGGCCACGGTGTCGCCCGCGGGAAAGTTGAACACCACGATGTCGTTCAGTTTCACCTGTCCGAAGCCCGGCACACGCTTGTACTCCCACTGCGGCCACTCAATGTAGGACTTGCAGTTGAAAATGGGCAGTGTGTGTTGTGCCAGGGGCATGGAGAGCGGTGTGTTGGGCACACGCGGCCCGTAGCTCACCTTGCTCACGTAGAGGAAGTCTCCCACGAGTAGCGATTTCTCTAACGATGACGACGGAATCTGGTAGTTCTGAAAAAGGTAGATGTTGACGAAGTAGACAGCCACGAGAGCGAACACGATGGCATCCACCCAGCTCATAACGCTTCGCAAAGCGGAGCTTTTTGTTTTGCGCCACCAGCTCCAAGGTACCTTCTTGCTGATGTAGATATCATAGATGAAAGGCACAACGATCAGTCCCCACCAACTTCTCACCCACAGGAGGAAGAGTAGGTAAAGGGCGGTGACGATGCCGAATTTAATCCATTGTTTCGTTGGTACAGGTTTCATGACAGGATATATTTATTACTTAAGCGCACGGATGACACTGATTCAATCAATCTGCGCGGATTTTATTATTTCAAGAACGGAAACAGGTCGCTCATCCCCAAGAAACCCGTGTGTTGAGCCGTGTACTCAGCCGCCAGGACAGCGCCCAATGCAAAGCCTTGGCGGTTTTTCGCGTCGTGCGTAATGGTGATGCTGTCTGCCTCCGAATCGTAGCGGATGCTATGGATGCCCGGCACCTCACCCTCGCGGATGGCCGTGATGTACAGACTCTCTTTTTCCTCTTTCTTCCCGGAAGAAGCCAACTCCCATTTCGTCTTGCGGTCGAGGTTCTCCAGGATGCCTTCAGCCAAGGTGATGGCGGTGCCGCTTGGAGCGTCGAGCTTGTGGACGTGGTGCGTTTCTGTCATGCTGACATCATACGTGGGGAATTGGTTCATGATGCGGGCCAGGTACTTGTTTACCGCGGAAAAGACGGCTACGCCCAGACTGAAGTTGCTCGACCAGAAGAACGTTTTGCCCTCTTCCGTACAAAAACGCTTCATCTCCTCGCCATGCTCTGCCATCCAGCCCGTACTGCCCGATACGAGCTTCACGCCTTCCTCCATTGCCCGCAGGCAGTTGCTGTAGGCAGCTTTGGGGTTGGTGAACTCGATGGCCACGTCCGCCGAGCGGAAAGCTTCGGACGCGAAATCGGCCTGATTGTCAATGTCAATGATGCAGACCACCTCATGTCCGCGGCTCAGGGCAATTTTCTCTATTTCCTTGCCCATCTTTCCATAACCGATAAGTGCTATTTTCATGTTTCGCTGTTTTCTTTATTTATATATGTGCGCAAAGATAGGATTTTTCTTACACAAACGGTTAGAATTAACTTCTTGTTAACAATGGCGGGAAGCCAATTTTGCGGGTGGTGGAGTTGGAGGAAAAAGGAAAAGCGACTACTTTTGCGGCGGCAAGCATTCCCAAGATGCCTGCCGTTAATCGTTACCGACATGGAACATCTTTTACACTATCTTTGGAAACATAAGATTTTCCCTTTGCGGGAACTCCGCACCACTGACGGCCAGCGGCTGGAAGTCATAGATCCGGGCCTGCCCAATACCGACGCGGGGCCTGACTTCTTCAACGCCAAGCTGAAACTGGACGGCGTGCTGTGGGTGGGGAACGTGGAGTTGCATGACCGCTCCTCACTTTGGATGAAGCACGGACATCAGTCGGACGGAGCCTATGACAATGTTGTCCTGCACGTTGTGGGTGAGGCCGATTGTCCCGTCTGCCGTCGTGACGGACAGCCCATTCCTCAGCTCGTTTTGACTTGTCCCGACGAAGTAGCCCGCCGCTACGATGAGTTGCGTCGCTCGGAAGTTCATCCGCCCTGCTATTCCATTCTCTCCTCACTGCCCCGTCTGATGGTGCATTCTTGGCTCTCCGCCTTGCAGGTGGAGCGTTTCGAGCGGAAGGCGCACGATATTCGTGCTCGTCTGGATGCTTATGCTAATCATTGGGAGGATGTGTTTTTCGTCACCTTGGCGCGCAACTATGGCTTTGGGCTGAACAGTGACACTTTCGAGGCTTGGGCGCGACTCATTCCCTTCCGTGCGGTGGACAAGCATCGCGATAACCTCTTTCAGATAGAAGCTTTCTTCCTCGGCATGGCCGGCTTGCTGGAAGAGGAGCATTCCGATTATGGTGATTACTATCTCAGCCTCCAGAAGGAGTTCCGCTATCTGCGTCAGAAGTTTAGCCTGCCTGCTCCACTGAATCCATCCCGCTGGAAACTCTTGCGTCAGCGCCCCGGTGGCTTCCCTTATGTCCGCCTGGCTCAGCTGGCCGACCTTTACCATCGCGGGCAGACGCTTTTCTCGCGGGTGATGGAAGCGACTACCATCGATGAATTGCGTGAGTTGCTGGCCGTGAATACCTCTTCTTATTGGGAGGAACATTTCACCTTCGGACGAACTTCCGTCCGCCGGCCTAAGCGGATGGGCAGCAGTGCGCTCGACCTGATTATCATCAATACCATTGTTCCTTTCCTCTATGCTTACGGACAGCACCGACAGGAAGAGCGGCTTTGTGAGCGGGCCACTATGCTGCTGGAGACTCTGAAGGCTGAGGACAATTACATCACGCGGATGTGGAGTGGAGCCGGACTACCTGTTTCGACCGCCGCCGATTCGCAAGCTCTCATTCAGCTTCAGAAGGAATATTGCGACCGCAAGGATTGCCTGCGTTGTCGCTTTGGCTATGAATTCTTGCGGAGTTCAGGTGCTTCCTGAATGTTTCACACGTTTCACCCTGATGTTTCACCTTATTTCTCTTATTAACAAACAGTTGGCATGCTGTGAAGGCGTGAAGGGAGGATGATAATGGTTAGTTGTTAATGGTTAATGGTTAATGGTTAATGGTGAATGATTAATGGTGAATGATTAATGGTTAATTAATATACTCTTATCATTAATTCTCACGCCGTGCTTCGTGGCCATCTCATGGCACGTGCCGTTACCACCTGACGACACGTGCCGTCACTCCCCCATGACACCTGCCGCCCTACCGCACGGCATACATAATAGAGCGTACGGTCCAGGAAGTTGCTGTGCCATCTGTTCTGCATCTCCACGATGATGTATTCTCCCGTGGAGGTGAGGCAGTAGAGGTCATAGACCGCGCCCCGGTCGTGCACGTTTTCCGCACGGTCTTCCTTGTCGATAAACGTCAGGTCCTCGATGTGGTGCTCTCCCGCCAGCAGTTCATTCAGCAGGGTGATGAGCAGGTCTTTGCTGGCCGGCTGACCGAATATGATCTTGAAACCGATGTCGGTAAAAGGATTTACGAAGTGAGACATATTGTAACTATTTGTTTTTTCTATTTACTATCCTAAAGTTACGGATTTTTGTGGAAAAACAATATTTTATTTCGGCTTTATCGCCTTAATTTCTTCCACCGTCAAGCCCGTGGCCTGGGCAACCGTCTCTACGGGAAGTCCCATGGAAAGCATGTTGGCTGCAATGGACAGGGCTTTCTCTGTTTGACCTTTTTTTATTCCTTCTTCCCAGATGTCTTCCTCCACAATGCGGCTGATGCGGTAGCTGTCCACCGCCTTGTCATACGCCACACGGTTCTCTGCCGACAGGTTGGCTACCGCCGCCAGTCGGTCCAGACGCTTGAACACCTGTTCCTTCAACGCGTCCGGCATTCTGCTCCATTGGTTCATATTCTTCAACGCATACATTAGTTTGTCATATAGAGTATCGCAGTCCTCCAGCCCTTTCGTGAAGTAGGGGAACTGCAGGTAGATCTGTCTGAAGTGGCGGTTCACCACCTTTCCGCTCTCCCGGTCGGCCACAATCGTGTCCGTGCGGAACTTCTCCTCCAGTCCCGGTTCCTTGAAGTTCATCAGGAAAATCCCGTATACCGTGGAAAGGCGGTAGCGCGACCCGTAGGACACCGGCGCTTCGCGGACCATGCCCGCCTCCCCGTCATCCGGCGGCAACGGAATCCCCTCCGTCACGGGCTGCTCCACCTGCCGCCCTACCGCACGGCATACATAATAGAGCGTGCGGTCCAGGAAGTTGCTGTGCCATCTGTTCTGCATCTCCACGATGATGTATTCTCCCGTAGAGGTGAGGCAGTAGAGGTCATAGACCACGCCCCGGTCGTGCACGTTTTCCGCACGGTCTTCCTTGTCGATAAACGTCAGGTCCTCGATATGGTGCTCTCCCGCCAGCAGTTCATTCAGCAGGGTGATGAGCAGGTCTTTGCTGGCCGGCTGACCGAATATAATCTTGAAACCGATGTCGGTAAAAGGATTTACGAAGTGAGACATATTGTATATTCCTTTTATATATTTCTTATTAGTTGCTTTACGCAAAGGTAAGACTTTTTGAGGAAAGCGCAAAATATAAGAACGGTGTAACCACTCGTAACGACCTCATATACTTTCCCCCGTCATGCTATCTTTGCCGGAGCTATGATGGGAAATCAATAGTTTTTTTGTAACTTTGCGCCCCGAAACATATAGATACACAAAGATTTAATGAAGACATTTGAAGAGCTGGGTGTGTCGCAGGAGATACGCCGCGCCATCGAAGAGCTGGGATATGAGCATCCCATGCCGGTACAAGAAGAGGTTATTCCTTATCTTTTGGGAGAAAATAACGACGTCGTTGCCTTGGCACAGACAGGCACGGGGAAAACCGCCGCTTTCGGCCTGCCCCTACTGCAAAAGACCGACATCCACAAGAACTATCCCCAGTCACTCATCCTCTGCCCCACCCGCGAACTCTGCCTGCAAATAGCCGGTGACCTGAACGATTATGCCAAGTACATCAAAGACATGCACATACTGCCCGTGTACGGAGGCTCGTCCATCGAAAGCCAGATACGGGCCTTGAAACGAGGCGTGCAAATCATCGTGGCCACGCCCGGACGGTTACTGGACCTGATGGAACGCGGTACGGTCTCGCTGGCTTCCATCCAGAACGTTGTCATGGACGAGGCGGACGAGATGCTGAACATGGGATTCTCGGAGAGCATCAACGCCATCCTGGCACAAGTGCCCGAGGAACGAAACACCCTGCTGTTCTCCGCCACCATGAGTCCGGAAATAGCCCGCATCGCCAAGAATTACCTCCGCCAAGCAAAAGAGATCACAATAGGGCGCAAAAACGAGGGAACCGCGAACGTAAAGCACGTGGCTTACGTCGTACATGCCAAAGACAAATACGAGACCCTGAAACGTATCGTGGATTTCTACCCGCAGATATACGCCATCATCTTCTGCCGCACACGCAAGGAAACGCAGGAGATAGCCGACAAGCTGATGCAGGAAGGCTATAACGCCGACGCCCTCCACGGCGAACTGACGCAGACGGCGCGCGACATGGTGATGCAGAAGTTCCGCATCCGCAACCTCCAGTTACTGGTAGCTACCGACGTGGCCGCGCGTGGACTGGACGTGGACGACCTGACACACGTCATCAACTATGGCCTGCCTGACGACACGGAAAGCTACACCCACCGAAGCGGACGTACCGGACGCGCCGGAAAAACGGGAACTTCCATCGCCATCATCAATCTGCGCGAGAAAGGCAAGCTGCGCCAGATAGAACGCATCATCGGAAAGACCTTTGAAGCGGGCGTCATGCCTACGGCCAAGCAGATCTGCGAGAAGCAGCTGATGAAAGTCATCGACGACTTGGAGAAGGTGAAGGTGAACGAAGAGGAGATAGCGGACTTCATGCCCGACGTCTACCGCAAACTGGACTGGCTCTCCAAAGAGGATCTCATCAAGCGCATGGTGTCCCTCGAGTTCAACCGCTTCGTGGAATATTACCGCGGCCGCAATGATATAGAGACCGTCAGCCTCAAGGAAGAGAAGAAAGGCGACAAAGGCGGGAAAGACAAGAAGAAGAACGGCAGTCGCAAGGCCGAAGCGGGCTTCAAGCGCCTCTTCATCAACGTGGGAAAGACGGACAACTTCTTCCCCGCCGACCTCATCGGCCTCATCAACAGCCACACGAAAGACCGTATCGACCTGGGATGCATCGACCTGATGCGCAACTTCTCGTTCTTCGAAGTGGACGAAGCGGAAGCCGACAAGGTCATCAGAATCCTGAACCACCTGCGCTGGGGCAGCCGGAAAATCTCCGTCGAAGTGGCCGAAGAAACCGGCGAGAACACCGGAAAGAAGAAAAAGGCTGACCGCAAGGACGGGAAACCCCGCACCGGAAAAGACGCTAAAGAGCCTGTACACACCAAGCCCAGCCGCAAAGAACGCGGCTACACCAAGCCCCGGGGCCGCAAGGACGACTGGAAGCAGTTCTTCCGGCACGACAATGAGCTGAAAGGTCCCGAACCTGACTTCAGCGAAGAGGGATGGGCCAAGCCTTTGAAGAAAAAGAGGAAAAAGTGACCCGCGGCCTTATTCGATTTTCAATTCCTGTATCAGGCGGCTTGCTTTGCCGTATTTTTCGATGATGAACAAGACGTAGCGGATGTCTACCCCGATGCAACGTTGCAGGCGCGGCTCGTAGAGGTAGTCGCTGCTCATGGCTTCCCAGTTGCCGTCGAAAGCCAGTCCCAGGAGCTGTCCCCGTGCATTGAACATGGCGCTACCGCTGTTTCCGCCCGTGATGTCGTTGTCCGAGATGAAGCAGACTTTCATTTCGCCCTTTTCATCGGCATAACGCCCGAAGTCCCCGCTCTCCAACAGGTTTACCAGCTCGGGCTGCAAATCAAAGTCTGATTCATTGCGGTACTCGCGGGCTTTCTCCAGAATGCCGCGCACGGTCGTAAAGTGGCGGTAACCGGCTCCGTCGAACGGTTCATATCCTCGCATCGTGCCGAAACTGAGGCGCATCGTGGAGTTGGCGTCAGGATAAAAACGGCGGTCGGCATAATACCGACGCACGGCTGCGTTGAACAACCGCTCACCACGGTCAACAGCCAGATTAGCGGCACTCATCCGCATGTTCATTTCAAAGAGTTGGGTGATGAGGTCAATGCTCAGGCTGATGGCAGGGTCATTGAAGAAATTCAACGTGGTGTCGTTCTCCAGAAAGCGTTTCAGTCCACGGGGTGTAGCGAAAGCCGTGCGGGCATACAGGCTGTCCACGTAGGCCCGTTCACTGCCACCATAGACGGTGGCAATGGAATCATAAAGCGGCGGCAGGTAGTCGGCCTCTACATGACGGGGATATTCCTTCAGCAAGGCAGTAAAAACTTCTTTGTCAATATCCAGATCGAGGTTGGCATATTTGTCCACAATCGTTTTCAAACTGGCCTCGACTGCCTTCGAATCAGCGTCGAAGTCGAAGTTCAGGATGCTGAGAGCCAGTTGCACCAGCTCGGGACCATTGAAGAAGCTTTCCAGCAAATAAGCCTGCGCCCGATTGGCGGCACGACGATCCTTGTAGGCCAGTTCAAGGTCGGTCAAGAGGTGGAGCAGGCTGTCACGTTCGGCGGGAGTGCGGCGTATCCAGTTCTGCAAATCGCGTTCCATCGCCCGTTTCTTCTCAAGCACTCCCAGACGGCGGAGGGAGCGGTTCGCACCGATGCTGTTTTTCCAGTAATTGGAACTTTCATCGTACTTGGAAGCGTACTTGATGCGGATGTCATCGCTGGCATCCATAGCCCGCTTCCAGACAGTCTGTTTCACGCCGCGGATGTCTATCTGTGCTTGGTTGACACCGTTCATGGCTTCCTCGATGCCGAAGGACGAAAGGTAGCGTTCCGTCGTGCCGGGATAACCCAGCGTCATGCAGAAATCCCCCTCCCGATAGCCTTCCAGGGAGATGGGAGCCACGTAACGAGGGTGATAGGGCACGTTGTCGGGTGAGTAGTCGGCCGGACGGTTCTCGCTGTCGGCATAAATGCGGAACACGCAGAAGTCGCCCGTATGGCGCGGCCACATCCAGTTGTCCTTGTCCCAACCGAACTTGCCGACGGACGAGGGCGGAGCAAACACCAGGCGGACATCATTGAAATCCTGATAGACAGAAAGCCAGAACTCATTGCCGCCATAGTAGGCATCGACCACGCCCGTCAGCGTGGAGTCTTCTCGCGACACTTCGGCTCCGACAGCCAGCATCACCGAATCGACGGCACCGGCCCGGGCAGACTCGTCCATGTCCGGCCGCACGGCGGAAAGAACGCGTTCCGTCACGTTCTCCTGGCGCAGGAGGAAGCGGACGTAGAGTTCGGGATTGGGCAGTTCCTCGTCACGTGTGCGGGCTACGAAACCGTCGCGCAGGTAGTCGTGCTCCACACTGGAATGTTGCTGCACGCTGCCGAAACCGCAATGGTGGTTGGTGAACACCAGTCCGTCCTCGGACACCACCACGCCCGAACAGAAACCACCGAAGCTCACCACGGCATCCTTCAGCGAAGGCTTACGGGAACTGTACAGTTCTTTCGGCTTGAGCTCAAGCCCCATCTCTTTCAGGATGCGGACTGTCTGTTTGTCCAGATTCCCCGGCATCCACATGCCTTCATCGGCCATGACGGCCACGCTTGCCAACAGGCAGAATACACTCATCAGGCGACATTTCAAGTCTCTCATCATTATTCTCTCCAATCTTTTTCCCAAGGATTATTTTTTTGCCACCAGCCGGTTCAGTAAAGGAATGCGGTTCAAGGGCAAGTCATGTTTCACAAGATAGGCGGCAAACACAAGCAGCAGCACTGTACGCCAACCCAGACGCAGCCACAGGTTTTCAATGGGCACATACTCAGCAGCCACGTAAAGGACGGCGGCCAGCAGCACATAGCGTCCGATGCTCCGCAGGTCGTAGCGGATGGGATACTTCTTCTGCCCCACGAAATAGGACAGGAGCATGGCCGTCCCGTAACCGGCAAAGCCCGCCCAGGCGCAGGCCATGTAGCCGAAACGCGGGATGAACAACACGTTGATGAGCACCAGCACGAAGCATCCCGCCAGCGAGAAGTAGGCACCCCAGCGCGTCTCGTCAATCAGTTTGTACCAGAAGGACAGGTTGAAGTACACGCCCATGAAGATTTCCGCCGCCATCACGACAGGCACCACGCGCAGGCCGGCCCAGTAGTCGCGCCCGATGATGAACTTCAGCAGGTCGAGGTAGAACATTACGGCCAGGAAGGCCAGCAGGGTGAAGATGATGAAATACTTCATAGCGGCGGCATAGACCTCACGGTTATCTTTGTCGCGGCTCTTGCCGAAAACAAAGGGTTCGTAGGCGTAGCGGAAGGCTTGCGTCAGCATGGCCATAATCATGGCGATCTTACTGGCCGCGCCGTAGATGCCCAGTTGCACCTTGGCCTCGGCGGCGTCGGGATAGACGTAGGGGAAAATAATCTTGTCGGCCACCTGATTCAGGATGCCGGCCAGGCCGAGCACCAGCAAGGGCAGGCTGTACGCCAGCATGCGGCGTAGCAGGGCACGGTCGAGCACGTAGCGGAAACCGCGCAATTCGGGCAACAGGCAGAGCATCACGGTGGAGGTACACGCAAGGTTGAACAGGAAGGCGTAGCTTACGTCGCTGCCTCCCATTCCTACGTAGTAGACAAGATTCAACGCGATGTTCAGGAAAATAAACAGCAGCTTCAGCGCGGCGAACCTGAGAGGACGTTTCTTGTAGCGCAGGTAAGCGAAAGGAATGCTCTGAAAGGCGTCCATCGCCACCACGGCCATCATCATACCGATATATTCGGGATGCGTGCCGTAACCCAGCAGGCCGGCAATGGGTTGCAGGAAGACCAATCCCAAAGCCAGGAACACGAGCGACACGCCACCCACGCTCATCAAGGCGGTGGAGTAGACGCGCATGGGGTCGTCCTTGCCGTTGTTGGCGAAGCGGAAGAAACCCGTCTCCATGCCGAAGGTGAGCAGTACTAATACCAGCGCCACCCAAGCATAAACGTTGGTCACCACGCCATAACCTCCGCTCTGCGCGGACATGGCCAGGGTATATACCGGCACCAGCAGATAATTCAAAAACCGCCCCACGATGCTGCTCAACCCATAAATCGCGGTTTCTTTAGCCAAACTTTTCAGATTTACCATTTATTCAAATAAATTCTTCATTCCTAATTCATCATACTTCGTCCGTCCCAGATGCTTGTAAGCCAGCTCCGTCACTTCGCGGCCGCGGGGCGTGCGCTTGATGAAGCCTTCTTTAATAAGGAAAGGCTCATAGACTTCCTCGATGGTGCCGGGGTCTTCACCCAAGGCCGTGGCGATGGTGGTAAGCCCGACGGGACCACCCTTGAACTTATCAATGATGGTGGTCAGTATCTTGTTGTCAATCTGGTCGAGGCCGTAGCGGTCGATGTTCAGTGCCTCGAGAGCATAGCGGGCTATCTCCGTGTCGATGCTGCCCGAGCCTTTCACCTGCGCGAAGTCGCGCACACGGCGCAGCAGGGCATTGGCAATACGAGGCGTGCCGCGGCTGCGTCCCGCGATTTCCTCCGCCGCCTTGTTGGAGCAGGGTACGTCGAGGATATGCGCCGAGCGCAGGATAATCTTGCTCAGCACGTCCGTGTCATAATACTCTAAGTGCAGATTGATGCCGAAGCGGGCGCGGAGTGGAGCCGTCAACAGGCCGCTACGGGTCGTGGCCCCCACGAGCGTGAAGGGGCTCAGGTCTATCTGGATGCTTCGGGCCGAAGGACCTTTGTCTATCATGATGTCGATGCGGTAGTCCTCCATGGCGGAATACAGATATTCCTCCACCACGGGACTGAGACGATGGATTTCATCGATGAAAAGGACGTCATTCGGCTCGAGGCTCGTCAGGATGCCCGCCAGGTCGCCCGGTTTGTCCAGTACGGGGCCGCTGGTTATCTTGAAGCCCACACCCAGTTCGTTGGCGATGATGTTCGACAGGGTCGTCTTGCCCAAGCCGGGAGGTCCGTGAAGCAAAGTGTGATCCAATGCTTCGCCTCGGAGGCGGGCAGCCTTCACAAAGACACGCAGGTTGTCCACCACCTTGTCCTGCCCGCTGAAGTCTTCGAAAGCCAGCGGGCGCAGCACGTTCTCGAAGTCGCGCTCGCGGCTGCTTAGAGGTTGCTGGTTGCGTATATCAAAGTTTTCTTGTTCCATTTTGCAGAGCTATCATTTCATCCTTGCAAAATAACAAATTAATTTCGAGATAATCAGTATATGCGCCCGGTTTTCGCATAAGAAGCAACATTCACGTGAAAGTTTCACACCCGAAAGTTGACAAACTATGGAAATAATCCCTATTTTTGTCCCTACGTATGAAAAAAACAATCATTTCCCTCCTGATGACGGGGGCCGTTTGCCTGAGCGGCACGTCCCTCGTCCATGCACAGACCGCCGCTGAAAGAGGTCTGAAGAGTATCAACCGTGCCTCGGCCGAAGCCATCGTGGGCTTCCTGGCCGATGACGAGCTGCAGGGTCGCGAGGCGGGTACCCGCAACTCGCGCATCGCCGCACGCTACCTGGCCGCCAACCTCCGGGAAGCGGGCATCCGCCCTCTCTACGGGGACAGTTATTTTCAGCCCTTCGAGGCCTGCGCCAAGGAAAGGCAACAGAAAGGGGCACGCTGGCAGGTTCATCCCGATTCCATCGCCCGCCTGAAGAAAGGCACGCATCGCACGTTGCGCATGGCCAATGTGCTGGGTGTCATCCCTGGCAAGCGGACGGACGAATATGTCATTGTGGGGGCTCACTTTGATCACCTGGGCACGGACGAAACACTGGCCGACGACCCCATCTACAACGGAGCGGATGACAATGCTTCGGGCGTATCGGCCGTCCTGCAGATAGCCCGCGCCTTCCGGGCAAGCGGGGAGAAACCGCTCCGGACGGTCATCATCGCTTTCTGGGACGGTGAGGAAAAAGGGCTGCTCGGCTCACAACATTTCGTGCAAAACTGCGATTTCACCGAAAAAATCAAGGGTTACCTGAACTTCGACATGATAGGGCGCAACAACAAGCCCGACCGTCCGCGTCACGTGGTCTACTTCTACACCGCCGCCCACCCCGCCTTCGGCCAATGGTTGAAGGATGACATCGCCCGCTATGGTCTCAAACTGGAGCCCGACTATCGCGCCTGGGACCGCCCTGTGGGGGGCAGTGACAATGCCTCGTTCGCCGAGCGCGACATCCCCGTCATCTGGTATCACACGGACGGACATCCCGATTACCACCAACCCGGAGACCAGGCCGACCGCCTGAACTGGGAGAAAGTAGTGGAGATTACCAAGGCTTCGTTCCTCAACGCCTGGAACCTGGCCAATGAAGAAACCTATTAACCCGGCACTATGGTACTGAATTACATCTGGATCGCTTTCTTCGTCATCGCTTTCGTCGTGGCACTCGGCAAGCTCCTCTTTCTGGGTGATATAGAGATATTCACCTCACTGGTCAACGCCACGTTCGACTCGTCGAAGGACGCCTTTGAGATTTCACTGGGGCTGACGGGCATCTTGGCTTTGTGGCTGGGCGTGATGAAGATTGGCGAGCGGAGCGGCATGATAGGCGCCCTGTCGCGCTGGCTCAGCCCGGTGTTCTGCCGGCTCTTCCCTGACATTCCCAAGGGGCATCCCGCCATGGGAAGCATCTTCATGAACTTCTCCGCCAACATGCTGGGGCTGGACAACGCCGCCACGCCCATGGGACTCAAGGCCATGAAGGAACTCCAGGAGCTGAACCCGCACAAGGACACGGCCACCAACCCGATGATCATGTTCCTGGTCATCAACACTTCGGGACTGATACTTATCCCCGTCAGCATCATGGTTTACCGGGCGCAGATGGGAGCCGCACAGCCCACGGACATCTTCATCCCCACCTTGCTTACCACCACCGTATCGACCTTCGTGGGCATCCTGGTGGTCAGCCTCAGCCAACGCATCAACCTCATCTGCAAACCGATACTGATGCTTGTGGGCGCCATCGCCCTCTTTTTCAGCCTGCTGATATACCTCTCCGTCCGCTTGGGGCGCGACCAGATGGGCACTTACTCCACCCTGACGGCCAACATCATCCTGTTCAGCATCATCCTGCTTTTCATCCTTTGGGGTGTGTGGAAGCGAACAAACGTGTACGACGCCTTCATCGAAGGAGCCAAGGAGGGATTCACCACCGCCGTGCGCATCATCCCCTATCTGGTGGCTTTTCTCGTTGGAATCGCGGTTTTCCGCGCATCGGGAGCGATGGACTTGCTGGTGCAGGGTATCGGATGGGTGGTAGGTTTGTTCGGTGTAGACACCAGTTTCGTGGGTGCATTACCTACGGCGTTGATGAAGTCATTGAGCGGAAGCGGGGCCAACGGACTGATGATAGACGCTATGAAAGAATATGGAGCTGACTCGTTCGTGGGATGCATGAGCTGCGTGGTGCGCGGTGCCTCGGACACCACGTTCTATATCCTGGCCGTCTACTTCGGAAGCGTAGGCATCACACGTACACGCAATGCCGTGACTTGCGGCCTCTTGGCTGACTTCTCGGGCATCGTGGCGGGCATCCTTATCAGCTACCTGTTCTTTTATTAATGAAGAATGAAGAATTAACTTATATGCAAATAAACTCATGATTACTTATCAGACTGAAGACATCGAAATGCCGCCCATTCGGAAACGGGAAACTACGGAATGGATCAAGGCCGTAGCCGCCACATACGGAAAAAAAATCGGTGAAATCGCCTATATTTTCTGCTCGGACGAGAAAATACTGGAGGTGAACCGACAATACCTGCAGCATGACTACTACACGGACATCATCACCTTTGACTATTGCGAGGGCAATCGCCTGAACGGTGACCTCTTCATCAGCCTGGACACCGTGCGCACCAATGCCGAGCAGTTTGCCGGAGGCGACTACCTCCGCGAGCTCCACCGCGTCATCATCCACGGCATCCTCCACCTCTGCGGCATCAACGACAAGGGACCGGGCGAGCGGGAGATTATGGAAGAGGCGGAGAACAGGGCGCTGGGGATAATGGTTAATGGTTAATGATTAATGGTTAATGAGTTGTTCTAATCAATCCAAAAATATCATGAAAGCAATCCATCGGCTGCTACTGGCAGCATGCGCGTGTGGCACCCTAATAGCCTGTGCCCCGCAAGAGAACAAGAATGGCTGGAAACTGGCCTGGGAAGAGACCTTCGACCAAGCCACGTTCGACACGGCCGTATGGTCGAAAATCCCCCGCGGCCAATCAGACTGGTGCCGCCACATGTCATTCCATCCCGATTGTTACGCCATGAAGGACGGACACCTTGTACTCCGCGGTATCATGAACCCCGCTCCGGAGCAAGACACCGCCCGCTTCATCACCGGCGGCCTCTATACAAAGGACAAAAAAGCTTTTTACGGAGGACGCCTTGAGATACGTGCCAAACTTCAGGCTGCACAAGGTGCATGGCCGGCCATCTGGCTGCTGCCTTTCGAGGCAGAGAAATACCCATGGCCTTCGGGCGGAGAAATCGACATTATGGAGCGCCTCAGCTTCGACACCATCGCCTATCAGACCGTACATTCCGACTACACCCAGCATCCGGCCCACAAGAAAAACCCGCCGCACGGAGGAACCGGCTCCATCCGACCGGATGACTATAACGTCTATGCGGTGGAAATGTATCCTGACAGTCTCGTCTTCTTTATCAATGACCGGCGCACCTTTGCCTATCCGCGCATCGAGACCGACAAGGAAGGTCAGTTCCCCTTCGACAAGCCCTATTACCTGCTCATCGATATGCAGCTGGGCGGAAGCTGGGTAGGCGGAGTGGACACACTGGACCTTCCCGTAGAGATGCACGTGGACTGGGTGAGGCACTATATGAAGTAGTCTAACCCCTTCCTTATCCCGCTCTTTCCATTCACCTGAGATAGACAAAATCGGCTAAACATCTCAAAAAAGCAGTTGAATATTTGGAAAGTATCACTGAAACCTCTATCTTTGCACCGCTTTTTAACAGAAAGCACCTGAAGTTTGGACTATGGTGTAATGGTAGCACAACAGGTTTTGGTTCTGTTTGTCCAGGTTCGAATCCTGGTAGTCCAACTAACAAAG
>CALUFR010000028.1 GCA_944319875.1 uncultured Bacteroides sp.
TCTGGATACCTGCCGAATGCACGAACTCCTCCACGAGCGGCGGAATGGCTGCTCCAGCCGTGGGAAAGAAATTGGCTTTCTCCAGTCCCAACGTCTTTTTCAGCAAAGCAATGACCGTCTTTTCAAAAAACGCATAACGCAGGCGCAAAGACACCGGAGGAATCAGCCCCCGCATGCGATACTTCACATTGTAAACCTTGCCCACCAACAAAGCTTCTTGCATCAGCTTCCGCTGCACGGGATTGCTTTGGCGAATCCTTTCATGCACACCCGCATACACCTTTTCCCAAAAACGGGGCACGGCGCACATGCACGTGGGATGCACCTCCTGCAAGGACTGCAAGATGTCGGCCGGACGCAGATTGACAGCCAGGCGCGCACCTTCGGCTATGCAGAGATAAGACCACGCCCGTTCAAACACATGCGTGAAAGGAAGGAAGTTCAACACCACATCCTTCTCGCTCAACGGCAACACCTTGTCGTTGGCAATCAATGCATCATGATACATCCGGTGGGTCAGCATCACCCCCTTGCTTGCCCCCGTGGTCCCCGATGTATAAAGGATGTTAGCCAGGTCATCCAGCCGTAAGGCGGCGGAACGGCGGTCGATTTCGTCCTGCACATGTAACCCGTCGGCCATCTGCAGGAACTCGTCGAAATACATCGAGACCTTGTCCTGCGGATTCTTCACCACCGTGCGGTCAAACATAATCAGCTTCTGCAAGGTGGGGCAATGCGGCATGCAACGGAAGGCAGTGTCATACTGGTACTGTTCACCCACGAATACATAACGCACCTGCGCGTCGTTCACCATGTAAGTGACCTGGCTTTCGGAACTCGTCGCATAAAAAGGAATGGTCACCGCCCGGATGCCGTATGCCCCAAAGTCCACATACAGGCACTCCGGCTTGTTCTGCGAGAACACGGCCAAGTTTTCCTGCACACCTACCCCCAGGGCCAACAACGACGCGGACACACGGCGCACCACGGCCGAAAACTCGTCCCACGACACCGGCAACCATTCATTCCGCTCATAGTCGCGATAAGTCATCACTGTCTCGTCGCCGAAACGCGCCGCCTGGTCATGCACAAGGACTGAAAAAGGACTCGTATTTAACATAGCATTGACTTTTAAATCCTACACAAAGATAAGGTTTTAATCCAAACAAACCCTAAGATTCCCTCAAAATATTTAATTTTCCCGCAGAAAAGCTTAACTTTGTGGAAAAATGACCCAACACGACATCATGGACATTGCTAATTTGACCCAAGAAGCCACCGGCCTGCTGGAAGCCATGATCGGCATCCCGTCCGTCAGCCGGGAAGAAAAGGAAGTGGCCGACCTGCTGGAACATTTCATGCACGAACATAGGTTGCGCCCCCACCGGGCAGGCAACAACCTGTGGTGCATCGCGCCCGGCTTCGACACCAACCGCCCCACCCTTTTGCTGAACGCACATATCGACACCGTGAAGCCGGCTTCCAGCTGGACCAAAGACCCGTTCCGCCCTACTTGGGAAGACGGGCGGCTGTATGGCCTGGGCACCAACGACGACGGTGCCAGCGTGGTATGCCTCCTGCAGGCGTTCCGTACGCTCTCTTGCAAGCCGCAGGCTTATAACATGGTTTACCTGGCTTCCTGCGAAGAAGAAGTGTCGGGCAAGAACGGCATTGAGATGGCACTCCCGCTCCTGCCCCGCATCGACGTGGCTTTGGTGGGCGAACCGACCGGCATGCAGCCAGCCATTGCCGAGAAAGGACTGATGGTGCTCGATGTCACGGAGCATGGCAAGTCTGGACATGCGGCCCGCGACGAAGGAGACAATGCGATATACAAGGCACTCACGGACATGGAGTGGTTCCGCACCTTCCGTTTCCCGAAAACGTCCCCGCTCCTTGGCGATGTGAAGATGACGGTGACCATCATACAGTCCGGCACCCAACATAACGTCGTGCCCGACCGCTGTGTGTTCACCGTGGACGTGCGCAGCAATGAGAACTATTCCAACGAATCCATCTACGAAACCGCCTGTGCCCATGTGCAAGGCGAAGTGAAAGCCCGTTCGTTCCGCCTGAACTCCTCCCGCATCGACTCATGCCATCCGCTTGTGAACCGTGCCCTGGCCATGGGGCGCACCCCTTTCGGTTCTCCCACGCTCTCCGACCAAGCCCTGATGCCCTTCCCTTCCTTGAAAATGGGTCCCGGAGACTCATCGCGCTCCCACACCGCCGACGAATATGTCACCAAAGGCGAATTGCAGGAAGCCATCAGGCTGTATCTCGACCTTTTGGACGGGTTAACCTTTTGAAGCCGCAAATAAAGACAGATTCAAAACCCTGAGGCTGCGAGAATCGCGCATTCATGCCCCCACGGCGGGACTGATGGAAATATCGCAGCCTCACACCATTACCGGATGACACATTGTCAACCGACTTGCCCCTCCGGTATCTTTTTGACCGACCGGAAGAGAGTCCTGGCGCGGGAAACCAAGCCACGCGAAACCCCGAACCGGAACCAGATGACAAAATGCCTCGCGCGGCCTGCATGGAAACAGGCATCAAATAGCACGGAAAGGACGGTTTGAAGCCCGCGAAACGATTGGCGGCATGGGCATATTCATCATTTTTTCAATTCCAAAAGCGTTTTTTCGAGAAAATGTCAGCCGGATTCCCAAAAATGTTGTACATTTGAAACGGGGAATGCCTGCATCCGTGCGGGCGGATTTTCCCGCAGAGAGTTATTCACGCCATTTTATCACGTAAACCCTAAAGCCTATGCCGCCATAAGAGACATAAGGATAAGACATATTTAAGGAAGAGCGTAAAGCTTTTGTTCTTTTCATTTGCGAATCTGGACAATTTGCATCACTAAGGAACAATAGTCTGTACGCCCACGCCGTAAGGCGTGGGTTTGACTGTGTTTTCCAGTGAGAAGGTAGTCCAGAACCTGCAAATGAGGAATATGCGCAAGTCAGCCCCCCGCCTTTTTTATTTGTGTTCCTTCCATCCGTGAAACAAACTTTTTTATTCACCGCCCGAGGGGCTGCGGGAGACCTTAACAAATCAAACTATGATGAATTATTTTACGAAACGCGGCCTCATGTCGGTCTTGTTGTTGCTCTTGGCATTAACGGGCGCAAGAGCTGAAGACTTTGTAGTGGACGGAATCAAGTATTCCACGGATTCGCCTTCGGAAGGAGAAGTAACAATAACGGGAAATGAAAACATCGCGGGGATATTGTGATTCCTTCCACGGTGACTTATGAAGGGGTGGAATACGAAGTGACCTGCATTGGAGGTTTTAATTACTGCCCGGTTTCCTCTGTAACTATCCCATCTACGGTGAGAAGCATAAACAAATATGCATTTATTGGTAGCTCATTAAATTCCATCTATTTCGAATCACCGTCTTCACTTACGGAGATTGATTCGATGGCGTTTAATAGTTGTAGAGAATTAAAATCAATAGAGTTTCCAAATTCGGTAAAAAGTATTGGTCTTGGCGCATTTACAGGTTGCACCGGATTGACATCGGTGAAGATTCCTGAAGCAGTAACAAGTATTGGTGAGTATGTCTTTGCTAGTTGTACAGGGTTAATTTCTGTAGAGATATCAGCTGCAATAACAAGTATTGGTCGCAATCTCTTTTCTGATTGTACAGGATTGACCTCTATAAAAATTCCCAAAACTGTGAGGAGTATAGGACTCTATGCATTTCAGAATTGCACGGGGGTTGACCTCCGTGGAGTTTGAAACACCATCCTCTTTAACTGAGATTGAAGAATACGCATTTATAAATTGTGATAGTTTGAAGTCTATAACATTGCCCGCATCGATTATGCATATTGATTATAGTACTGCTTTTTTCAATTGTAATAATCTGCAGGCTATTCATATAGACGAACAAAGTCCGGCCTATTCTTCCATCAACGGAGTGGTTTATGACAAGGACGGAACCACCTTATATATTGTGCCATTCGGCCTAAAGGAACTTACGATACCCGCGTCCGTGACAGATATCAGGACTGACTTTCTAAACGGAGATTTGCTGCATATCAATGTAGATGAACAAAATTCGAGTTATTCATCCTTTGAAGGAATGCTTTTCGACAAGGAGCAAACAACCCTGCTACTTGTGCCGAGAGGAAGCACTCCAACCGGGACGAAAGACATAAATCTGCCTTCCACAGTTACCACGATTGGGAAACGTGCCCTTTTTGGCAATAATAACAAGATAGCGATAAAAATCCCCTCATCAGTGACGCTTATCGAGGATTCAGCTTTTGTTTTTTGTCCTTTAGCCTCTATTGAATTCGAGTCGCCGTCTTCATTAAAAGAAATAGGAAATAACGCTTTTAATCATACCTATCTTCTTACTTCATTTACGATACCTGCGTCCGTAACAAGTGTTGGAGATTCTGCGTTTTGGTACTGTAATCGGTTAGAATCAATAGAATTTGAATCGCCATCATCTTTAACGGACATAGGAAACAACGCATTCGGAGATTGTGTCAATTTGGCTATGTTAAGGATACCTGCGTCCGTAACAGATATTGGAGAACATGCGTTTGGGCAATGTGAGAATTTAGGAACAATAGAATTTGAATCGCCATCATCTTTAACAAATATTGCGTCCTACGCATTCCAAAATTGCGGTTTTTCTTCTATCGTGCTGCCTGCATCCGTGAAAAACATAGGTGCCAACGCTTTTGAGGGCACGGGGGCATCCTGACTTCATCACTTTTTTGCGCCATCATATAGCGCACAATGATAATCAGCGAGTTACGTAAAATTATTGGGTGGTTTGGGTGGCGCAAGCGAAAAACGTGTACCTTTGCACCATGTATGTACG
>CALUFR010000029.1 GCA_944319875.1 uncultured Bacteroides sp.
CTGGACGCCAATAATGAGCGGCGCATCATGGAGAACCTGCAGGCGTTCTTCCGTGGACGCACTTCAGTCGTGGTGGCTCATCGGCTGAGCACCGTGCGCCATGCGGATAAGATTGTGGTGATGGACCACGGGCGCATCACGGAGGAAGGCACGCACGAGGAACTGATTGCGCAAGCAGGACAGTATTACAGGTTGGTGAAGAACCAGTTGGAGGTATAAATGAAAACGGAAAAAGAAAACGGCATTGAGCTGCGCAGCGAGGAGGTGCAGGAAATACTGACCCGACCGCCTCACGCATTGGTGCGCTGGGGCATCACGGTGTTCTTCGGCGTGCTGGCGGCGGTGTTCATCGGCGGGTGCTTCTTCCAATATCCCGATGTGGTGGACGCCACGGTGACCGTCACGACCGAGCGGCCTCCGGTATGGATGGTGACACGGGGAAGTGGTAAGATAAAGGAAGTGTACCACCGAGACCGCGACTCAGTGTATGCGGGCGATCTGATTGCCGTGCTGGAGAATCCCGCCCGCACAGCCGATGTGCGGGAACTGAAAGAACGACTGCGGACATTCAGCCTGACGGACAGCTGCGTGCAGGCGGCACGATTCCCTGACAGGCCGGCCTTGGGAAGTGTGCAGACCGCTTATGCCTCCTTCCTGCGAAGCCTGACCGACTACCGGAACTACCTGGAACTGAACTTGTATGACCGCCAGATAGAGGCGACCGAAGAGGAATTGGCCGAATACGGGCAGTACATCGGCCATTTGGAACGTCAGATAGTGCTGGACGGCAGGCAGACGGAGATAGCTGAGACCGTACACCAGCGGGAAAAGGGACTGTATGAGGAAGGACTGACGGCCAAGGCCGAATACGAGGAGGCGCAACAGGCGTTGCTCGCCAAGCAACAGAGTACAGAGCAACTGATGACTTCACTGTCCAATGCCCGCATCCAGCAAGCCCGGCTGAAGCAGACCATCCTGCAGACCCGCATGGAGCGGGAAAGGGAAGTCAACACGTTGCGTACCGCCCTGCAAACCGCCTGTAACGAGCTGAAGACAAGCATCAGCGACTGGGAACAGGCCTGCCTCTTTGTTTCTCCCACAGCCGGTATCTTGTCCTACAACAACGTGTGGCAGCAGAACCAACACGTGAACAGCGGAGACAAGGTTTTCTCTGTCGTGGCTCAAGGCATGGGTGCCATCATCGGCAAGATAAAGTTACCGATGGAAGGGTCGGGAAAGGTGAAACTGGGTCAGCGGGTAAATATCAGTGTGGCGGGCTATCCCTATATGGAGTTCGGTTTCTTGACCGGAACGGTGCAGTCCGTCTCCCTGCTGCCCGATGAAGAAAGCCTGTACACCGTTACCGTCAGCCTGCCGCAGGATCTCCGTACCTCTTACGGCAAGTCCCTGCACTTTGGGGGTGAGCTGGCGGGTACCGCCCAAGTGCTGACAGACGAACGTAGCCTGACCGCACGACTGCTGAGCCCCTTGCGTTTTGTTTGGGAAAAATATGTTGAATAAAGATGGGGGGGAAACGCCACGCTTCGTGACCATCTCACGACACGTGCCGTTACCTCCTCACGCCCCGTGCCGTCAGGTTGTGACGAAGCACGGCGTCACAACCTAAGGAAGCACGGCCTTAATGTATGTTCCTAAAGTGCCACTTGAGAGACGTAAACAGCCACTTGAGGATGTGAAAGAAGTTGTTTCCTCCTCCTTTGTTATTACTTTCCCCGAAACATCCTTCACGCCTTCACGGGAATATAACCAATTGCTTTTCAGTGGGATACGGTGAAAGATGATTCTCTCCCGTGAAACGTTCAAGTCCGGGAGATTCTTCGCTTTGCTCAGAATGACAGGCACACACGTCCCCTTGTTTTCCGCGAGCTTCTGCGCCCGTCTGCGTAGTCTGCGTTCTCCTAATTTAGCGGGGCGTTGCCCCGGCAGGAGTTAAATGGAGTTAGAAGGAGTTATGCCTTCGGCAGGAGTTAAAAGCCAATACCTCTGACGTAATCGCCGGACCAACTATCGGCCTCTAACTCCCTCTAACTCCCTCTAACTCCTTCTAACTCCTGAAAAATAAATTATCATTTAACCACACACCGTGAAACATTCAGTCCGGTGAAAGGTGGTTATGTTTCACTGCACCGGACTGAATATCAATGCGATGAAAGCCCGTGAAGGCGTGAAGCTTCCTCGCTGAACTTTTTTTATCAAGATGTTAGCGTCCACTGTCGGCAATCATCTGCCGGATTTTCTCGTTTAGGCCTTCGGCGGTCAAGAGTTGTTCCAGCGTGAGATGCATGCGGTAACGCCAGTAGTGGCGTGGGTTGGCGGGGACGTTGATACGTTCTTCGGCCGCATGGGGATGGCGGAGCTGTCCGTCCACTGACATCCAGTCCTGGAAGGAGAGGATGCTGAGTATGGAGTTGCCGGACAGGTGTGCGCGCACCACTTCCTCGCAGACTTCGGGCGTGGCAGTGGCCGGTGCGGAACCGTAGTGACCCAGGACGTTGTTATAGTAGCGTTGCGTCTGCTGGGCATCTTCTTCCCACCAGCCGCGCAGCGTAGACATGTCGTGGGTGGAGATGGTGCAGACAGAACGGTAGGGATAGTGGTCGGGGTGTCCGAATTCCTGTCCGGGGTCTTTGGGCATGCGCTGTATCTCGAGTGAAAGGATGCGCAGTTCGTTCATGACCCAAGCCACGCAGGCGGGAATCATGCCGAGGTCTTCGCCGCAGACAAGCATGCGGGTGGATTGCGTCAGCTGTGGCAGTTTCTTCATGGCCTGCTGACCCCAGAAGTCGTTGTGACGGTGGTAGTAATATTGGTCGTACAGACGGTTGAAAGCACCCTTTTCCCAGTCGTCGAGCGAGCGGTAGACGTAGTCGTGCTGCACGCCGATGCGTGGGTGGTACTTGTGGGGATCGTGGCGGTCGGGCACGAACAGGACATCGCTGATGAGGGCGTAAAGTCCGTCGCGTATCCAGATGCTGTCGTCATCGGTCTTGCCGGCAAAATAGGCTTCCACTTTGCGCTGCGTGTCGAATTCGGGACGCATGCGGTAGATCTCCCACGTGTCGGTGGGCTCGATGAAGGTCTGCTTTACATAGTCGGTGTGCGGGCCGAACATCTGGCCGAGGAAGTACTCGTGGATGTAGGGCTTCAGGAACTCAGGGCGGAAGGTGAGGCCGTAGCTCTCAATTTCTTCGCGCGACATGGGCAGTGAGGGGACGAACTGTCCCAGCAGGCCGTGGACTGCGTGCATCGGGATTTCCCAGATGCGGAAGAAGCCCAGGATGTGGTCGATGCGGTAAGCGTCGAAGTATTCGGACATCTTGCGGAAGCGCTTCATCCACCAGGCGTAGCCGTCTTGCTCCATGACGTCCCAGTTGTAGGTGGGGAGGCCCCAGTTCTGTCCGTTGACCGAGAAGTCGTCGGGAGGGGCGCCGGCCTGTCCGTTCAGATTGAAATAGTGAGGTTCCTTCCAGGCTTCCACGCTGTTGCGGCTGATGCCGATGGGAATATCGCCCTTGAGCACGATGCCGTTTGCCCGGGCATAGCGGCTGGCGGCCAGCAACTGAAGGTGGAGCTGGTACTGAATGTAATAGTAGAGGGCAATGTGCGGATAGTCGGCCGAACCGGGTTTGCACAAAGCATCGATATCTTCCTGCCGGTATTCGGTATATCGGGGCCACTGGCGGAAGTCGGGCGTTTTGTAAGCATCACGCAGGTAGCTGAACACGGCGTAGGGTTGCAGCCACTCCTTGTTGGCCTCGAAGAACTCGTGGAAGGATTTGGAAGCCAGCACTTTCTCGCCTTCTTGGGCAAAAATCAGGCGGAAGTATTCCCCTTTGGCTTCATTGACGGCCTCGTAGTCGATGGCCGGCAGGGCGTTCAGTTCCTTCCGGCGCTGTTCGAACTGCTCCATTTTCTTCCGGTCCTTGAGCTTGTCCAGCTGGCGCAGGTCGGCATACATGGGGTGGAAAGCGTAGATGGAGATGCTGCTGTAGGGGTAGGAGTCCGTCCACGTGTGGGTCATGGTGGTGTCGTTGATGGGCAGTATCTGTACGACTTTCTGGTGGGTCAGTACGGCCCAGTCAATCATCTTTATCAGGTCGCCGAAATCGCCTACGCCGAAACTGCCCTCGGAGCGCAACGAGAACACGGGAATGGCCGTGCCGGCACCTTTCCAGGCGGGCAGGCTGAAGTAGACATACCGGTCGCCGATGACCAATGATTCGCCGGCCTTCAGCTGCGGGTCGGCCTGATAGCGGTTGGGGTTATTCTCCCACGCCACAACCCGCCCTTCGGCTTTATTGTAAAGGACGAACTTGTATTCCAGCGGGAAAGTCAGCTTGGAGGCATCGATTTCCACCTGCCATTCGGGGAAGTTGGCGTCGCTCATCCTGATGGCTTTGCGGGTGTCCCAGCCGCCCAACGCTTCCACACTGCCGCAGATTGCCAAGCTGTGATTGCTGTCTATGCAGGGAGCGTATGCCTTGATAATCAAACTGCTGCCTTGTCCTTGAGGGGCGGCTTCGCGGTCGTGGTGGGCCAGGAGCGACTCCGTGAAAGCTGATGTGTAAAAATACTGCTGTTCCGGCAGATTTTTCCAACAGTCCTCCAGGCGGTAAAGCTTGGCCGGGGCGTCGGAGACGTATAGCGTGCGCGGCAAGCTGTTCCATTCGCTACGGACCGGTTGTCCGTCGCGGTAAACATGATAACTGTAGTGGATTTCCTTTGCTTTGGATTGTCTGATTTTGACTTCCGATGTCCAGTGGATGCCATCCACGGTGTGCAGGGGGAGTGCCTTTTCGGGTATGTTGTTCCCCAGTTCAGGTACAGAACCCAGTACTCTGATTTCTTCTCCCCAGTTGGTGCGGTATTCGATGTTGAATGAAAGTATCATGTTATTAGATTTATATGAATAACAATAGCTGCAATTGACTATGCAAGTATAGAAAATATTCTCCATAGTCAAGCAGCTATTGTTGTTTCTTTCTTCTAAAATCCTATGCAAACGTTTGTGTTTGCGCCGGACTTATCCGCATCGGGAAGCGCCGCAGGTCTTGCAGATGAGGCAGCCTTCTTGGTAGACAAGGGTTTCGTTGCCGCAGTTGGGGCATTTCTGTCCCTTGGCCTCGGTGCCGTCGAGTACGTATTTCTTCAGGGCACGCTCCACACCGTTCTTCCAGGTGTTGATGTTCTCGCTGTCGAGCTGCAGGGAGCTGACCACCTTGATGACCTGCTCGATGGGCATGCGGTAACGCAGCACGCCCGAAATGAGTTTGGCGTAGTTCCAGTATTCCTTGTTGAACTTTTCGGAAAGGCCTTCGATGGTAACCTTGTAGCCTCGCTTGTTCTCGAACTGGAAGTCGTAGCGCTTGATGCCGTTTTCGTCCACGTTCTTGATGATGTGTCCCGATACGACGTTCTTGGGGAGAACGATGCCTTCGTCATCGTCAAGGACACCGGTGAAGATCTCGTAGGGATGTCCGTTGAGCAGACCTACGAAAGCCACCCATTTCTCTTTGTTGTTCTGGAAACGGACCACTTCGGCGTCGAGCACCTTGGGGCGAGTCTCGACAACCGTAGGCGGCTTGCACGGAGGCAGTTCGTCTTTCTTGTCGCTCTTTGCGGAAATGAGCACGCCCGAACGCGATCCGTCACGATAGACTGTACATCCCTTGCAGCCCGACCGCCAGGCTTCTACATAGAGGCGGTTGACCAGCTCTTCGTCAACATTGTTGGGCAGGTTGATGGTGACGCTGATGGAATGGTCCACCCATTTCTGTACACGTCCCTGCATCTTGACCTTCATCAGCCAGTCCACATCGTTGGAGGTGGCTTTGTAATAAGGTGAGCGGGCTACCATTTCGTCTATTTCCTCTTGGGTGTAACGCTTGGCCGGGTCGAGTCCCTGAGCTTCCATCCAGGTGACGAATTTCGGGTGGAACACAATGTATTCTTCGAATGCGTCGCCGGTTTCGTCCACGAAATCAATGCGTGCGTTGGTGTCGTTGGGGTTCACTTTGCGGCGGCGCTTGTACACCGGCAGGAATACAGGCTCGATGCCGGAGGTGGTCTGGGTCATCAGACTGGTGGTTCCGGTGGGGGCAATGGTGAGGCAGGCGATGTTGCGGCGGCCGTATTTCGTCATCTCTTCGTAGAGTTCGGGGTCTGCTTCCCGCAGGCGGTTGATGAACGGATTGTTCTTTTCGCGTTCGGTGTCGTAGATTTCGAATGCTCCGCGTTCCTTTGCCATTTCCACAGACGAACGGTAAGCGCTCAGGGCGATGGTCTTGTGTACTTGTTCGGAGAATGCGGTCGCTTCTTCCGTGCCGTAGCGCAGGTTCATGGCTGCCAGCATGTCACCTTCGGCAGTGATGCCTACACCGGTGCGGCGTCCTTGGCCGCTTTTCTTATAGATCTTTTTCCATAGCGTACGTTCCGTCTCCTTGACCGAGTCACTTTCCGGATCGGAGTCTATTTTCTCCATAATCCGTTCGATCTTCTCCAGCTCCAGGTCGATGATGTCGTCCATGATGCGTTGGGCCAAGGCCACATGCTTCTTGAACAGTTCGAAGTCAAAATAAGCGTCGGGCTTGAACGGATTGACCACGTATGAATAGAGGTTGATGGCCAGCAGGCGGCAGGAGTCGTACGGGCAGAGAGGAATCTCACCGCAGGGGTTGGTAGAGACAGTGCGGTAGCCAAGGTCTGCATAGCAGTCGGGTACGGATTCGCGGAGAATGGTATCCCAGAACAATACGCCCGGTTCGGCAGACTTCCATGCGTTGTGGACAATCTTTTTCCATAAGGTGCTGGCATCGATGGTCTTCTTAACAATCGGATTGGCGGCGTCAATCGGATATTGTTGTACGTAAGGTGTGCCGTTGACGGCTGCTTCCATGAAGGCGTCGTCCAGCTTTACCGAGACGTTGGCGCCTGTCACCTTGCCTTCGGTCATCTTGGCGTCAATGAACGCCTCCGAGTCGGGGTGCTTGATGGAGACGCTCAGCATCAGGGCGCCTCGACGTCCGTCTTGCGCCACTTCGCGCGTGGAGTTTGAATAACGTTCCATGAAGGGCACCAAGCCTGTTGAAGTCAGTGCGGAGTTCTTGACCGGAGAACCTTTGGGACGGATGTGGGAAAGGTCGTGACCCACGCCGCCGCGTCTTTTCATCAGCTGCACCTGCTCTTCGTCAATTTTGAAGATGGCACCGTAAGAGTCGGCTTCGCCGTCCACGCCGATGACGAAACAGTTGGACAAGGAAGCGACCTGGTAATCGTTTCCGATGCCGGTCATGGGGCTTCCTTGCGGGACGATGTACTTAAAGTGGTCCAGCAGCTTGAACAGTTCCTCGGCGCTCAAGGCATTAGGGTACTTGGCCTCAATGCGGGCCACTTCGTTTGCAATGCGCCAATGCATGTCTTCCGGTGACTTTTCGTAAATGTTGCCGAACGAGTCTTTGACGGCGTATTTGTTCACCCACACTCTGGCGGCCAGCTCGTCGCCTTGGAAGTATTGTAAAGATGCTTCGAAGGCTTCCTGATAAGTAAAAGTTCTCTTTTCCACGATGGTCTGTCTTTAGATTCTGATTGTTTTTAATTAGCACTGGTGTAGAAGTCTTGCTAATAACAAACAAATGTGTTTGCAAATCTATGAATGTTTTTTCATACGACAAAATAAAAACTCATGTTTTTATCAACTAAAGCAACGTTTTCTGTTTATAACTTGTATCTGTTTGTTTGTTAGGTCTTTGCATTTTTGCAAAAAGGCGAAAGTTTCCCAAAAAGGAAAAGAATGTTTTTAAAACCACATCTTTGAATATAATATTTTGTGCGGTTTGTATTGCAGGTTTGTGGTCTGAAAGAAGGTAATTCCTTAAATCTTTTATATATTTGCAAGAAAAAAAGAGAATATGGAGAACTTGAAACTGAGAAAAACAATTCGCAAATATCAGCAGAAGGATATTCCTGCCGATTTGTTAAATGATTTACTTGAGTCGGCCTGCCGGGCTTCTACGGTGGGGAACATGCAGACTTACAGTGTGGTGGTGACACGTGACGCGGGTCGGAAAGCAAAATTGGCTCCTGCGCATTTCAACCAACCCATGGTGCAGTCGGCTCCGGTGGTGCTTACCTTCTGCATTGATTTGAACCGTTTCAGTAAGTGGTGCCGTCAGCGTCACGCAGAGCCGGGCTACAATAACTTTGAGTGGTTTGTAACCGGGGCGATCGATGCTTTGCTGGTTGCCCAGACTTTTTGTGTGGCGGCCGAGGAGCATGGGCTTGGTATATGCTACCTGGGTACTACGACCTACAATCCTCATTTGATTGTCGAAGCGCTGGAGCTGCCGGAACTGGTGTTCCCCATTGCGACGGTTACCGTGGGGTGGCCGGACGAGAATCCTCCGCAGGTGGATCGTTTGCCTTTGGAGGCGGTGGTACACGAAGAGGTCTATCGTGACTATACGCCCGAGATGATTGACCGTCTGTATGCTTATAAGGAGTCGTTGCCCGAGAATCAGCAGTATGTCGTGGAAAACGCTAAGGATAACCTGGCGCAAGTATTCACGGACGTGCGTTATACGAAGAAAGATGCCGAGGCGATGTCCGAACTGTTGTGGGATACAATGAAAAAGCAGGGATTTTAATCCCTGCTTTTTCATATTTATATAAAGATGTAATCTACGCTTGTTTATTGTCGTTTCAGGTCGGCCTGGATTTCTTCAAGCTCGGCCTGGAAACTCTTGCTGACTTCTTTTAGCTCGCCGATGGTCTTGCAGGCGTGTAAGACCGTGGCGTGGTCTTTGTTTCCGATTAAGGAGCCGATTTTAGCCATAGAGAATTCAGTGTAGCTTTTAGCCAGGTACATGGCTATTTGCCGTGCCTGCACGACTTCGCGTTTTCTGGATTTTGAGTGGATCGTGTTGACGTCGAGCCCGAAATGATTGCATACCGTATTGATAATGTTGTCAATCGTTATAGCCTTGTTCTCATTTTGGGTCACTTTTCGTACAATCCGTTGGGTCAGTTCCAAATCCACTTCCCTGTTGTAGAGGGTGGCGTGGGCCATAATGGAGATGACGATCCCTTCCAGGTCGCGTACGCTGTCGCTGACATTTTCGGCGATGTAGTTGATGACTTCCGAGGGGAACTGCAGTCCGTCACGGCTTGTCTTGTCACGCAGGATATTCTTGCGCAATTCGACGGTCGGTTTTTCCAGTTCGGCCACCATACCCCATTTGAAGCGGGTGACCAGACGATCTTCCATGCCTTGCAGTAGCACGGGAGCACGATCCGAAGTCAGGATGAGCTGCTTGCCGCTCTGATGCAAGTGGTTGAAGATGTGGAAGAACGTATTCTGCGTCTTCGTGACACCGGCAAATTCTTGAATGTCATCGATAATCAGTACATCGATGGATTGGTAGAAGTTTATGAAATCATTTGTCGTATTGTTGCGCACAGAGTCCGTGTATTGTACCTGGAACAGATGGGCGGATACGTACAATACGCGCTTTTCCGGATAGAGCTCTTTGATTCTGGTTCCGATAGCGTTAGCCAAATGAGTTTTGCCTACGCCCGACGCCCCATAGAAAAACAACGGGTTGAAAACAGTTTTGCCCGGATTGAGCGCAACGGCTTCTGCCACGCTGCGTGACAGCCTGTTGCTTTCTCCTTCAATAAATGTATCGAAGTTGTAGTCGCGGTTCAGGTGCGGGTCAAGTTCTGCTATTTGAGGTGTCTGCGGAATCTCCTTGGTCACCGTTTTGCGTATGACTGTCGCCGGTGCGGAGGAGCCGGAATGAGTGGGCAGCGGTATGGCTGTCGGCGGGTTCTTGACCACCATCACACTATACATCAGTTTGGTCCCTTCTCCAAAAACTTTGTGTATGGATTGGCGCAGCAAATCCAGGAACTTCTCTTCGAGAAATTCATAGAAAAACTGGCTCGGTACTTGCAATACCAAGGTGTTGTCCTCGAATCGTAGGGGGACAATCGGACAAAACCAGGTTTTATATGTCTGCTCCGGAACGTTGTCATGTATGATGTTGAGACAAGCGTTCCATAGCTCGACATGGTTGTTTTTACTCATAGCGGCTACTTTACATTAGATTGATTTAGCAAAACTTCTACGTTTACAAAATTGGGCATCTTATTTGAAAAAAACAAATGCTTTTTTTCTTGCATTTTTCAATCCGTGAATAAAGTGTTTAAATTCAGTTATTTATCTATTCACATGAAAATAGCCCTTGGGGAAGGGCTATTGTTTTTATGAAAGGTCTTGTAGATTAGACGCTTATGAATGTCTGTGTACTTTTATGCGGTTTTTATTCCCACTTCTTGAAAGGGGCTTTAATGCCCTGATTTAACCTCCTTTCTTGGCTTGCCGAGGTTTTGAAGGTGATTGTTGCTATTTAGACGAATTCTATATAGCATCTTTTTTTTACTTGTCTTTTTTCCCGAAAAGAGAGAAGTGGACGTAACGTTTGGGGTGAGCCTTCAGGTCTTCGAGCAAGCTGGCGGCATTGGCGGTTGTCGCGTTCAGGTTTTGGTAGAGTTGCGGGTCATTCAGCAGTAAGCCTACGGTATTGTCCTTGCTGTTCAGCTTGTCTGTCAGTGCCCGTACGTTTGCCAATGTGGAATCTACCTTTTGCATGGCTGCGGCATAGTCTATTTGTTTGAGGTTGTCGGACATGACGATGAAATTGTCGCCCAAAGTATTTAGTTTGCCTGTCAGTTGAGGTATGTCATTGCTCATAAGCGCCTGCAGCTGTTTGCCGGTGGCGTTCATGCTGGCCGTCAGCTCTTCGACATTTTTCAGCGATGCCGGGATGGCGGGGTTGGCCAGTATGGTGTTGAGGGAGGAGAGTATAGAGTCGAGCTTGGGCATCATTCGTTCGATTTGTGGCACCATGTTGGCCACTTTTTCCATCATGCCATTGTTCAGATGTCCGGGAATGGTGTCGCCTATCTCATAGCGTTCGCGTGGATTGTTGGCCAGCAACAGGTTCATCCGTACTCCTCCCAGCATTTCGGCGGCCAGTTCGGCGCTGCTTCCCTTGGGGATGCGCAGGTCGGTGTCTACATCGATTTCGGCTACTACGTTTCCGGGGTCATTATAATTGTAATAGAGCTCTCGTACGATGCCCACCCTGTAACCGTCGGCAAAGACCGGGCTGGATTTGGCAAGGCCGTTGACGTTCTGAAACTTGACATAGAAATAGCTGGCGGGCTTGAACATGTGAATGCCTTTCAGGTAGTTGATGCCATATACCAGGATACATAAGGCGGCGATGCCGGCAATGCCTATCTTTACTTCTTTTGTAATATACTTCATGATGATTTCTCTTTATTGAATGGTTATTTTTTGTTTTCTTTGAATTCTCGGATAGCTGCGGTGGTGTCTATCTTTTTCCCGTTCCTGAAAGCGATGATGAAGGCATCCTTCATCTTCCGGGCAACGTTCTTCCTGATGCGAAGTATCTCGTTGTAGTCGGTGGATGCGCCATAGGTATATTTGTATAGCCCGTCTTCTCTGTACGACTCTATTCCCTTGAGCCCCTTGAAACGTTTGTCGTTCGTGGACAGCGCCTTGGATGATGTCAGGATTTGTACCTTGAACACCGGGGGCTGTTTGGCGGCCGGCCGTGTCTTGGCAGGCTTGTTGGCGGGCTTTGCGGTGGAGCTTTGCCCGGGCGTGACTGCTGACGGTTGTTCAGGTTTGTTTCCGTTCAGCCTCAGTTCTTGTTCCTCTTTGTATGTCAGAAATGCCCGGAAAATGCTGTTGGCCAGTGTCTTTCTCCCGGATTCGCTGTTCAGGTAGCGTTCTTCGGTGGGGTTGGAGATGAAGCCCAGTTCCACCAGAATGCTGGGCATCGCGCTGGCTTTCAGTACGAGAAAACCGGCTTGGTGTACGCCGCGGTCGATGCGCTTGCCCGTCTGCCGGAACTCTTTCTGCACCAGCGAGGCCAAGTGGACGCTTTGTGACATGTATTTGTCTTGCATGAATTCGAAGATAATATAGGATTCTGCCGAATTGGGGTTAAATCCTGCATAGCGGGTCTTATAGTCGTCTTCATAGAGGATGACGGCATTCTCGCGTTTGGCCACTTCTAAGTTTGCCTCCGACTTAGCCAAACCCAGCGTCCATGTTGAGGCTCCCTGCACGTTTTTATTTCCTCCGATGGAATTGGTGTGGATGGAGATGAACAGGTCCGCTTTGGCCTCGTTCGCTATTTCCGCCCGGCGTGCCAGGGGAATGAACACGTCCTTGTTGCGGGTGTAAATGACCCGTGTGTCCGGACATTGCTCCTGGATGAGGCCGCCCAACCGGAGGGCGACACTCAGATTGATATTCTTTTCTTTGGAGAACTTTCCGATAGCTCCGGGGTCGTGCCCGCCGTGTCCGGCGTCGATGACCACGACGAACTTTTTGGATGAGATGCTGGCAAAGCCCGTGTGCACGGATAGGCATATCATGCAGCAGGCAATGGATAATATGTGGTGAATTCTTTTCAAACTGATTGCTGTGATGAAATTCTCCGCAAATGTAGTGTAATTTTGCTGAAAACTTGTGTTTCAACTCAGGTTTTCTTCTTTTTCTGGCATTTTGGGACGTTTTTTGCGGGATAAAGTGGATTGTTTTCACAAATAGAAACTATTTTTGCACCGCCAAATTGAGGATTTACATGATTAAAATAGATGGAGCTTATGTTGGCTAATGCATTGATTCGTTTTGTGAAAGACTGGACACTTCCTGTAGCCATGATGCTCGGGACGCTGGGCTATTTTGTTTTTGCGGAAGTGACGGTGCTCTCGCCGCTCAAGCCCTTCGTCAATGCTTCGGTGGCGGTGCTGACGCCTTTGCTGATTTTTGCCCAGTTGCTGCTTACGTTCTGTAAGGTGGATGTCGCCGACTTGAAACCCAAGGCATGGCACGCCTGGCTGCTCTTGTTTCAGATTGTCTCGTGCCTTTCGTTGTCGGCGTTGCTGGTCGTTTGTCCGATGGATGAGCTCTATCGGGAGGTGTTCGAAGGAGCGATGGTCTGCTTGATATGTCCCACGGCCACCGCGGCGGCTGTCATTACGGGCAAGTTGGGAGGGAGTGCCGCCAGCCTGACCACTTATACATTGCTCTCCAATCTGTTGGCGGCCGTTGTCGTCCCGTTGGTTTTTCCGTTGGTGGAGCCTCATTCGGACGTGACCTTCTGGCTGGCTTTCCTGAAGATTCTCAGCAAGGTTTTCCCGCTTTTGCTCTGCCCGTTTCTGTTGGCATGGGCGTTGCGCTTGTGGATGCCCGCGGTGCACCGATGGTTATTGGCGCGTCACAATGCGGCTTTCTATTTGTGGGGCGTGGCGCTGGCCATTGTTTCCGGTCAGACCGTCCGTTCGCTGGTCAACAGCACGGCGCCCGCTTATGTGGAGTGGCTGATTGCCTTGGCCGGCCTTGTGGCGTGTTGCGTGCAGTTCTATCTGGGTAAGCGCATTGGCGGGCATTATGGCGAACGCATCAGCGGCGGACAGGCTTTGGGGCAAAAGAATACCGTGCTCGCCATCTGGATGGCTTACACTTACCTGAATCCTCTGTCTTCCGTCGGCCCCGGTTCCTATGTGTTGTGGCAGAATATTATCAATAGTTATCAGTTGTGGAAGAAAAGGAAAACCGATTTATCCAAGGAAGTATAAGGTAGTTGGGGAATATTTTGTACTTTTGTCCTCTGAAATGGTAGGAATATTGCCTTTCATCTTTCCCGGTGGAGCGGGTGAGGGAAGGGAGGCGGTTCCTGCCTGGTTATTTTGTGAAACATTGTGTTATGAATCCTCTTGAAGTGATTGACAAATACTACCGGGATAACGCGGCATTGCGTCATATCTTGTTGACCCACAGCCGTTCTGTGGCCGAGAAAGCGTTGCAGATAGCCGACAGGCATCCCGAGCTGAAGGCTGACCGTGACTTCCTGTACGAGGCGGCCATGCTGCACGACATCGGCATCTTCCTGACTGACGCTGACGGCATCTTTTGCAAAGGCGATAAACCGTATATCTGCCACGGCTATCTGGGCGCTGACCTGATGCGCGAGGAGGGCTATCCGCGTCATGCGTTGGTCTGCGAGCGGCATACGGGAGCCGGCCTGTCGCTGGAGCAGATTGTGAAACAGGAATTGCCGGTGCCCCACCGCGAGATGGTGCCGGTCAGCATCGAAGAGCAGATAATCTGCTTTGCCGACAAGTTTTTCTCAAAGACCCGCCTTGACAATGAAAAAACGGTGCAGAAAGCTCGGAAAAGCTTGGCAAAGTACGGCGAGGAAGGCTTGTCTCGTTTCGACCGTTGGTGCGAACTCTTCTTGTAGCAATCTAATTTTCTTTAAAAAGAGCCGACAATCCATCTGTTTTGTGTATTTTTGCCCTCTCAAACGCATAACCGCATGTTGATTTGAACCATTGAAACCAAAGACAACCATATCATTCTTACTGCTTTTTCTCTTGCTGATCATTTCTGCTGAAGCCGAATCGCAGCGCAGGGGCAGGAACGTTGTGCCTCCCGGCCGACAGGGAAACTTGTCGCAGGCGGGCGATACGTTGCGGAATGACTCCATCCCGGCCGATTCGGTGCCGGCCAAGAAGAACGAAGGACTGGACGCCCCCGTGGTGTACGAGGCGACGGACTCCATCGTGTTCACGCAGGACGGTTATGCCCATCTTTACGGAGACGGAAAGGTGAACTATCCGCAAGCCGAGCTGACCGCCGCCGTCATTTCCATGAACATGGACAGCAGTACGGTCTATGCCCACGGTGTGGAGGACTCATTGGGCGTGATGCAGGGGACGCCTGTCTTCAAAGACGGGGAGACTCCTTATGAAACCAATACCATCCGCTATAACTTCAAGAGTAAGCGAGGCATCATCAGCAACGTGGTAAGCCAGCAGGGTGAGGGATACGTGACGGGCAACAACGCCAAGAAAGGAACGGGCAACGAGATGTATATGAAGGACGGAAAATATACGACCTGCGACAACCATGAACATCCCCATTTCTACATGCAGATGACCTATGCCAAGGTGCGACCCAAGAAGAATGTGGTTACCGGCCCGGCCTATCTGGTGGTGGAAGACGTGCCTTTGCCCTTGGCGGTGCCGTTCTTCTTCTTCCCCTTCTCCAGCAGCTATTCGTCGGGCTTCCTGATGCCTACCTATATGGATGACTCCAGCCGCGGCTTCGGCTTGACGGACGGAGGTTATTATTTTGCCATCAGTAACCAGATGGACTTGAAACTGCGCGGTGACATATTCACGAAAGGCTCGTGGGCGCTGAATGCCGAGACCAACTACGTGAAGCGCTACAAATTCTCCGGCCTCTTCCAGGCCAGCTATCAGGTGACAAAGACAGGTGACAAGGGCTTGCCCGACTATTCCGTGTCCAAGGACTTCAAAATTGTGTGGAGCCACCGCCAGGACCCCAAGGCCAATCCCAATTCTTCTTTCTCGGCCAGTGTGAACTTCTCGACCAGTAGTTATGAGCAGACCAACATCGGAAACCTGTACAACTCGCAGGCCATGACGCAGAATACCAAGACTTCAAGCGTCAGCTACACTCGGAGTTTCCCCGATCAGAAGCTGACCATCTCGGCCACGTCGAACATCGCGCAAACCATGAAAGACTCGTCCGTGTCGGTCACCCTGCCGGACCTGACCATTTCGCTGAGCAACATTTATCCCTTCAAACGCAAGAAGGCCGTAGGCGAGGAACGTTGGTACGAAAAGATTTCCTTGCGCTACACCGGGCGCTTCAAGAACAGCATCAAGACCAAGGACTATCTGCTGTTCAAATCCAATCTCATCAAAGACTGGGAGAACGGCATGCAGCACGAAGTACCTATCAGCGCCACCTTTACCCTCTTCAAGTACTTCAACCTGACTCCTTCGGTCAACTATACGGAACGCTGGTACACCCGCAAAATCAAGCAAGGCTGGGACGAAAGGGCGAACAGAGCCGTGAACACGGATACCGTCTTCGGCTTCCACCGCGTCTACAACTATAACGCCAGCATCGGCTTGAATACCAAGATCTACGGTATGTACAAACCGATTTTCATGCCGAAGAAGGCCATTCAGATACGCCACGTCATCACGCCTTCTATCAGCTTCAGTGCCGCGCCGGACTTCACCACCTCGCGCTACGGTTATTATGACAGCTACTATCGGCCGAACAGCAACGGCACGCAGGATACGGTGAGATATTCCTATTACGCCAACCAGATGTTCGGCGTGCCCAGTGGAGGCAAACAAGGAAGCATCACGTTCAGCATCTCCAACAACCTGGAGATGAAATACAAGGACAAGAATGACTCCATCAAGAAAGTCAGCCTGATTGATGAATTGGGCGCCAACCTCTCCTATAACATGGCCGCCCCGACAAGGCGTTGGAGCGACCTGACGCTGAACGCCCGACTGAAGCTGACAAAGAACTATACCTTCAGCCTGAGCTCTTCTTTCAAAACTTACGGTTACAAGTTCGACGAAAATGGTAATGTGGTGGACAACGACCGCACGGAGTGGTCCTACGGGCGCTTCGGTATCTTCCAAGGCTACAGCTCCTCGTTCAGCTATACATTCAACAATGATACGTGGAAGAAGCTGAAAGCCTTCTTCACCGGCGAAAAAGAGGGAGAAGAGACTGACGGTGACGGGACGGAGACTGACGGATCTGCCGAGGACGGCGAGGGCGCTTTGTCAAATCAGTCCGGTAAGAAGAAAAAGGAGAAGGCGAAAGTGGATGAGGATGGTTATATGGCCTTCAAGATGCCATGGTCCGTTAACGTGAACTATGGTTTCGGCATTTCGGAAGACCGCAGTGCGGAAATCAACAAGAAGAAGATGCGCTATCCCTACCGATACACACACAACCTCAGCATCAACGGCAATGTGAAAATCTCCAATAAATGGGCCATCAGCTTCAACTCTGGCTATGATTTTGACGCGAAAGAGATTGTGCAGACCTCCTTCAACATCACGCGTGACTTGCACTGCTTCAGTATGTCGGCCAGCCTTTCGCCCTTCGGACGTTGGAAGTACTATAACTTCACCATCCGCGCCAATGCCAGCATCTTGCAGGACTTGAAGTGGGAGCAGCGCAGCCAGACGCAGAGCAATATTCAGTGGTATTGATTTTTCTGGCGGATTGTATTTTTGTCGTCGCATCGAGGTGACATTAGATGCGGCATTCATATAGGAATATTTATTTTAATAAGCGTATTAAACCGTATGTACACAGTAGTCAAACGTATGGAGGTGTCGGCTGCTCACAGCCTGCGCCTCTCTTATCCCAGCAAGTGTGAGAATCTGCATGGTCACAACTGGATTATCACCGTCTGGTGCCGTTCGCGTGAGCTCAATCAGGACGGCATGGTAGTCGATTTCAGCCACATCAAGCAAGTGGTGATGGAGCGGCTTGATCACAAAAATCTGAATGATGTCATCCCCTGTAACCCGACGGCAGAGAACATTGCCCGATGGGTGTGCGACCAGATACCCACCTGCTTCAAGGTGGAGGTGCAGGAGTCTGAAGGAAATATGGCTGTCTATGAGAAAGATTAACGAGATATTCTACAGTCTGCAGGGCGAAGGATACCACACGGGAACCCCGGCCGTGTTTATACGCTTTTCGGGCTGTAACCTGAAGTGCGCTTTCTGCGACACGCGCCACGAGGAGGGTACGCAGATGACCGACGAAGCCATCCTGGCTGAAGTTCAAAAGTATCCCGCCCGCATGGTGATACTGACCGGTGGTGAACCTTCGCTTTGGATTGACGAGGCATTCGTCGACCTGCTGCATCAAGCCGGCAAGTATATCTGCATCGAGACGAACGGCACCCGTCCGCTGCCTCCGGGGATAGATTGGGTGACTTGTTCGCCCAAGCGGGAAGGGCGGCTGAGGCTGACCCGTATGGACGAAGTGAAAGTGGTGTACGAAGGACAGGATTTGGAGCCTTACGAGGAGTTGCCGGCCGCGCATTTCTTCCTCCAGCCTTGTTCGTGCCTGAATACGGCCGAGACAGTGGCTTGTGTGTTGGCGCATCCGCGGTGGAGGCTCAGCCTTCAGACGCACAAACTGATTTGCATTCCGTAGAAATATTGAGGGAAGAAGTATTCATCCTAAACGAACAGAAGCTGCAACCCCATTAGGGCGCAGCTTCTGTTCGTTTGCACGGGAAGAGAGGCTCGAACTCCCGACACTCGGTTTTGGAGACCGATGCTCTACCAACTGAGCTATTCCCGTGTTTGCGGCTGCAAAGGTAACGGAAAGTTTTGAATATGCAAGCGTATGACTGAATAAAGTTGCTCAAAGCATTTGCAGATCCTGATACATCACGCGATAGGCCGCCGCTTTTTTCTCCAAGGCCAGCGGATAGGCCCGCGAGGAGGAAGGCATGCGATAGAGGTGCAGAGGACGCCCGTCGCTTACGAACTCGGTAAAGTCGCCTACTTTAGGAGCGGTGATTGCGAATTGGGCACACAAGGTCTCGGTGGCTTTCTCGCCTGTCGTGACGATGGCACGGCATTGGGGCAGCTCTCGCAACAGCGCCCGGATGTCAGTGGGGCGCACCACTTCGAGAAACTTGTCCGAGGCATTGTCCTGCAAGCGCCTGACGGCAGAGGCCGTGTCAAACAGGGCAATGCCTTTTTCTTGCAGGAATGTGATGAGGCGTTCCTTGCAGAAAGCCTTTTCTCCTTGGATTACGAAATGATCCTTGTCACCGAAAAACAGCAACCCCACAATGCGCCACATGTCGTTGTTCCAGTTGGGATAGTAAAAGTCCATGCTCCACCGCTTGCGTTGTGGCGGGAAGCTGCCCAGCATCAGCAGTTTCGCGTTGGCGGGCAGAAAAGGCTCCAGGGGGTGTTGTTCAGTCTCCATTCAGCGGGTTGATGCTGCCCCAAGGGGCATTGGCCTCTCGATTATTCCTTAGTGTTCTTCTTTGACTCCTTTTTGGCCAGCATCACGACGTTGTAGACATATTCCGTCATCCATTGTTCGGAGTACCCCAGTCGTTCCTTGTACTGGCGCACGGCGGCGGCAGTCTTGTGTACGTCGTCCTTCTTCCATACGGTCTTGGTGCAGACGTCGTGTACCGTTTTCTCCGTCATGGTGCGCAGAGCGCTCTTGAAGATGGACGGCATGCGGAACTTCCACTGCATCAGGTTGCCCATCAGCATCATCAGGTCGTTGAGAAATCCTTGGTACATGAAGAGGTAGCTTTGGATGTCGTTCGGTGTGCGGCAGTGCTTCTTGATGGAGTTGTCGATTTCCTTGAAGAAATTCTCGCTCAGTTCATAGTCCTGCATCAGCATTTTCTTGGACGTCGTCTTCTCGGCTTGTCCCAAGCGTCCGCCCTGCGTAGGGATCTTGAACAGGCGTTTGAAGTTGGCCACGTCGGGCACGAAGCGGATATTGGTGATGCCCAGGTTGACGGCTATTACGGATTGGAAATAGACACGCGTCAGCAGGGCGAAATCCTCCACGTTCTTTGAGGAGATTTCTCCTTTATTCTTTTTGAATAAGTTGGCAAATATTCCCATGTTTCTTTATGTAAATTTATTTGTGGCGCAAAAATACGAAAATCTGTGGAATAAACGTCGGATTTTAGCAAGAAATAATGAGCTTGTATCCTGGCATTAAAACGCCTGCATTCTGACATTAAAACATCTGCAACCTGTCTTTAAGTTGCATGCGATTGTAACGACACGTGCCGTTACCCCCTCACGCCACGGCTCCTCAGGGTGTGACGAAGCACGGTGTCACAACCTAAGGAAGCACGGCCTTACACTATGCTCCTAAAGTGCCACTTGGGAAACGTGAAGTGCCACTTGAGAGACGTAAAGTGCCACTTGAGGGTGTGAAAGAAGCTGTTCCATCCTCCTCTGTAATTACTTTCTTCGAAACATCCTTCACGCTTTCACGGGAATATAACCAATTGCTATACAAGAAAATACGGTGAAGGATACATCTTTCACGTGAACGAATGATCCTTTTTTAAGGCCATATCCCTAAACAATCAAGCCTCCATATCGCCATAAACTAAATTTAATTTATAAATTTGCAGCGGTGACCAAGTTATTAAAAGCCGACCGACATGCAACTACCCGAATCTTTTGTAAAGAACTTATATGCCCTGTTGGGCGAAGGGGAAGGCACGCGCCTGTGTGAAGCCTTGACGCAAACCGTGCCGCCCGTCAGCATCCGCCTCAACCCCTTGAAGCGGACAGATCATTCTTCATCCTTCATTCTTCATTCTTCATTGGATAAGGTTCCGTGGGCTTCGGGCGCCTTCTACCTGAACGAACGTCCGGCGTTCACGTTCGACCCGTTGTTTCATGCGGGCTGTTACTACGTGCAGGAGGCGTCGTCTATGTTTGTGGAGCAGGTTTTGCGGCAACATTTGCCGGGAGGTGAACCCGTGGCGGCTCTCGACCTTTGTGCCGCGCCCGGCGGGAAATCCACCCTGCTTCGTAGCCTGTTGCCGGCGGGTAGTTTGCTGGTGGCCAACGAGGTAGTGCGGAACCGTGCGCAGGTATTGGCGGAGAACTTGACCAAATGGGGGCACCCCGATGTGGTGGTGACGAACAGCGACCCGGCGGACTTTACGCCGATGGCGGATTGCTTCGACTTGATACTGACCGATGTGCCTTGCTCGGGCGAGGGGATGTTCCGTAAAGACGAAGGCGCGGTGGGCGAGTGGAGCCCGGAGAATGTGGAGAACTGCTGGAAACGTCAGCGGCGTATTCTCTCCGACATCTGGCCTTGCCTGAAGGAGGGTGGGCTGCTTATCTATAGTACCTGTACCTATAACACCCGTGAGGATGAGGAGAATGTCCGTTGGATACGGGACGAACTGGGGGCGGAAGTCCTTTCTTTGGACGTGCCCGAGGAATGGGGTGTCACCGGCAACCTGTTGACGGGAGAGGACTTTCCCGTCTATCGTTTCCTGCCGCACCGCACACGGGGCGAAGGCTTCTTCCTGGCCGTATTGCGCAAGTCGGATGGAGCGGAAGAGGAACTTTCCCGCTTGCCGTCCGCCAAGGCGAAGGAAAAGCGCGGGAAAGGCAAAGACAAAACGCCGGCTTTGTTTGGCAAAGCCCAATTGGCTGAAGTCGGGAGCTGGCTGAGGAACGCGGACGGTTATACCTTGCTGCCTGAGGGAAATACGGTGAGTGCTTTTCCTGCCGCCTGGCTTCCTTTGCTGGAGGGATTGAAGAAAACGGTGCGTGTGATGCAGGCAGGTGTTCCCTTGGCGGAGATGAAGGGGAAAGATTGCATGCCTCTCCACGCTTTGGCTATGAGCACCTTGCTGCGTGCCGATGCTTTCCCACGTCAGGAGGTGGACGAGCCGCAAGCCATTGCCTATCTACGCAAAGAGGCCATCGCCCTTCCGGACGCGGCCTCTCGCGGTATTGTGTTGCTGACTTATCGGGATGTCCCCCTGGGCTTTGTGAAGAATGTCGGCAACCGTGCCAATAACCTCTATCCCCAGGAGTGGCGTATCCGCAAGAGCTTATAGACGGCTCTTGTAGATGCGTGCCATGACCTTCTGGTATTGGTTTTCCAATTGCAGCAGGTTGCTTTGGCTTTGGTAGACTACCGATACTTCCACAAAGTACTCTATCATACTGATTTCCCCGCCTTCCAGGGCCTTGCGCAAGAGCTTCAGGTCCTGTTGCTGGCGGAATGTCTCGTTGTACTCCTTCATGGAGGCGTGCAGGCTGCATGCCTCGTCATAGAGTTGCCACAAGGCCGTGCCGGCGTTGAGGCGGGCGTTCTCTTTCTGGAAACTGACGCTTTGCGCCTGGGTGCGTGCCGCTTTCACCTTGCCGTGGTTTTGGAAGATGGGGAAGGAGAAGCCCACGACCAAGCCGTTGAGCGGGTGGCGGGTCTCCGTGTTGCGCCGGTAGCCCAATTGCAACTGGGGCAACCATCCTTGGCGGCTGACGGAGAGTTGCTTTTGGGCGGCGAGGCTTTCCTGCTCCAAGGATTGCAGGGTGGGGTCGCCTGCCAGCAGTTCTTCGCAGAGTGCACCGAAATCCCCGGGCAGGGGCATGGCGGGGTATTCCGTCAATCCCAAGTTTTGAGCGGAAGGCGTGGCGGAACCTTCGGGCATCGGGCGTCCGGGCACCAAAGATTGGTTGCCGTTCAGGGCGGTCAGTTCTTTCATCTTGTTTTGCAGTGCCGTTCGGTTCATGCGGGCTTCTGTCCGTACGTTCAACAACTCCAGGTTGATTTTGTTCGTTTCCAGGGAACTGGCGTCACCCGTAGCCAGGCGCCGGCGGTACATCTCGGCCAGTTCTTCGGCGTTGCGCAGGCGTTCCTCCAGTATCTGTTGCTGGTGTCCCAGCCAAATGATGTCTAAGCAAGCTTCTTGCGCCTGAAGCAGGATGTCCTGCCGCAGGGCGTTGGCTTGTGCGTCCAGCGAGCCGGACTTCATGCGGTTCAGTTTGGCACGGGTCACGTAGAGCGACGGGAAGTCGAAGCTCTGCGCGATGACCAGTTCGCCCACGGTAATGTCCTTATCGTCCGAGTCCCACAAGTGGGCGTAAGACAGGGTAGGGTCGGGCAGGTTGTTGGCGGCGCGGTTCTCCAGCTTTTGGGCGGCGGTAATCCGTTCGTTGCTCTGCAACTGCTTGTTGTTCATCTCTATCTGTTGGAGGATGGCGTTGATGGCGCTCTCCCGGCCTTGTCCGTGCATGGTCACGGGCAGTAGGGCAAGGCTCAATGAGCATATCAAGTATATCTTCTTCATAATCACGCAATCATTTTCTTCTTATGTATCATTAAATAGACAATCGGTATGATGAAGCCGTTGAGGAAGGTGGACGTCAGCAGGCCGCCCAGGATGACCTTCGCCATGGGGCTTTGTATCTCGTTGCCGGGCAGGTCGCCGCCCAGTGCCAGCGGGATGAGTGCCAAGGCCGATGACAAGGCGGTCATCAGGATGGGGTTCAATCGGTCGAGTGAGCCGCGGATGACACTGTCATACAAGCTGTAGCCTTCCTCCCGTTGCAGGTGGTTGTAGTGGCTGATGAGCAGCATGCCGTTGCGGGTGGCGATGCCGAACAGCGATATGAAACCGATGATGGCCGGGATGCTGACCTCGCCCGTGGTGATGAGCAGGGCGAACACGCCGCCTATCAACGCCAGCGGCAGGTTAATAAGGATGACGGCACTTTCCTTTACGCTGCGGAACTCATGGTAGAGCAGCAGGAAGATGACCACGATACTCATGAGCGACGTCAGCAGCAGCGTGCGGCTGGCCGCCTGCTCGCTCTCGAACTGTCCGCCGTATTCTACATGGTAGCCCTCGGGCAGATGGATATGTGTGTCAATGCGTTCCTGGATATCGTTTACCACCGAACGCAAGTCGCGGTCGGCCACGTTGGCGGAGATGACAATCTTGCGCTTCACGTTCTCACGACTGATGGTATTCGGCCCTGTGGCGGAACGTACTTCAGCGACGTAGTCCAAGGGTACCTTGCGTCCGTCACCCGTGTCTATCATCAGGTCGCGCAACTTGTTTATCTGGTCGTGCAGGTCGTGGCGCACACGTACGACGAGGTCGAACGTCTTGCCTTGTTCGTAGACCTGCGACACGGCTTCACCCGCCAGGCATACACGGACGTACTCGGCAAACTGCGGCAGCGAGATGCCGTAACGTGCCAATACATCGCGCTTGGGACGGATGACCAGTTGCGGACGCTCTATCTGTTGCTCCACCGTCAGGTCGGCGATGCCGGGTACGTCCTGTATCTCCCGCTTGATGTCATTGCCCAGCATGAACATGCGCGTCAGGTCGTCACCGAAGAGCTTGATGGCGATGTTGGCCTGCGTGCCGCTCAGCATGGCGTCAATGCGGTGACTGATGGGCTGACCTATCTCGATGTTCGCCCCGGCGATGGTGGAGAGTTTTTCACGCACCTCCGCTACGAGTTCACTACGCGAGCGGTCGCTCAGTTCAAAGGGTGCTTCCAGCTCACTGACGTTGACACCCAAGGCGTGTTCGTCCAGTTCGGCACGTCCCGTCTTGCGGCCTACCGTCTGGATTTCCGGTATGCTGAGGAGCAACTCTTCAGCACGGCGGCCGATGGCGTCACTCTCTTCCAGCGAGATGCCCGGCAGGGAGGAAACGTTGATGGTGAACGAACCTTCATTGAACGGGGGCAGGAACGAGCGGCCCAGGGTGAAGAACAGGCCCAAGAAGATCAGGAACACGACGATGGTAGCGGCTAATATCTTCCGTCCGTGCCCTAAGGCGAACGTCAGCAGGCGTTCATATCCTTTTTTCATCCAGCGAGCTACGACAGAGTCGCCGTTCTTAGCCTGAGTTGTGGTTGATGCGGTGGCTGTTGAGGTATTAAGGTCGTTCGCAAACAGCGGATGATGTATGTTTATTTCTCCGTTTTTCTCGTCCCGTTTCTTCAGTAAGTAAGAGCAGAGCACGGGCGTCAGCGTCAGGGCAACAATCGTGGATGCCGCCAGGGCGGTGATGAAGGCGATGCCCAGGGGTACCAGCATGCGGCCCTCCATGCCCGACAGGAAGAACAGGGGCACGAAGCTGACGATGATGATGAGCGTGGAGTTCAGAATGGGCATGCGTACCTCGCGCGAGGCATTGAATACCACCTGCAACACGGGCAGGCGTTGGCCGACAGGCAGAGCGCGGTTCTCGTGCAGGCGGCGGTAGACATTCTCCACGTCTACAATGGCGTCATCCACCAGCGACCCGATGGCGATGGCCATACCGCCAAGGCTCATGGTGTTAATAGTCAGTCCCATGTAATGCAGTACGAGCAGCGACATGACAAGTGACAGCGGCAGGGTGACCAAGGAGATAATGGTCGTGCGCACGTTGGCAAGGAATAAGAAGAGGACAATGACCACGAAGATACTGCCCTCGACAAGCGACTTGCGCACGTTGCCGATGGAGCTTTCGATGAAGCGGCTTTGGCGGAAAATGTCGGTCGAGACATGCACGTCGGCGGGCAGGTTCTTCTCCAAATCCTTCAAGGCGGTTTCCAACTTGGCGGTCAGTTCCAACGTACTCGTGGCGGGTTGCTTGGTCACGGTAAGCAGCACGGCTGGCTTGCCCCGCTCTGAGGCGGTTCCCAGCTTGGGCACTTTGGCTCCAATGCGCACATCGGCGATGTCCTCCAGCAGGACGGGGCGGGGGGACGTGCTGCCCGTGGCTTGTAGCCCGTCACTTGTAGCCGATTTCACCACAGCGCGTCCCATCTCCTCCGCATCGGTTTCGGCAATGACACCGCGCACAATGTATTCGTTACCATATTCATAGAGCACCCCGCCATTGGCGTTGAGGTTCATGCCGCGCGTGGCTTCCATGACTTCGCCCAAGGTAACACCGTAGTGGTTCATGCGTTCGGGGTCTAACTGTATCTGGTATTCCTTAATATCACCGCCCAACACAGCCACTTGCGCCACGCCGCCCGTGGAGAGCAGGCGGGGACGGATGGTCCAGTCGGCCAGCGTGCGCAGGTCAAGCATGGAGGTGGAGTCGGCGGTCAGGCCTATGATGAGCATTTCGCCAAGGATGCTCGACTGGGGTCCCATGGTGGGCTGTCCCACACCGTCGGGCAGGTCTTCGGTGACGAGCATCAGTTTCTCGTTGACAATCTGCCGGGCCAGGTAGATGTCCGTGTCCCAGTCAAATTCCACCCAGACCACGGAGAAACCCGCGGTGCTTGATGAGCGGACACGGCGCACGTGGGTGGCACCGTTGACGGATGTTTCGATGGGGAAGGTGACGAGTTGTTCCACCTCTTCCGCCGCCATGCCGTTGGCTTCGGTCATGACGACCACCGTGGGGGCGGTGAGGTCTGGGAACACGTCTACCTCCGTATGCAGGGCGGTGTACGTGCCGCCTACGAGCAGCAGCACCGAGGCGACCAGCACCAGGATGCGGTTCTGCAGGGAGAAGTGTATGATTCTATTCAGCATAATAGGCCCTCCTGATTAGTGTTCATGTGTATGTGCCGGGATGGCATTGGAGGCCGAAGCCAGTTTCACCTGGTAAGCGCCTTGCGTCACGACACGGTCGCCCGCCTTCAGGCCGGAGAGTATCTGCACCCGTTCGCCATCGTCACCGCCGATGGTCACCAACTGTTTCTTGTAGCCGTGTTCATCCACTTGCAGGTAGATGAAGTGGCTGCCCTGCTCTTCGGTCAGTGCTGTGCGGGGCAGAGTGAGCACGCCTTCTTGAGGGGATGACAACAGGTAAATCTCCACGAAGGCACCCGGCGTGACGTCTACCTGGTTGTCAAACTCGAAGGTGACGGGGATGTAGTAGCTTTGGTCTGTGGCCGTCTTGCCATAGGATAGCAGACGTCCGTTCAGTTCGCTGAGGCGATACGTCTTATTATTATAAGGTGTATTGAAGTTGGCGGACGTCACTCCGGCAAGTTGGTTGTAGTATTTTTCCGACACATCGGCACGCAGGTAGAGCTTGCGGTTGCGGGTGACGCTCACCAAGGGCTGTCCCACCTGCACATAGTCGCCTTCCTTCACCAGGAGCGATTTGACGTATCCGCCGATGGGAGCGACCACGGTTACTCCGTCGGGTACCAGTTCCCCACCGTCCGAAGCGTGGCTTCCTCCCAAGGCTTCGTAGTTGATACGGGCGTTCTCGTAGGCCTGTTCGGCACGCAGGAAGTCCTTCTCCGACACAATTTTGTCGGGCAGGAGTTGCTTCATGCGCTCGTACTCCCGGCGCGCCGTCTCGTAAGCGATGCGTGCCTTGGTGACCGGGTCGCCCTCGGCGATGTGTCTTGATGACAAGGTGAGGAGTGGATTGCCTTGGGCGACGGACATGCCTTCGGTAACTTTCCGGCGGAAAGAGACGACACCCGCCACGGGTGCTACGGCAAAGGTCTCTTCGCCTTGTGCGGCGACAATCTGCCCGCTTGTCCGGATAACCTGATGGAAGCTTCCGGGTTGGACGATGCTGGTTTGTACACCTGCTGCACGTGCTTTCTCCGGTGTCAGTACGATTTCGTCTCCGTGGTCATGCGCGGCGGTTTCCGCTTCGTGGTCGTGCCCTTCCGCTTCATGGTTGTGGGCATCGTGGTTGTGGCAGGAGCCTAACAGGAACAGCCCCAATCCTGCCACGAGTAATGGTTTTGTATTCATATATATACGTGTGTTATTGGTTTTATAAATGAAAATTTAGCAGCCGAAGGCTGCAATGGTTAATGGTCAATGGTTAATACGTGGTAAAAGGACTCATGCGCAGCCCATTAACCATTAATCATTAACCATTGAACATTGCGGGCAAAGCCCGCTAAATTCCAATTTACCAAACTCTCATGAAATTACTCAAAAACATGTCTTTCGGCCTCATTGGCTTGATGGTGTTGATACTGGCCGTGGCCACTTGTGTGGAGAAAATGCAAGGCACTTCGTTTGTGACGGCTTACATCTATGGCTCACCGTGGTTCGTGGCCTTGTGGGCGGCATTGGCGGTCGTGGGCTTGTGCTATCTGTTGAGGCGCAAATTGCGGGCAGGTGCATGGTTGTTGCATGGGGCGTTCGTCCTCATCTTGGTCGGTGCATTGGTCACCCATCTCTTCGGCCTTCAAGGCAGCGTTCACTTGCGGCAAGGGGCTTCGGAGGATGTATCCGTTTTCACCGATGCCGATGGAGCGGAACATGCCTTGCCGTTCGGCTTGCGGCTGAAAGAATTCATGTTGGAGTACTATCCGGGCACGGTGGCGCCCATGGACTTCGTGAGTACGTTTACGATTACGGACAGAGGAGATGTGTGTGAAGGCCGTGTCTCGATGAACCACATCTTCCGTTACCGGCATTACCGCTTCTACCAGTCGGGCTATGACACCGACGGGCAGGGCACGACCTTATCCGTCAGTTACGACCCGTGGGGCATCGGGCTGACCTATGCGGGTTATGCCTTGTTGCTTGTGTCCTTCCTGCTCTATTTCATTGACCGCCAAAGTGCTTTCCGCCGCCTTCTGCGCCATCCCTTGTTGAGAAGGCCTCTGACGATGATTGTCCTGCTTACGGCGTGTGGTTATGCCCAGGCGGCGGACGTGCCTCGCACCCTGCCGCGGGAGACGGCCGAAAGCTTCGGGCACCTCTATATTTATTACAACGACCGCATCTGCCCTCTTCAGACATTGGCCAAGGATTTTACCGTAAAACTCACTGGCAAGCCGACTTACAAGGGCCTGACGCCCGAACAGGTGTTGACCGGATGGTTCTTCTACTATGACTCGTGGAAAGAAGAGCCGTGCATCCGCATCAAGAACACGGCCGTGCAACGCTTGCTGGGCATTGACGGAAAGATGGCATGCCTGGCGGATTTTGCGGGCGTAGAGGGTTACAAACTGGATGCCGGACATCTGTCCGCCATGGAAGGCAAGGATAAACATGCCGTGGAGGAAGCCAACGAGAAATTCAGTTTGGTGAGCGGAGTGGCCACGGGCAGCTTGTGGCGCATCTATCCCTTCCGCATGGAGGCGGACACTTTGGGACGAGGCCAACGGCTGGCGTGGTATTCGTTGGCCGACCGCCTGCCCCACACCATGCCACACGAGGTGGGTGTGTTTGTCCGCGGGTCGATGAACTACGTGGCCGAACAGGTGGCTCGAAAGGATTTCTCCGCCGTAGACGCTCTCTTGCTGATGATACGCCGTTATCAGGAGCGTGAGATGGGCGACCTGGCTCCGTCCGCTTTCCGCATTCACTCCGAGCGGCTTTACAATCGGTTGAACAACAGCTTGCCTTTGGCCATTGTTTCGGTGGTGCTGGGGCTTCTTTCCTTCGGTTATTATTGCCGCCGGCTGATGCAAGGCAGGACCGGTGACAAGCGGGTGGACATTTCCTTGTTGGCCTTGATGGGCATCGGTTTGCTTTACTTGGCGGTGCTGATGGCTTTGCGAGGCTTTGTCAGCGGCAATGTGCCTCTAAGCAACGGACACGAGACGATGCAGGGCTTGGCCGTTTGCGCAGCCGCGCTTACCCTCTGCCTGCACCGCCGTATGCCCCTGACCATTCCCTTTGGTTATCTGGTGTGCGGCTTGGCACTGATGGTGTCCATGATGGGCGAGAGCAATCCGCAGGTCACAAACTTGCTGCCCGTATTGGCTTCGCCCTTGCTCAGCATCCACGTGGCGGTCATTATGATAGCTTACGCCCTCTTGGCCTTCATCATGCTGAACGGCGTGGCGGCTTTGGTGCTGACCACCTCCCGCCGGGATTGCCACACGGAGGTAGAACGCTTGCAGGTCATCAGCCGCTTGATGCTCTATCCCGCCGTATTCCTTCTGGCCATAGGCATCTTCATCGGTGCCGTGTGGGCCAATGTGTCGTGGGGACGTTACTGGGGTTGGGACCCCAAGGAAGTATGGGCACTCATTACGATGCTCGTCTATGCGCTGATGCTCCACCCGGCTTCATTGCCCGCTTTCCGCCGCCCCGTGTTCTTCCACGTCTATGCCATCGGGGCTTTCTTCTGCGTACTGATTACCTACTTCGGAGTCAACTTCCTGCTGGGCGGGCTGCACGGATATGCGTGAACTACCTACTATTAGCGAGTGGAAGGTGTAATTATACCTAATTCAAGCGATTGCGGTAATGTATCCGAAGCCGTATCTTTGCAACATCAGATTTGAATGAATTAGTTAGTCATAATTACGTAACCACTTTTTATTAAGGTAAAAAGATTCCCGCCCTCCGATGTGATATCGCAGGGCGGGAATTTCCTTATATCTCCTTGGGGGATGATGTCTTTATAGTTTTTCCTTGATGTCGCTCAGCTCCACCAGCTTGTTGACGATGGCATAGATGGTGAGACCGGCGGACGAGTGTATCTGTAGTTTGCGGGCGATGTTGCGGCGGTGGGTGATGACGGTGTGGATGGAGAGGTAGAGCTTGTCCGCAATAGCCTTGTTGGTCATGCCCTTCACCACACAGGTGATAATCTCCTTCTCGCGTTGGCTCAGTGTCTCGGCTTCATTGCCTTTCTCTTCGTCGCTTTCGTCCGCTTCGTTGTGTGTCAGGCTGTTCAGCATGTTGGTGATGGTGTCCAGATCGTCGCAGATGGATAAGCGTTCGTCGTAGTCTTTCAGCAGGTTGTTGTCCGTCATCGACGAGAGGAGGGCGATGAACTTCACGTTTGCCAGGCGGGAATGTCCGGCTTTGAAGGCGGGCAGGTCGAACCATCCGCCGAACGTGGGGTTGATGATAATCATGTCCGGCAGGTGCATGTGGACATAATGATCCAACGCTTCGACGGAGTTTATTTCGATGGGATGGATGTCGAGGTTAGGGATGCGTTTCAATACGGCCGACACACCACTACGGATGATGGCGGATGCTTCGGCCACGGCAATCTTCAACGACTGGTTATGAGTGCTCATTTTTCAGTCTCCTTTCCATCTGTGCCACGGCAGGTACAAACATGAAGTCCTCCACCTGGCAGTGTGACGCCAGGTCTTGTTCGCAATTGAAGATGTCGAACAGGACGGCGTTCAGCTGATTGTTGTTCTCCTTTTCGGGGTAATACTTGATGATAATGTTCTTCAGCTCCGTCAGCTTGCGGTCTATCTGATTGTGGTGGCTGGCGAAGGTGGCGATGCTGTAGGTGTCGGAGAGGTGTCCCTCCAGCAACCCGTCTACGTAGGTGAAGACGGCCTGGTTTTCGTACTCCATGTGTCGGCGCACTTCCTTGGCATATTCGTCGAAGAACTTCAGGATGAGGAAAGCCACGTCTTCCGTGCCCGAGCAGTCGATGGCCTCGATGAGCTTGCGCCGGATGGCAGGCAGGTTGAAGTCGAGGAAGTAGGCATGCGCCTGCTTCAGGTAATCCATCAGGGCGGTGAGCGAGAAGTCGTCCTCCTCGCCACTGTACGTGTAGGACTCGTGGCTGATGAAGTTGGCCACGGCCAGAAAGGTCTTGTAGTCCACTCCCTGTGCCTCGCAGACGTCTTTCACCGAGCGGTCACCGAAGCCCAGCGACAGGCCGAAGCGGCTCATCACCATTAGTAGGGAGTAGTTGTCACAGATGAGGTCGCTCATCTTGTCCGTGGCGCTGTATTTATGCGGTTCGTTCATGGGCGTAAATGCTTGTTTTTTTTACTAACAGCCTCTTGGCGAATGCTGTTTTTTATTCGGGCGCAAATTAACGTTTTTTTTGCGTACGATGCAATCCCTATTTGTAGGTATTTTATCTATGGTTTGATAGATCCTGCCAATGCTTCGTCCACTTCCACGTAACTATACGCTTTAGTTTTAATTAACTATGAAAATTAGTTTAAGAACTAGATTATCTCGTTATTTACAAAAAATACGGAGATATTATGAAAGGAATTTATACGGAAAGCAGGGAGGGAAGATCATGAAGAACATTCTCTTGTTGGCATGCCTGCTGTGTGGCATGACGTTTTCAGCCTGGGGGCAGAAGACTGACTCAAAGAAGCCGATGATGCTGATAGATGGCTGTTTCTTCACGGAATTGCCCTCCGAATTGCAAGGTGTCACTTATCAGGTGTCTATCCTGAAGAGTGACGTCGGGCGGATGGTGTTGCTGGTAAAGGGCATCGAGCTGAGTGAAAAATCCAAGAAATATGCCCTCCCTCTGTCCGAAGTGAAGGATGCCGACTATTGGCTGAAAAAAGCCGCAGAAAACCAAAAAATCTTGTCTATGATTACCCATAAGCCCAAGATGGCCCTGAAGGAGGGGGAACGCATCAAGCCTTTCAGTGTGCAGGCTACGGACGGCACCCGATGGACCGACCGGAATACGCAGGGGCGTCCGTTGGTGCTGAACTTCTGGTATACGGGGTGTGGCCCTTGTATTCGCGAGATGCCCGAATTAAACGGATGGATGGACGCCTGTCCCGATGTGAATTACCTGGCCGTCACTTGGAATACGCCTGAACAGATACGGAAGATTGTGGAGCGCCGTGGCTTCCGCTTCCATCAAGTGGCGGGCGACTCTGTGTTGTGGAAAATCTTTGGTGTGCAGCAGACACCCACTACAGTGGTGCTCGACAAGGAGGGAGTGGTGCGCAAAATCACCATAGGAACCAGTCAGCAGAAGCGTGACGAACTGTTGGAAACCATTCGGAGGGTGTCGGCCGAGGAATAACGGAGTTTTTAACGGGCTCTTTCCTGTTAATTCTCTTTTTTGCGTTATCTTTGTTCTCCGTGAACATAAAAAACACTACTTGGATATGAAACACTTTCTGCTTCTGATGACCCTCTTGTTTGTCTGGCTGGCGCCCGCTGAGGCCTGCACTTCGGCTGTCGTATCCGGCCGGGCGACACCCGACGGCCGCCCTCTCTTGTGGAAACATCGCGACACGGGTTTCCTGAAGAATCATGTGGAGTATGTTCGTGGAGAGAAGTACGACTTCATCGCCGTGGTCAATAGCGCTGACTTCCACTTGAAGCGCGAGGCGTGGATAGGCGCCAACTCGGCGGGCTTCGCCCTGATGAATACGCAGAGCTATAACCTCGTGGACGTGAAGGACGGCGAGGAACGGGGTGAAGCCAATGGCCGGGTCATCTATCGTGCGCTTGAGGTTTGCGCTACTGTGGACGACTTCCGCCATTTCCTCGACACGCTGGCCAAGCCCAGCCGGATAGAGGCCAACTTCGGCGTGATAGACGCGCGGGGAGGTGCCATGATGTTCGAGGTGGATTACTATACCTATAAGATATATGACGCCAACGACCCGGTGACAGCGCCCGAGGGTTACGTGGCCCGCACCAATTTCTCCGAGTCCGGGCAATACGGGCCGGGAGCGGGCGTGGTGCGCTATAAGGAGGCCGAGCGGGTGCTTCAGCCACTGGCTCGTGTGCAGGCCGTCACGCCTCAGCGCATCTTCTGCGACTTGTCGCGCTCTTTCCACAACTGCCTGCTGGGCATCGACCTGCGTCAATCGCCCTTTACGGACAAGGAGGCATCGGGCTGGTTTGTCGATCAGGACTTTATCCCCCGCGGCAGTACTTCTTGCTCGGTCGTGGTGCAGGGCGTGAAGCCGGACGAGGCCGCCTGTCTCACCACGATGTGGACCGTGTTGGGTTATCCGCCTACGGGCGTGGCCGTGCCTTTGTGGGTGGACGAGGCTCTGCCGTCGATGGTCGTGATGGACAAAGCGTTGGGCACTTCCCCCTTGTCCGCTGCTTCCTTGCGTCTGAAAGAACAGGTGTTCTCCCTGGACTGGGGCATGGGCAGTGAGCGCTATATGCACTGGTTTCTGTTATACAATGCCGAAGGCAGTGGCTACATGCAGCTGCTGGCTCCCGTTGAGCGGGAGAACTTCAGGCAGACGATGCCCGTATTGGAAGGCTGGCGTCGTAAGGGCCGAGTGGATAGGGAGGAGATGCAGGCGCTTTACCGCCGGCTGGATAGGCCCGGGTTGTGGGAAATCTATCAATAAATTATAGTTGTGAACGGAGGTACGCCAGTATCTCCGTTTCTTGTTCGGGGTGGAACCAGCGGATGTCGGTGTCGCGTTTGAACCACGTCATCTGCTTGCGGGAGTAGATGCGGGAGTTTTGCTTGATTTTCTCTACGGCGAAGTCCAGCGTCCATTCACCGTCTAGATACTTGAAGAGCTCCTTGTAGCCCACGGTGTTCAGTGAGTTATAGTCTTTATGCGGATAGACGCGGCGGGCTTCCTCCAGCAGGCCGTCGGCCATCATCTGGTCTACGCGGCGGTTGATGCGTTCGTAGAGTTCTTCACGGTCACGGGTCAGTCCCACCTTGATAATACGGAAGGGGCGCGGTTTGGTTTGCCGGGTGCGGAAGGACGTGTAGGTTTTCCCCGTCATGTAGCAGATCTCAAGGGCGTGAATGACGCGCTTGGGGTTCTTTAAGTCCACAATGCGGTAGTAGTCCGGGTCGAGCAGGCGAAGCTCGTCGCATAGGCGGTCGAGGCCTTCCTCCTCGTAGCGTTGGAGCATGAGCGAGCGTGTCTCGTTGTCTACGGTGGGGATGTCGTCGATGCCTTTACATACGGCATCTACATACATCATCGAGCCGCCGGTCAGCAACACGACTTCTTTCTCCTTGAATAATTCGTCAAGCAGTTTCAGTACTTCGGCTTCATATTGGGCGGCGCTGTAGTAGTCGGTCAGCCCCAGTGTGCCCACCATGTAGTGCTTCACCCGCCGGAGTTGTTCGTCGGTCGGGGCAGCCGTGCCAATCTTCAGGTCGGCATACAATTGGCGTGAGTCGGCCGACACGATACACGTATCGAACGCCTCTGCCAGTCGCAGGCTCAGCTCCGTCTTGCCTACACCGGTGGGGCCTATGAGTACGAGGAGAGTCAAGGGGAATGAAGAATTAAAAATGAAGAATGAAGAATAGAACTGTGGGATGAATTCTTCATTCATCCGCAAAGCGGAAATTCTTCATTCTTCATTGTAATTAGTATCTGTCTTCGTCGTAAGGATTGCCTCCGCTTCCTTCGTCGAATCCTCCGAAGCCGTCCTTGTCAAAGTCTTCCATGTCGTAGTCCTGGTCACCGTAGAAGTTTTCGTCCAAGTCGAGGGCGGCGCTGTTCTTGCTTTCAAATTCAGCGAAATCGACGGTCTGTTTGGGAGCTTCGCCCTGCTGCTTGGTGCATTTAGCGCCCTTCATGTTCTTGCCGGTGATGATTTCACTCAGTTCGATGAAGAAGCAACGTTCGGTCAGGTAGTCGAATACATAGAGCAGTTTCTGCTTCTCGTCCTCCACCAGTTCGTCGATGCGGGTGTCTTTCATCACCCAGCTGTCTGTTTCGGAGTTGTCGTCCATCTCTTCCAAGGTCACTTCCTTTTCCTTTTCCCAGTCCTCGTCACAGATGAAGAAAGAGGTCATCTGGTCGTCAGTATAGCCTACGGATTTGAGTATGGCTTTGTGGAAGTCATAGAAGGTGGCTTCCGGATCAATTTGTATCTCTCTGACGAAGTCGTCCGCCTCGTCGGATATCATTGTAAATCTATAAATCATAGTTCAGTACTTGTTAGTTCTCTTTATTATTACTTGCCTCCGGGGATGATGCCTCGGCTGGAGCTCCGGATGAAGTCCACGATGTAGCGTATCTCCGGTGTCATTTCCATTTCAGCTTCGATCTTGTTCAGGGCGTCGGTGGTGTTCAGGCCGCTCTGATAGATGAGGCGGTAAGCGTTGTGGATAGCCTCAATCGTCTCGTTGGAGAAGCCTCGGCGACGGAGCCCCACGATGTTGAGCCCCGCATAGCAGATAGGCTCGCGTCCGGCGATGATGTAGGGCGGAATATCTTTGCTGAAGCGGCATCCTCCCTGAATCATGCCAAAACCGCCTACGCGGCAGAACTGGTGCATCAATACGTTGGCACTGATGATAGAGTTGTCGTCAATAACGATTTCACCGGCCATCTTGGTGGAGTTCCCGATGATACATCCGTCGCCTATCTGCGCATCGTGGGCCACGTGTACGCCTTCCATCAGCAGGTTGTTGTTGCCCACGACGGTTCGGCCTTTGGCGGCTGTGCCTCGGTTGATGGTCACGTTCTCGCGGATAGTGTTGTTGTCGCCTATCTCGGCGGTTGTCTCCTCACCCCTGAACTTTAAATCCTGCGGAATGGCGCCGATGACTGCACCTGGAAAGATGGTATTGCCGTTTCCGATGCGGCTGCCATACAGGATGTTGGCGTTGGGCATGATTTTGTTGTTATCGCCGATGACTACATTCTTGTCGATAAAGACAAAAGGGGCGATTTCCACATTCTCGCCAATCTTCGCTTCGGGATGGATGTATGCTAAAGGACTGATCATAATATAAATGAAGAATTAAGAATGAGGAATGAAGAATTCAAGCTTGGTGCGGTGAGCATGTTGCAGGAAATTCTTCATTCTTCATCCTTCATTATTAATTTATTTGTTCTTTACTATCTGTGCCATGAACTCGGCTTCGCACACCACCTTCTCGCCTACGAAGATGTAACCTTTCATGGTGGAAATGCCGCGGCGGATGGGAGCCAGCAACTCCACACGGAATATCAGGGTGTCGCCGGGCACTACCTTCTGGCGGAACTTTACGCCGTCTATCTTCATGAAATAGGTGGAGTAGCGTTCGGGCTCGTCGATGGAGTTCAGCACCAGCAGGCCGCCTGTCTGTGCCATGGCCTCAATCTGCAATACGCCGGGCATGACGGGCTCTTGCGGGAAATGGCCTTGGAAGAAAGGCTCGTTGGCGGTGACGTTCTTCACGCCGACGATGTAGTTGGCGCCTATCTCGATGACCTTGTCCACCAGTTGCATGGGGTAACGGTGGGGCAAGAGTTCGCGGATGCGGTTCACGTCCATAATGGGCGGACGGTTGCAGTCGTATGTCGGGGCCTGTATCTCGTGCAGGCGGATTTCCTTGCGCATCTGGCGGGCAAACTTGTTGTTGATGGTGTGGCCCGGGCGGGTGGCGATGATGCGACCTTTGATGGGTTTGCCGATCAGGGCCATGTCACCGATGACGTCGAGCAGCTTGTGGCGCGCGCATTCGTTGGGCCATACCAGCGGCTTGTGGTTGATGTAGCCCAAGTGTTTTGCGTCCATGTGGGGCACGCCTATCACGTCGGCCAGCTTGTCAAAGTTCTCCTGAGACATCTCGCGCTCGTAGATGACAATGGCGTTGTCCAGGTCGCCTCCCTTGATGAGTCCTGCCTGAAGCAGGGGCTCAATCTCGCGCACGAAAACGAAAGTGCGGCTGGCGGCTATTTCTTCCTTGAACTTGCCCATGTCCTCCAGCGTGGCGAATTGGTTGGGGAGGATGGTCGAGTCGTAGGACACCAGTACGTTCAGGCTGAAGCTCTCGTCGGGCAGCAGGATGATGGACGAGCCGGTCTTTTCATCGCGGAATTCCGTCTTCGATTTGATGATATAGAAATCTTTTACGGCGTTCTGTTCTACCGTGCCCACGCGCTCTATTTCCTTGACATAGTATTGGGCGCTTCCGTCCAGGATGGGGAACTCGGGACCGTCCACTTGTATCAGGCAGTTGTCTATGCCTAAGGCGTAGAGGGCTGCCATGCCATGTTCTACGGTGCTGACTTTCGCGTCGTTCTTGGCCAGTACGGTGCCGCGTGTCGTCTCGACCACGTTCTCGGCTACAGCGTCGATAACCGGCTGTCCTTCCAGGTCGGTGCGCTGGATTTTATAGCCGTGGTTTTCGGGAGCCGGATTGAAGGTCACCGTCAGTTGGAGGCCGGTGTGCAGGCCCTTGCCGCTGAGCGAGAAGCTTTCTTTCAGAGTCTTTTGTTTCAACATGAAGTCTTATTTATTCTTTAATTGTTCTTTGAGTTCGTTCACTTCCTTGCGGAGTGCATGCAGTTCGAAGTACATGTCGGGCAGCTTGCGGAAGATGGCCTGCGACTTGAAGTAGGCTTTTTCTTCCATGGGCGGCGTGCCTATCAGGCGCTGGTCGGCCTTGGTGCTGCTGGGCACGCCCGACTGGGCTCCGAATATCACTTTGTCGCCGATGTGGATGTGTCCCGCGATGCCCACCTGGCCGCCGAACATACCCCATTCGCCCACTTTGGTCGAACCGGCGATGCCTACTTGCGCGGCCATCACCGTGTGCGAGCCTATCTCGTCGTTATGGGCTATCTGGACGAGGTTGTCCAGCTTCACGCCGCGGTGTACGATGGTGGCGCCCATGGTGGCGCGGTCCACGCACGTGTTGGCTCCTATCTCCACGTCATCTTCGAGGATGACAATGCCGATTTGTGGAATTTTTTCATAACCTTCGGGCGTAGGGGCAAATCCGAACCCGTCGGCACCGATGACGCTTCCGGCGTGCAGGATGCAACGGTTGCCCACGCGGCAGTCGTGATAGACCGTCGCGCCCGGATAGAGGATGCAATGACTGCCCACACGGGCTCCGGCACAAACGGTGGCACGCGGGTGCAGGGCAGTGCCTTCACCGATTTCCACTCCGTCGCCCACGTAGGCAAAGGGGCCGATGTAGACGTCCTCGCCCACCTTGGCCGTGGGAGCCACGTAGGCCAGCGGGTCAATGCCTTTTAGCTGCGGTTTGCTCTGTTCGTAGAGCGTGAGCAGCTTGGCAAGGCTCTCATAGGCGTTTTCCACCTTGATGAGGGTGGCTTTTATTTCATGCTCGGGCTCGAAGTCCTTGTTCACCAAGATGATGCTGGCCTTCGACTCGTAGATATAGGGAGTGTACTTCGGGTTGGACAGAAACGAGATGGCGCCGGGAATTCCTTCCTCGATTTTGGCAAAGGTATGCACGGTCGCGTTCTCGTCTCCCACAATTTCTCCCTGTATATAGGCAGCTATTTGTTTGGCTGAAAATTCCATGTCTGTTTCTTGCTAAATGGTTTTCAAAACACAAATAACGGACTTTTTTTTTATATTTCCTTGTCCTTGGGTGAATATTT
>CALUFR010000030.1 GCA_944319875.1 uncultured Bacteroides sp.
AAAAAAGTATTTATCTTTGTCCCCGCTTTGCGAAAAGTTCTGTTTGTAAAGACAAAAATACTTCGACAGGCGGCAGTAGCTCAGTTGGTAGAGCATCAGCTTCCCAAGCTGAGGGTCACGGGTTCGAATCCCGCTTGCCGCTCTTCTTGAAAATCAGGCGGTTACATGTGAATGTAGCCGCCTTTTTATTTGTTTTTTTATTGTATGCGGCTGGGGCTGCTTAGAAAAGCTCTGAGTGAGAGCCTACGCGTACAACCTCAATCGTATTCTTCTCCTCGTCCACCCATATCAGCAGGAAGTCACTCTCTACGTGGCATTCCATACACCCCGTATATCGTCCTTTCAACATGTGGGGACGGTAGCGGGCGGGAAGAGGGATATCCCGTGCAATCATTGCGAGCGTCTCGTACAGGGATTGCATCTTGTGCGGATCGTTGCGATAACGTTTCAAGTCTTTCTTGGCTGCGGTGCTGTAGCGTACGTCCTTCATCAGTCTATGGCATTAACGGATTGCATGAAGGAGTCGAAGTCGGACATGTCCAACGTACCGGCATATTTCCCCGATCGTGCTTCCTGTAGGGCAGCCGCGGTTTCAGGATTATAACGGCGCTCCCTCAGGGCTTCGGAAAGCATCATTTCAACGAGGTTATTCACGCTTCGGTTCTCTCGTTTGGCTTCTTCTCGCAGCTCGTTCATCAAATCAGTGCGAAGCCGGAAAGCGGTTTGTTTGCGTTCAATAGTTGTTTTCATAACAATAAGCAGTTAGAATGATAAAGCAAAAGTATAACAAATGTATAACATATCAAAAACTTAAGAAGATAAATATTCTTAGAACCTGATTTCGTAGGAATGAAAGGCCTTACGCCTGGTGTTGGCTTCGCTGTTTTGACGCCATATTTGACTCAAATCTGGTACAAATTAGTTAGATTTTTGCATCCGTCAAATGTAAGTCTTTGTATCTTTGCCCAAAAATCGGAACAACAATGAATACACGAAGAGATTTTTTGAAGAAAATGGGTCTGCTGGCCGCCTCGTTAGGGCTCCCGGTCTTGCAAGGACATGCGGAAACGCAGCGGACAGAAGGAAGTAAAGGACGGAACAGAATACCGGTGGACGACCGTTGGGAAGTGATTGTCGTGGGCGGAGGCCCGGCCGGATGTACGGCGGCCATATCGGCAGCCCGCGAAGGCGCCAAGGTACTGCTGATCGAGGCCACCGGTCAGCTGGGTGGTATGGGAACGGCCGGCATGGTGCCGGCGTGGTGTCCCTTCTCCGATGGAGAGAAGATCATCTATCGGGGACTGGCCGAAAAGATATTCAACGCCTCCAAGGCGGGAGTGCCTCACGAACCCAAGAACAAGCTGAACTGGGTGAACATCGAGCCCGAACACCTGATGAGGGTCTATGACCGCATGGTCACCGAAGCCGGTGTACAGGTGCTGTTCTTCTCCAAGGTGGCCGGCGTAGAGATGAAGGACGACGAAACCGTGGACGCGGTGATGGTAGCCAACAAAGCCGGACTGACCACTTTCAAGGCGAAGGTGTTTGTCGACGCCACGGGCGACGGTGATCTGTCCGCATGGGCGGGCGCGTCATTCCGGCGCGGAGACGAGAACGGAGTGGTGCAAAGCTCCTCATTATGTTTCGCCGTGGCCAATGTGGACACATACCGCTACAATACCGGCCCATCTCTCCACACCAGCAATCGGAACAGTCCTGTCTACAAGGCTATCGCTTCGGGTCGTTATCCGTTGGTACACAGCCACCTGTGCAGCAATCTGGTAGGCCCCGACGTGGTACAGTTCAATGCCGGACATCTGGACAACGTAGATTCCACCGACCCCTGGGCCGTGAGCAAAGCCATGATGGTTGGCCGGGAGACCGCCCTTCAGTACACGGAAGCCATGCGCGAGTTCCATCCCAAGGCTTTCGGCGGATCGTTCCTGGTGAAGACAGCCCCGCTGTTGGGTGTGCGTGACAGCCGTCGGATCGAAGGCGACTATATCTTCACCGTGCAGGACTGGCTGGACCGCAAGTCTTTTGACGACGAGATTGGCCGAAACTGTTACTACATAGACATCCACAAGGAAGGCCACAAAGCCACCCGCTACAAGAAAGGCGAGTCACACGGCATTCCCTATCGTTGTCTCACGCCCAAAGGCAAGAAAAACCTGCTGACAGCGGGGCGTTGCATTTCCACCGACGTAGAGTCGTCGGGCAGCCTGCGTGTGATGCCTCCGTGCCTGGTCACGGGCGAAGCCGCCGGCATGGCCGCCGTGCACGCCATGAAGCAGACACGCAACGACGTGCACAAGATCGACGTGGACTTCCTGCGGAAACGCCTGAGGGAAGAAGGGCAGTACTTTTTATAATTGATAATTGATAATGGAGAATTGATAATGGATAATAGACATTAGCGGTTAATGAAGAATGATGAGGGAGTAACCTCAATCTTCATTTACAGGAAGCCTGCAATCTGTTTCCGGCTTACAGACATCCTGCCGACAAAACATCTGCATCATTATCAATTCTCCATTCTCCATTATCAATCATCTCTCCTTTCCTTGCTCAGCGCCGCAATCAGATACTTGCCCCGAGAGGCGATGTTCTTCCAGGAGGTGCTGTGTATCACCTTCCACACGTGGCCGCCCAGCCGCCCGTAGTCCGAGAGGCGCAGGATGGCCTGCACGTCCGCCGGATCGACGATGCGCAGTTGGCGCAGAGTCAGCAGTAGGCCCTCGTAGTTGTGCGTCCGTGTGTTTCGGGCATAGTCCGGAGGCTCCTGAGCATGTTTGCATCCCGCGGATTTCTCCTCCTTCAGTCCTGCTTTCCTTTGCTCTCCTTTGCTTTGCTTTTCTTTACTTTGCGACGAATTGTCTGCATTTTCGTCAGAATTGCATGCACACGAGGTGCCTTCCGATACATCATGTGGCTCTTCGCACTTATCAGCCGTGCTCTTTGCTACTTCCTCCTTCGCCTTAAATTCTTCCAGCAGGAAGGGTAGGGAGGCAAGCTCCCTTTTCCTTCGCTTCGTGGCTTCCAGCCACACTTTCTGAATATCAGCCGAGGTCAGCACACCGTGTTCCTCGTACATCCGGCGATCAAAGAACCCCTTCGCCACCAGGATGTCCACCATGCCCTGCATTTCCTCCGCGCTGACGTCCCGACCCACCTTATGACTGAAGAGCGCGCATTGCTCGTCGCCCCAGGTCAGGTAATAGCCGTTCTCCTTGTAGATTTTGCACAGCAGTTTCATCACCACCGCCGTGCCTTTCAGTCCGTATCTGGCTTCCACCAGCTCCACGGCCATTTCCTCCGGCAGGTTCACCTTCAGGGGGAAATACATTACACCTGTATATGTCATGGCCATGGCAGTGTCAGATTATCGGTTTCCACTCCAGAAAGTTCTCCACTTGGAAGCTGCTCCAGGCCTGTCGGTCCACGTCCCAGTAGACCACCGCTCCCGTCACCCGTCCGATGTCATATTTACGCCCGAAGGCATGCTCGTAGGGCAGGAGAGTGGCCCTCACCAGCCTGAACCCGCCGTCCTGCCTGCGGTGTGCCACGACAGCATATCCATACTGCATGTAGTCCAGCAAGCTTTCCAACCGATCCGCCATCAGGGCGGCGCAAGTCTCGTCATAGTTCTTCTCCAGGCAGATGCGTATAGCCCACCGCCTTTTGGTCACTTCGTTGGCCGAAGCCATTTTTTTCAGTCTTTTCATATCCGATGGTTTTTAAAAATTACGGGGCAAAAGTACGCCCCGTATTTCACATCGGATATTTTTAAAAGAAAGCTTACGGTTTATACACTCATGCCTTCTTCTTTTTCCCCGCCAGTCCTTTCTTTTCCCGCCGTTTTCTTTCCTCCAAAATGGTATAGATATCTTTAACTATTGTACTGTAACTCAGTGGCTTGTAGTTCTTGTTGAGAAAGATCTTCCTGTCCGTCAAAAAAACGCGCGAGGGGCGCTATTCCTTTCCCCTCGTAGTCTCCGAAATCTCCTGACAAGTAAGCGTCGAGAAAAAATTCGATGTATTCGAGCCTGTTGTGTATTATCCCTCTCAAATCCTTTTCCCTTTTTCTTCCTCTTCTTGCTGCACGGTTCATATACTCAGGCAGATTACTTTGGTCATTCCTTTTAATAGTCATATTTTATAATTTTAAATTTGTAATAAAATTTCATTCCCTGAAAACGAAGAATTAAAAACAGTTAATGTCTGTTCGCGTTTGCGGTGTACAAGGGATGGCATATCGCTTACGGACTGTCCCTTTCTATGGATTACTTTCCCGCTTTCTCCCGCCGCCGCTTCATTATTTTTTTGCAAAGATATTTGTTTCTTCTGAAATAAAGGCGTATTTTTGCGACTTGTTATAGTGCTCCATGCCTATTCATCTGTGAGCCATAGCTCTTGTACAGTGCAGGTTTGGTCAGGCTATATCCTTATTATCTGTTAGTTGGCACGGCTGTTCGCTCCCTCGAACGGACCGGAAAGAAGGATATACCCCTGACCAAACCTGCACTGTTTGTGTAAAAACAACCCGATTTTATAAACCAAACAAATAAGCAAAAGCAAAAACAACCCGAATTTCCCAATTATCCATTATCAATTGTCCATTGTTAATTATCCATTATCAATTCTCAATTATCAATTAAAATGTCTCCCTCCGTCTGGTACATACTCCGCTCGTTCAACTGCCAGGAGCTGAAAGTCAGTCAGTTCCTGACCGAGAAAGGCAAGCGTCACTTCATTCCGATGATGTACGTTGAGAAGCCCGACCGGAAAGGTCATGCCCGACGCGTGTTGGCTCCCGTGGTCCACAACCTGATATTCCTGGAGAAGGACGACAGCCAGCACAACCTGATGCAGATGCTCGGCGAATGCCCCGTCACCTGCTACGCCCTCCGCAAGGAAGACTCTTTTGAATGGTGCGAAGTGCCGGATCGTGAGATGATTGAGTTTCGTGCCCTGTGCGACCCCAACTTCAGCGACACCCACATCATGACCCAAGAGGACGCCGACGCCAAGCCCGGCAAGATGGTTCGCGTGGTTCACGGTCCTTTCGCCGGCATGACAGGCAAGCTCCACCGGGTGAAAAACAAATTCTATTTCATCAAGACCCTCGCCGGCTTCGGCGTGATGATTCGCATCTCGAGGTGGTATTGCGAAGTGATGAAAGAGGATGTTAATATTAACCATTGACCATTTACCATTAATTTTGTTTTTCCCCGAAGATTGCTTATCTTTGCGCAAATAAATAAGAAATTTAAAGTTTGGTTACCAATTCAATCGTAAATAGATATGCCTTTTACCCATTCTTTTAAAGCGGAATATGATGCCGGCGACTCCAAATTAAACTGTGTGCTCGGTGTGTACATATTTGTAGAGGACGGCATGTATATTGCTTATTGCCCCGCTCTTGACATATCCGGTTATGGTGAGAATGAATATGAGGCAAAAAAATCTTTTAGCGAGGTTATGAGGCAATATATTGAATATTGCCTTCATAAAAATACACTTGTAAAAGATTTGCAGAAACATGGCTGGAAAGTGAAAAGCATGAAACAGCGCAAGTTCACTTCACCGGACACAGTGACCATGATGAAAAAAAATCCGGATTTCAAGGATATCATAGAAAACAGAGAATATTCGAGATATATGGAGAATTTTTCTATACCTTCTCTCACATGAATACTCAGAAACTAAGTAATGTCCCATTGAATGATTTCAGGGAATTTCTTGATAAAGTAGGTTGTAGGAAAATCTCCACAGAGGGTGGACATGAGAAGTGGGTGCGCAAGGATCTGACACGGCCTATTATTTTGCAGACTCACATAACCCCTGTGCCGGAGTTCATCGTGAAAAATGCATTGAGAAATCTCGGTCTTACCAAAAAAGATTTTTTTGAAATATATTTTGACTGTAGATAATACACGGAAGCGGTAAGCATAACTCCGCGTCATCTGCACCTCCTTCCGCCCCTGTCATGCTGAGCGGAACGCAGTGCAGTCGAAGCATCTCCCGAAACGGTTGTGGAAAAGCATTAACCATTTATCATTGACCATTAACCATATAATATCTGACCATTAATCACATATCCCCCTTGTATATCTGCAAAATTTTCATTTAATTTGCACTATGCGTTTACAAGGCAGTGACATTATGACTCAACGGGATATTGAAGACAGAATGATATTTGCAGCTTCTTGTATTGAAAGCGTGGCAAGAAAATGGAACCTTCCTCCGGATGAAATCTACAGACGGATGAAACGTGTCAATCTGATAGAAGGCTATATCTTAAAGCATTATGAAACGATACATGCCGAAAGCCGTGAAAATATTACGGAGGATATAGCGGGATGCCTGTTGCAGTGGGAGACAACCGCAAAGAAGGAGGAACAGGAATGAAAGTGTATCATGGGGGAACGGCAATAATAAAAGAACCGTTGGCTGGAATAGGAAGACCGGGGTTAGACTTTGGGCAAGGCTTTTATGTCACTGTTCATAAAAAGCAAGCCTGTGATTGGGCTAATCGTATGGCTGACCGTCGGCAACTTACCCCTGTTCTGAATGAATACCAACTGGATAGAGATATTGCAATGACGGGCTATAAATACTTGATTTTTGAAAGCTATGATAAAGCTTGGCTCGATTTTATTGCAGGAAATCGCAATGGAAAGCAATTATGGAAAGGATACGACTGGATTGAAGGAGGCGTTGCCGATGACCGAGTAGTTGATACAGTTGAGTCATATATAGCCGGACTTATGAGTGCGGAAGAAGCATTGAAGCGATTGACCTTTTTAGCCCCAAACAATCAAATTTGTCTGTTGAATCAGCATTTGATTGACAATTGCTTAAAGTTTGTGAAATATACAGTAATTTAGATGCCATGTTGAGTGATATTTTAATGTGGAATAAAGTGGGGCGTGTGGTTACACTGATTGCCAAACGTCTAAACATCTCTCCGGAGCGTGCATTGGATTTGTTTTACAATTCAGAAACCAGCCTTCGGTTGCACAACGCTAATGATTATCTTTACCTGATGGGAGATTTATATATTTCCGATGAACTGATAACCGAATTGCGCCTCCGTGAGTCATGTGAGAATTAATCCAATCAACTCCGCGTTATCTGCACCTCCTTCCGCCCCTGTCATGCTGAGCGGAACGCAGTGCAGTCGAAGCATCTCCCAAAACGGTTGTGGAAATGCATTAACCATTAATCATTAACCACTAACCAGTAAGCAGTCAAAAATTGGCTATTGATTGAAATCCCGACCTTCGCTGCGAATCAAAAATTAGGAATCATGTATAGCAGTGAAGATCTTGAAAGGTTTTACTTTCAGTACCAGAGCGAGGCCTTGCCTCATGGAGAGTCTCTCCAATCGTTTTGTTTGAAGAACAAAGTGCCTTATAACATTTTCCAGAAATGGTTTAAGGATACCCGAAAAAGAGTTATTGAAGTTCAGATTGATGGTGCTCCTTCGATTAGCCATGAGGAAGAAACCAAGGCCGGTGATGGGCCTAAACCTGTATCAAAAAGCGATGATGAGAATCCCGTTCGCATATGGATTGACATTCGTATCAACAATGGATTACACTTATCCCAAAAGAATTTAAGCTATCAGGATTTGGTCCGGATGATAGAGAAACTGGAGGGGTTATGCTGAGTGTTACCGGTCTGAATCATTTTTATTATGTGCGTGATTTTACCGATATGCGTTGCAAGCACAGCCGTGTGTTGTCTATCATTCGTGAGCGGCTTCATCGTGAGCCTAATGACGGGTAAGCACTCAATAGCGTTTTAGGCAGAAAAGTAATCGGGTATTACCTTTGCACTGCAAACCTTAAATTAAGAGTTTATGGCAAGTAGTGAAGATTTTCAGAGTATTTACGAACTCTACAAAAAGGAAGGCATTCCCAATCAGATTTCAATTGTTGCTTTCTGCCAGCAGCATGGTATCATCTACTCACACTTTGAGAGATGGTTCAAGTCGAGAAAGCGATCAGTGAAGTCCCCTGTTCATCCCATTGAGATAGTTGATAAGGACGGACTGATGGGTCCCAAGGGACAAACAGTTGAAGATGATACTTCGTTGCAGCCGAAAGATCCTCCGTTACGGTTTGGTATAACCGTGCGAACCAGCCGAGGTCTTTCCATCCGACAGAGTAACTTAACCTACCGGCAAATGCAGTATCTGGTAGAGAAGCTGGAGGTCCTATGTTAGCGGTTACCGGCGGAGTTACTTTATGGTATGTCAGCAGCGTTACAAATATGCGTTATGGCAAGTATCGGTTGTTTGCGGAAGTTGAGTCGTTGGGTAAGAATCCCTATAACGGTGACGCCTATGTGTTCTTATCCAAAGACCGGCAGACGCTTAAGATTATCCGGTTCAAGAATCATAAACGTCTTCTTTATGATGTCACTTATGAGAAAGGTTATAAGTTTTTGCAACCGGTATACAAAGGCGATACCCTTATCTATGAGTTGGACTTCAAATATCTTGTGGCACTGATAGAATGTCCTGTTGTCAAAGCCATTAGTGTTTAATATTAATTAACTGACAATCAAATAATTAGCCTGTCTGCACTCATTGTCTTGTCAGATATTTTTCGTATCTTTATTGCATGAAAAAGAAAGACCGGACAGTGGAAGAGATGGTAATGAGATCTCATTATCTGAATGCCTTGGATCTGGAATCCAAGGCGGAAGAACCCTTGTCTGATATGGAACGTGAAGCTTTTTTGGAAACTATCCGGGATTTGAAGGAGACCATAAGGAACGCCAATGAGATGATTCGTTCCCTGCAATCCGAATTAGACCGCAGCAACCGTCTTTCCGAGCAGAATCAGATTCTGATAGCAAATTTGCGTTCGGTTATCGCCGATTTGCAGAAGAGGCTGGATGAGCGTGAGAAAGAGAATGCTGACTTACGTGACCTCAATAACCGCCATAACAAAATGGCCTTTGGCCGTAAATCAACGGGTAGGAAACATAAGCTGCCGTCTCAGAAGCGTAGCCGTGATGAGGAGAAGGACGATTGTGAAGGCCCCGGTCCCTCCACGCCAGATAAGCAGGAGTCCGAACAGCCGGAAGCCCCCTTGGATAGAACCAAGGTGAAATCCGAACATTTGGATGCCAAACGGGGTCCCAGAGGCCCTTACACCCCGATGGATGCCGCCAGGAAAGTTGTCCTTGAAAGTTCTTTGGAGGGTGTCCCCTCAGATTGGGTATTTGACCACTTCAAGGATGTGGATGAATACAACCGCGTCAGCTATGTTGAGCTGAAACGTTACCGGGTGGCCGTATTTAAGGACAAAGACGGTGTCTGTCACGAATATTACCGTCCTCTTCATCCGGAGACAGACAATACGATGCCAAGGGCGAATGTGATTCCCGGTACCCACCTCACTCCGGAGCTGTTTGCCGATCTTGTGAGTGACGTATACCAGTTGCATACCCCGGTGTACCGTGAGCGGATCCGTAATGTCCTTGACAAGTTCACCGTCAGCAATAACACGATATCCAACGCCCTTAAGATAGGAGCCGGGATGCTCAGTCCTGTTTTGGTGAGACTGAAATCCAGGCTGTTGAAAGTGAAGTCTGTGCTGAATATAGACGAGACCTGGATAAAGGTAAGGATAAAGCTCCTGAATGACGGGACCAAGCTTGGTCACTATTATAAAAAATACGTTTGGGCTTTGGTGAATAAGCTGGAGAACATCACCTATTTCTTCTATGACAATGACGAGAACGACAGCCGCGGCAGCCGTCCGATAGAAACTTTCCTGGGAGATTTTCTGGGCAGTATCCAGTCAGACGGGTATGTAGTATACAAACACCTGGCGGAGGTGAATCCCCAATGTGAGTTCATGCTTTGTTGGGCGCATGTACGCAACAAGTTTGCCATGACCTTTGAGGCGAACAAGGATGCGGATGCGGAATGGTTTGTAATGAAAATAGGCGAATTGTATAAGATAGAGGCAGAATGCATCCTGAGACGTTTGAAACCTCACGAAATAAAGAAGCGACGAAGTCAGGATGATGTGACCCGAATATTGGCTTCCATTTATGAAAGGGCGGTGAAGCTGTTGAACAGTAAACGGAAACACTACGGTGAGATGATGAAGAAATCACTCAGTTATATGGTCAATAGTTGGGAGGGGCTTCAGAATTACAGGAAAGACGGTAGGTACACCATAGACAACATGCTTGTAGAAAGAGCCATCCGTCCTTTTACGGTACATCGGAAAAACTCTTTGTTTTTTAGCAGTGAGGAAGGGGTTGAGACTGCGCTGACATTTTTCACTCTGATAGAAACCTGCAAGAATGTAGGTCTCAATGCCCGTGACTATATCGCAACTACAATCAGGCTTTTGATGGAGGGGAATAAGAATTATGACGAACTTGTCCCCATGTCAATGGCCGTATAATACACTATAATCGTTAAATTTTCAAATACAAAAAAGTTTATCTTCCTGATTTTTAGGAGGGTGAACGTTATTGAGTGCTTACAAACAAAGTATCCTACAATCTGTTTCACAAATGATAGAGGGAGCCTTGAGTTCGTATTGTTCCAGTACAAGTCAGCAGCCGTTCGGAGGGGAGAGGAAACTCTTCCTTTTTACGTTCCATCTGTGGAAATTGCCCCGTTATCTCACTCAGTGAGACTAGGGGATGTCAAAATTAGATGCCTATTGCTAAAATAATAATCAGATAATATGAATATTCTAATTGATTTGACTCAAATTCCGAAGCAAAAAGTGGGTGTAGGAGTATATGCTATAGAAACTTTTAAGAGGCTTCCAAATTCTAATAATTGCGAGTATTATTTTCTTGTTCAAGATGACGATGATGATATTGCTACAATATTTGCATCTAGAAATCTTATAAAGGTTAACTCTAAAATATATAGAAACTTTTTTTTTCGTTTCTTTTTTGAGCAGTTTTTTATTCCACATATTTGCAGTAAATATAAGATTGATATTCTTCATAGTTTGCATTATAGTTTTCCTTTATTTACTCATAGACAATTAAAAAAAATAGTAACTATTCATGATTTAACTTTCTTCATATATCCTTACTTACACACTTTTATTAAACGATATTATTTTCGTTTTTTTACACAGTTGGCTTGTAGATATGCTAATAGTATTATTTGTGTTTCTAATTCTACTAGGAATGATCTTTATAAATATGTGAAACATATTAATGCACAAATAAATGTAATTCCATTAGCAGCAAATTTACCTGTCATTGAGCAAAAAACAGTTCGAGATGTAAAAGAAAAGTTTGGAGTGAAAGGAAAGTATTTGTTGTTTATTGGGACACTCGAACCAAGAAAAAATATAACTACTTTAATTAAAGCATATGCAAATAGTTATAAGGTCAATAAAGAATATCAATTAGTCATTGTAGGAAAAAAAGGATGGTATTATCATGAAATTTTCGATTTATTAAAATCATTAGAACTCGGAAATAAAGTTGTGTTAACTGGATTTGTTTCATCCGCTGAAAAATTTACTTTATTATCTTCTTGTTCTTTATTTATATATCCATCTATTTATGAGGGATTTGGCTTACCTGTTTTGGAAGCTTTGGGATATGGCCTTCCTGTGATAACAAGCAATGTCTCATCTTTACCAGAAGTTGTAGGAGATGCTGCAATATTAATTAATCCATCTAGTGTTGATGAATTAACTCATGCAATTGAATTATGTTTATTTGATAAAAAGGTAAGTGCCACTTTAAAAGAAACAGCATATAAGCAATTTGAAAAATTCTCATGGGAAAATACAGCTTTTAAAACAGAATACGTTTATATTAATGCGAGTTCGATATAAGGACTGGAATTAGTTGTTTGAAAATTAGGGATATAGCGATATAGCGATAAAAGTATTGAATTCATACTGCTCAAGTATAACATTTAAACGATTACCACAATGTTCTCAGAGGCTAAAATTACGGAGATTTATTGTATGGGGATGATTTTTGCAAAGAATTTGCCAAAGTACAGGAAAAATATATGGCTGAAGACAGGAAATATAAGCATTGGACAAGCCTAATCGAATATCCGAATGATAATTTATAACTTTTCAAAATGATAACAGCATCTATTGTTGCATACCATACTCCTACAGAAGAATTATCTAATCTGTTGGATTGTGTAATACAATCGAGTATTGAAACTTTATATTTGATTGATAACTCCACTAATGACGGTCTACGTGAGTTGAGCGGGAAGTCCTCCAAAATTGTATATATTTATAGTGAAAACTTGGGGTTCGGTCATGGGCATAACATTGCTATCCAAAAAGCGATAGACAAGGGAGCCGATTACCATGTAGTCATAAATCCGGATATATATTGGGATGGAAAGGTGATAGAGGTATTAACTGAATACATGAATCGAAATACGGATTGTGGACTGGTCATGCCCAAAATACTTTATCCAAATGGTGACATCCAATATTTGTGTAAATTGCTTCCTACGCCGTTGAACTTGTTTGGACGCCGCTTCTTGCCATTCAGAAGCATTCAAGAGAAACTGGATGAGAGATTTGAACTGCATGCTTCCGGCTATGATAAGGAAATGGAAGTTCCGTCACTCTCAGGGTGTTTCATGTTTATGCGTGTAGATATATTGAAACGGATTGGAGGATTTGATGAGCGTTACTTCATGTATGCGGAGGATTTGGACTTATGCCGCAGGATAGGAGAAGTGTCACGGACGATGTTCTATCCAAACGTTTCCGTTTATCATGAGTATGGAAAAGGCTCTTATAAAAATAAGAAGCTTTTGAAATATCACATTTGCTCAGTTATCAAATACTTCAATAAGTGGGGATGGTTCTTTGACAAGAAAAGAAGAATAGCCAATCGGAAATGCTTGAAGCAATTAGGTTTAGGTAAATGAACTACAAACAACTCGATATCCAGAAAATAAAAACCTACATCCGCTCGCATCCCGACGGGGTGGCGGTGGAGGACATCATCGCCCACAGCGGTGCGGAGAAGCTGCGGGTGTATCCGGCCCTGTTTGAACTGGAGCAGGAGGGGTGGCTCACGGTGACGGAACGGGAGGAGCTGGGGAGCCCGAAGAGGGTGAGGATTAGGTATTAGGTGTTAGGTATGAGTTATGAGGTTTTAGGTGTCAGGGAAATCGGGCGGAGCGGCGACAGGGCGGCTTCGCCCGATTTCTGTCATGCTCGCTTTCCGGTGAAAAAGAAATAGAATGTTTGGCGTTTCGGGGAATGTTTCGTATCTTCGCAAGGAGAAAAGGAAAACGTTTTTATAAGGATGGACAATTGCAAAGAATATAAAAAGCAAGAAGTTTGGGCACCGGAAGCGCATGAACCTGCTGTGGCTTATGAGAATAGACCTGAAACAATACAGGATGCTATATCGGAATATGTATGGGAGGATATCCGGATAGGAATGAAGCAATATGAACGCGGAGAGTGCAGGCGTGTGGAGGATTTCTTGAAAAGGATATTATAATCCTGTCAATAGAAGATACCCGAATGAATCCGAAAAATTTGCAACTTTAAATAGGGATATGGGTAGAATAAATAGGACATATTATCGCCCACAGTGGAGCTGGGGAGTCCGAAGAGGGTAAGGATTAGGTATGGGAGCACATGATTTTTTGAGGTGGGCAAACTCGCAAGCAAGATGTCGCCATCCAACTTTTTCAATACAAGAAAGAACTTGTTTTCCGGGGTTGCTCCATTCTTGAATAGAAAAGGCCTGAAAAATAATAAATTTCCTTCTTCAAACATGGTTCCCGGCATTTAATAGGTTGGCTGTCTGCCGTATGTTTAAACTCTCGCGATAATCCTCAGCTGCACAATCCGGCATGGCTTCCTCAAAATTAATCTGCAAGTCGGAATTATTACATTCATGCTTATTGAAAGCATCCAACAATCCGGAACGGGCTGCCGTCCGATACCACAAAGTGCCCTCCTTGTGTGTTTCTGAGACCAATTCGGATGCTTTCATGTTGCCATATTTAACTAAAATCTCATCCATCATCTCTATCTCACACTCAGAAAACTCACTGTCATCAAAATCGGCTATCGCTTCTATGAAAGTTCCTCCATCCCTGAAATCAGTCTTTACGAAACTCTTCAGAAGAAACGGACCGTCTGAAAGGTCTATGAACACGTCTTTTGCCACAGGACCGGCTTGCCATACCTCAAACGGGATACCGATGAACGGGACATGATATTTCAAAGCCATACGTTCTTCCATCAGATATAAAAGTTTCAACAGCTTCGTTTTACTGAGGTTGGGTGTATGGTGAGCAATATACACGATTGTATTCCCGAGCTTCTGTTTTGTAGATTCAGAGAATTTACACATAGTCACATCGTCAATGTATTTTGCCGCAAATATACGCAAACGGATTGATAAGTCCAAAGAGAAAAGGAAAACGTTTGCTAGCATATTATGATTTGAATAAATTGGAGAGGGCATACAGGGGGAGGATGTCAATCTTATCTAAGCGACCGAAATTCTCCAAGGAGGTCCGGATGCCGTAGCTTAGATTTTTGTCGGACATAAACTAGTACATAATATATATATATCTGCACCGCATGAGATCTCTCGACAAGTTGAGGTGGGCAAACGCTAATACATGTTACATTTTGCCCCTAATATTCAAAAAACGTGAAAGGGACTTGTTTCTTACGAGATGTACCCTTACTTTTGGAACTACATTTTTAAATTATTAAAGCAATATGAAAAAATTAATCTTATCTCTCGCACTGTGTTGCGCATCTACAACTTTTTTCGCTCAGGAAGCGGATCTTGCAAAATTGAGAAACGACGGCATTGCTGCCCTGGAAGCTAAAAACTATGAACAGGCTTACACGAACTTCAGTTCTTACCTGAACCAGACTAATAATCAGGATTCGGTTATCGCATTCAACTGTGGTATCTGTGCCGACAAAATAAAGAAACCGGCAGACGCCGTGAAGTACTTTGATATCGCCATTCAGAAGAAATACAACCTGGTTAACGCTTACATCGGCAAGGCCGGCGCATTGAAGGATCTGAAGAAGAATGACGAATATGTAGCTACGCTGAAAGAAGCCATAGAAGCTGTTCCCGGCAATAAGAAACTGGTGAGCATGCACGCCACGTATTATGTCAACCAAGGAATTATGGCTCAACGCGCCAAGAAGAATGATGCCGCAGTGGCCGCCTATAAGCAGGCGCTGGACATTCAGCCTGAAAACCTGAATGCGTTGAACAGTCTTTCTTCCATCTATTATACGAAAGGTGCCGCATTGGTACAGACGGATTTGGAGAAGGCTAAGACTGAATTTGCTGAAGCCAAGAAGTACATAGAGAAGATGCTTCCTTTGCTGTCGGACTCTAACGCCGCCCAAAAGAAAATCAAAGGCAACGCTACTACCATGCTGAACTATATCAATAGCTTGAAGTAAACGTATATTAAGATACGATATCTCATAAAAAAAGGTAACCGTGAATCCGGTTACCTTTTTTTATGCAGGCGTTCTGCCGCTTTATTTGCAACGCTTCAGCACCAGGGCCGTACGGGCGGGCAGGTAGAGCTTCATCCATTCCTTTTTCTCTTTCTTGTAGAGCGGGTCGGGTAGGGTGAAGTGCTTCACCGTGTCGTCGTTGAAGCCGTAGCCGCCGTAGGCGGGGTTGTCCGAATCCAGGATGACTTCATAGCATCCGGCGGGCACCAGGAAACCGTAGTCGGTGAACGACTGCTTGGGGTTGAAGTTGAAAACGAATACCAGATCCTTGCGCATGTAGGCCAGCACCTGGTCGCCATCGTTGTGCCAGATTTCCTGTACGGGAGTGGCCTGGAAGTTCTTCACGCTCTTGATGACTTTCAGCATCTCGGCGTCAAAGTCACCCAGGTAGTGATAGGCCAGGTTCTTGTTGTCTACCAGGTTCCACTGGCGGCGGGCATACTTGCACGACCATCCGTTGCCTTCGCGCGGGAAGTCAATCCATTCGGGATGTCCGAACTCGTTGCCCATGAAGTTGAGGTAGCCTCCGTTGATGGTGGTGGCCGTCAGCAGGCGGATCATCTTGTGCAGGGCGATGCCGCGCTTCACGACGTAGTTCTCATCCCCCTTCTGCATGTGCCAGTACATGTCCGCGTCTATCAGGCGGAAGATGATGGTCTTGTCGCCCACCAGTGCCTGGTCGTGGCTTTCGGCGTAGGAGATTGTCTTTTCGTCCTGACGGCGGTTGGTCACTTCCCAGAACATGCTCGACGGCTTCCAGTCTTCGTCAATCTTTTCCTTGATGGTCTTGATCCAGTAGTCGGGGATGTTCATGGCCATGCGGTAGTCGAAGCCGTATCCGCCGTCCTCGTACTTGGCGGCCAGTCCGGGCATGCCCGAAACTTCCTCGGCGATGGTGATGGCCCTAGGGTTCACCTGATGAATGAGGCGGTTGGCCAGCGTCAGGTAGCAGATGGCGTTGTCGTCCTGATGGCCGTTGAAGTAGTCGTTGTAGTTGCAGAAAGCTTCGCCCAAGCCGTGGCTGTAGTAGAGCATAGAGGTCACGCCGTCGAAGCGGAAGCCGTCGAAGTGGAACTCTTCCAGCCAATATTTGCAGTTGGACAGCAGGAAGTGCAGTACCTCGTTCTTGCCATAGTCGAAGCAGAGCGAATCCCATGCCGGAT
>CALUFR010000031.1 GCA_944319875.1 uncultured Bacteroides sp.
TGCCCGCAATGTTCAATGGTTAATGATTAATGGTTAATGGGCTGCGCATGAGTCCTTTTACCACGTATTAACCATTAACCATTGACCATTAACCATTGCAGCCTTCGGCTGCTAAATTTTCATTTAGATGGAGTCGAGGAACTTCACCACGGCATCACGGTCTTCCTTAGACAACTTGCGAAACTCCACAATCTGTTCGTAAGCGTCGCTCTCCGGACTGGTTCCGTGCCACATGATGGCTTCCATCGTGGTGCGGGCACGGCAGTCGTGCAGACGGTCGGCATACTCGGCACCGGTGCAACGCTGGTGCAAGCCACGTCCCCAAAGTGGAGTGGTGCGGCACCATCCGGTGCGGATGTCGTTCTGCATGTGTAGCTTGTGCTGAATCATGTCCGTGTAGGGCCAAATCTTCTGATTCGGGTAACGGGGCAGTTGGTCGGCCTTTTCGCCCACGAAGAAGCGGGCAGGGTCGCGGATTTCATCATGGCCCGTTGTCCAACTGGGCTTGTGGCAATACGTGCAATTCAGTTGCTCGAACAGTTCTTTGCCACGCAGTACGGCTTCATCGTCCACATTGCGTGCGGCAGGAACGGCCAAGCCACGATGCCATACCATGAGGTCGATGTAGTCTTGGTCGGAAACTTCTACATCCAGTTCCTTTGAGGTCAGGTAGTTGTAGATGTTCTGCTGTTCGTTGTATGTACCGTCGGGGTTCTGGATGTGCCAGTCGGCATGGCTGTGGTCGGGGTCTGCCTGCTCGATGTAGGCACGGAAGCCGGCCTGTACATCGGGGTCTTCTGATGAATACTTGGCGTAAGTGCCTGCGGCATCTAGGTAATGGAAACGTCGGTCACTACGTGTGGCGTTGGTGATGTTCCAGAAGGCATTGGCACCGGCGGCATCCTGCAAGGGTCCGCGGCTCAAGGCATACGTGTAACGGAAAGGATACTTCGTGCCGTCACCGCCCTGCGCTGTATTGGCATACTGTCCAACCCAATCGCCATTGGCGAAGATGTTGGGATTCAGGCCATTCTTCAAGTAGCCTTCTTTTTCCTGCTTGGTGTATTCGGCTTTCAGGTCTTCATCGCTGATGGCATCGAGCAAGCCTGTGCCGTAGATGCCGATGGTAGACTCCAGACGGACATCATAGTTGCCCAGGTCATAACCTTTGTTGTACACATACACGGCCGACTGAGGTATTTCTACCTCCGGATAACGAAGCTGGTAAGTCTCGCCGTCGGGGAATTTGTTGCCCCATTCGTCCGTATATTCGTGCCACGTGAGTTGGATTTGTGTTTCATCCAACGGAGATTTGAATGGTGCCACGGCTTGGGTTTGAGGCATGCCGGCCAACCAAGAAACGTAGGCGTTGGTTTCGGGATTGTAAACCACGAGCAGATAACCGTTACCGATTTTGTTCGTATTGAACGAACCGGCAGGTTGGCTTTGCCCATGTCCATAACCCGGATGGCAGTGCTGGCAGGAGGTGCGGATGTACACCGGACCCAATCCGTGGCGCATGCCCTCGAAGTTGGACGTATAGGGTTTCTCAAAGAACTGCTCACCTCGGTTGAAGGAGGCGGTCATGGTGGCGTCCGCATCGACTACGGGCGTGGGGTCTTCGAAAGCCGTGGATGAGGAGTTGAACGTGGTGCCCAATTCACCTCCCGTGTAATACCACTCCGGCAACTCTTCCGGCTGGGGATTATCCGGATTGTCGGAAGTTATGTCATCATCACTACAAGCCACAAGGCCCATAGCCAGACAAGCAAGTAAATAAAGATGTTTTTTCATATCAATCAAAAGGATATATTAAGTTTAAATTGGAATTTAGCGGGCTTTGCCCGCAATGTTCAATGGTTAATGATTAATGGTTAATGGGCTGCGCATGAGTTCTTTTACCACGTATTAACCATTAACCATTGACCATTAACCATTGCAGCCTTCGGCTGCTAAATTTTCATTTAGTGATTAGCCTGCAACAAGGTCTTTACTTCATCGAAGATGTTGTTCATCACATTGCAGGCGTCGATGGCATCCTGGTTGATGGTGTTGTACTCAGGAGCGCCACAGGTGTAAGCAAAGGGTTCGCCCATCAAGGAAATCTTGTCGTAAGCGTCCTGGATGGCGGCCTTCACGCGGTTGTCCAAATTGAGATCGAGTGTAGCGACATAGGAACTCAGTGTAGCTGTTGCCACTTGGATGGTGCCGTCTACCGAGGGAGAACCTTGGTAAGCGTTGCGGATGCTGATGATGTTGCCCACGAAGTCGCGGATGGAGTTCAGGCTGTAGGGAGACTCGATGTAGTTGGGGTCATACTCCATGCCGCCTGAAGGCAGACCTTTTCCGGTGGGGTTACCAATCTTGATGTTGCCCACTTCGTTGGCGATGTTCTGGATACCAGCGGTGATGATGTCGTACATCACGTCCAGGTAGTTGACGTATTCACTACCTGCCTGGCCTGCATTCTTGATGCGCTCGCCGAAGTTGATGCCTTTGTCAAGTTCCGTTTCCGTCAGGATGTCTTGCTTCTCTGAAGAAACGTTCTCCGTGCCTGCCCAGCAAGCCTCCAGCAGGATGCACTGATTGCGGAGGTCGGCGGCAAGGCCTACGAGGTAGTTCAACTCTTCGGGTGTGTAGTTCAAGTTGTGGGCCACGCTTTCCGAGTTGGCCGTGGCATTGCCGTTGGCACTGGTGTTCGTGAGTTCGAACAGCATATATTCGATGGCGTGGAAGCCCTGCAAGGCATAACCCAGGTAGTTGCCTACATAGACGCCTTCGTCATCCATCTGGGCCATTTGGGCGGGATTGCTCAACAGGGCGTCCATGCCCACTTTGTCCAGCGGCCAAGAGTCGATGTGCGGGTCAACGGAGTAATCGCCTGCGGGACCAAACAGCCAAGCCTCGCTCTTTTCCCAATAGTCACGGGCCAGTTTCCAAGCTTCGCCGGCAGCTTCTACATCGGCGGTGGTCAAGGTGCCGTTGGCTTTTTTAGTACGGATGTCGATGCACAGCGAGTGGAGCTGCATGGCGGCATCGGCCATGCCCTGATAAGTGGGAACAACCGTCTTGTCCGTATAGTCCGCCACAATCTCTTTCAATGCCTGCTCTTGAGCGGTGAGTTCATTAGGGTCTACACCCGGTTCATCATCACTACAAGCCGCAGCACTCATGCCTACCATGACCGATACGGCCACGTAGAGCGGAAATCTCAAATACTTCTTCATTGTCTTAGTTTGATTTAATGATTATTTTGTATGATTTTTCTGATTACAGGTTGAAGAATCCGGCATAGGCCACGCCCAGCGAAACGGCCGGCTCGTTATTGAATTTGCTCTTCAGGATGCCTAAGGAATATTCGCCCTTGATGACAATTTCCTTCATCGGATAGTAGTTCATGCCGAAGGCGATGCGCTGGCGTCCGTATTGCTCGTAATCCGTGATGGCCGCCTCGGTCTCGAACATGGAATCGTAGTATTCATATCGTCCGAAGAGGTAAAGCTTGCGGCCTTTCTCCTGCTGCTTCTTGCCCAGCCAGCCGAAGAGGTCATAACCGACCTCCACGCCTGTGGCAATGGCCGATGAAGCCACGGAAGTTTTCTTGGCGGGAGAATCGTTTGAGAAACTGCTGTTATAGCGGGTAATCAAGGCGGCGTCCGACAAATGACCGTAATCGAAGTTACCACGGGCCACCCAGTTGTGGTCATCATAGAGGAAATCGAAGGCGCCAATCAGGACCGTGCCTTTCACGTTGTCATAGTCTTTCAGCGTGGCCTTCTTCAGCGTGTTGCTGAACGTATTGCCCGCATATCCGCTGACAGACAGGCGCAAGCCTTTCACCGAGAAATTGTCCACACGGAAGGCTCCTGCCATGGCATTGGCAATCTTGAATTCGTAAGGGCTGCCCGCACCGCCTTTAATCCATTCTTTGTCACCGAAGCGGTCGGAGTCGAGCCCCGGAAGCAGCATGGCTTCGTAACGCCAGTCGCCTGCCTGTCCCCACAGGCTGAGTCCCGTCTCGTGCCAGGTGCAAGGCATGATGGTGTTCTCGCCTTCCGGACGATAGACGCCGAAGAACTCCGTAGGCAAGTGATGGGCGTTGGTGGCACCTACGGGCACAACCATGTGACCCAACTTGACGTTGAATTGCGGGCAGAACGATTTCTGAATCCAGAATTGCTCCAAGGCGACCTCACCTCCGCGCTCCACCTCGCTTTCGTATTCACCGCCTTCGTGCTCTTCGATTTCCACGGCACTCTCCGTGCCGCCATGCTCAAACTCGATTTCGCTGCCCATCGTCCAGCCATGTCCGAAGTCATAGCCCAACATGATGACCACGTGCGGCAAATCGAAGCGTCCGTGCGACTCGTCCTTGTAATTGTCCGGGCTGGAGTAACGCAGGTAATTGTCACTATAGAAATTCCGGCTATACACCGCCTCGCCATATCCGCCGATGGTGAAGCGTTTCTTGCGGGGAGCCTGCTCCTTCACTTCCGTTATCTGCACGGCCTCCGCGCTTTCCAGTTTCTTTTCTTCCTTCTTTTTGGAGGCTTCGCTTGTCGCTCTGTTTTCTGCCCAAACCGTTGGCATACAGAGCATCAGCCCCAAAGTAACCACTAATGTTTTTCTTTTCATTCCTTTACAGTTTTTATCGTTTTAATTCTGCTGCAAAGGTAGAGGTGGTTAAAAAATGGGGCAATACCTAAAAAATAGTATAAATCGAAGTAAAATCAGTAGAAATAGGTATTTCTATTTGCTTTTCAACGCCAGCAGGTAATAGGCCACCAGGGACAATCCCATCAGCACCAGCGAGGCGACCGTAAGCACAGCTGCCGCCCGAGAGGCCTCCGCCCAAGGTGCGGACACGAGGAGCAGGCAGATGCAGATATTGAACGCGCGCGTCAGGCGCGTGGCCAGCAGGTATTGGGGGACGATGTTACGTTCACTCACCCGCACGGGAAAGTTGAAGAAGCGCACGGGCATACGTGCCGCGGCCAGCAGCAGGGCGCATGTCAATGTCGCCACTCCCTGCATAATCCATATTTCTGCCGGAAGAGGTACTCCCTGCTTGATATGTATCAGCAGCGTCACAATCCACCCCGCCAAAATGATAAGCGCGGCCAATGCTTCCATGACCCAATCCGCCACGGCAGGCCGGACGCGCACATCGGGGCAACCACGTCCGGTGAAAGGTCCCAGGTTGACTGAGAAATAGCTGAAATGAAAAAGTTTTATCATATCGTCTCTGTTTTATTGTTTTCGTCCGCAGGGTTTTCCTCCGCCTTTTTCGCCTTCTTCAGCCGCCCGCTCTTGCGCAGGGCTTCGTTGATAATCCACTGGAGCTGGCCGTTGGTGCTCCGGAATTCGTCGGCAGCCCACTTCTCCACGGCGTCCATCGTGGCGGCGTCCACCCGCAGGACAAAGCTCTTGGTTGTATTCTCTTTTTTTGCCATACTCCGTTCTTTTAACGCACGTCCTTGCCCCGCAGGAAGCCGGCAATGTCTTCCGACACGTATGCCGGAACGGGACGCGCTTCGTTATACTCCATCGGCGTGGATTTTCCCTTGCCTTCCTGCAACAAGTGGTTCAATGCCGGATAAGACTTGAGTTGGGCACGGCGGTTGGCCAACAAGCCCGTCAGCCACAAGGTGTAATCCTGCATGGTGACCTGATAATCGCGCTCGCCCTGCAACACCAGCACGGGACAACTCAATGCCGACACCTCCTTCACCGCATGATACCGCCGCAGGTATTCCCAGTACTCCCTCGGCAAGCCCAGGGGCAAGGGAATGCTATCGTTGAAGCCTTCCGACCCCAGACGTTTCACATTGGCCGCCTGCCGGCGCAACTCGTCCAGCTTCGCCCGAGCCTCGGCGGTCTCGCCCGAGAGGGAAAGCAGATAGGCCGATTGCTCCACCAACAAATCTTCCAACGAGCGGGCAGGTCCTGCCAGGATGACGATGCCCGCCACGGCGGACGAGCGTCGGGCAATGCGCGGCGCCATCATGCCTCCCTGGCTATGTCCCAACACAAAGATGCTGTCCTGCGCCACTTCCGGCAAGGTCTTGGCGAGTTCCACGGCTGCCACGGCATCATCGCATGTCTCCGTATCCATGTCCATCCGCCTGCCTTCCGGCACGAAGTCGGCGCCATACACCCGGGTGCGCTTGTCATAACGGATGACGGCTATCCCTCGTGCGGCCAAGCCCCATGCCAAATCCCGGAAAGGCTTGTTGGGACCTACGGTTTCATCGCGGTCATTCGGGCCCGAGCCGTGCACCAGCACCACGCAGGGCACCCTTCTGCCTTTCTCCACCCGAGGCAGGGTCAACGTGCCCGGCAGGCGAAAGCTGTCAACCGATATGGTGATGTCACGTTCCTCCATCCGCTTCTTGTCGAATACGACAGACGGAGTTTTCGCCTCCACCGGAACCGGCACAAAGCGGAGGGTATTCATGCGCCCGTCCGCATCAAAAGCCAGAAGCAGACGCAGGGCGTAACGCTCAAACGTCACGTCCCGATAATAGAACTCCACGCCTTGCGCCTCGTCACATCGCCACGCCCCGGCCGACTTCAACGCACCGAATTGCGCCTCCAGCTGGCGGAACGTATCTCCGAACACGGCGGGCGAGACTTGACGCCGCGCCTCGTCGTTGAGGGCGGCATAGACGCTGTCTCCCCGTCCGGCCAGCAGGTGTTCATAGACACGCTCCGCACGCACCCGAAGGTCGTCCTGTGCCCATCCCTCTGGGCTATAGCTTCCCAACAAGAAGAGCAAAATGCCTATCAGAAACGTCCTCTTATCCATAATTGATTATCTTTTTTTCAGCCAACGGCAATAATGATACTATATTAGTTGTACTTTTTCTTTTGCTTGTCCGAAAGAAAAAGATACCAAAAAGAAAATTGCGATTAAGTGAGTGCGGCATCAAGCTTGCTTGAATGCAGCCGAGCGTGAGCAATTTATGCAAAGGACCCCGTCTGCACTTCCGGGGCTACTCCGAGTGCGTTTTTGCTAAGCGGCACACAACTCGCTTCGCTCAGACAGCATGCCGCTCTTCACGCAAAAACGCCCTCTCCGCTTCACGCCCCTCCAGTGAGGCCGGAGAGCCATCCGGCGTGTTAGCGCTGATGAGATACGTTGGGCTGTCATCCCGAGCTTGTCGAGGGATCTCACATAGAGCTTAATTCATTCTTCTGTACGTGAGATGTCTCGACAAGCTCGACATGACAGAGGGGGCATTCACGCTCCGACCGCGCAGCCGCGCCTAAGTGAGGAGGCGTGAAGCGCAGCCCTTGTTTTTTGCGTGAAAAAAGGCAGACTGTCTGAGCGAAGCGAGTTTCTGCCTTTTAGCAAAAAGCAAGGGCGGAGTAGCCTACGAGCTTCAGCGCTTGATCCTTTCTTTTGGTATCTTTTCTTTCGTATCAAGACGAAAGAAA
>CALUFR010000032.1 GCA_944319875.1 uncultured Bacteroides sp.
ATCCGGCGTGTTGGTGCAATGTCATCCCGAGCGCAGTCGAGGGATCTCACATTCAGCTTTGCGCTACGTAAGATGTCTCGACAAGCTCGACATGACAGAGACATCATTTGCATTCCCATCGCGCAGCCTGCGCCTAAGTGAGGAGGCGTTAAGCGAAGTCCTTGCTTTTTGCGTGAAGAAAGGCAGACTGTCTGAGCGAAGCGAGTTTCTGCCTTTTAGCAAAAAGAAAGGGCGGAGTAGCCTCTGAGCTTCAGCGCTTGATTTTTTCTTTTGGTATCTTTTCTTTTGCATCAAGGCAAAAGAAAAGTGCATAGACTCTTTTTTTATCACTATATTTGCACCATGAGAAAATATATCCTGATTCTATTCTTGTTCGTGTCCTTCGGCCTCTACGCCGGACGGCACACGACGGTCATCGTGTCGCTCGACGGATTTCGCTGGGACTATCCGCTGATGTATGACACACCGTTCCTCGACTCTCTGGGAAGCCGCGGCGTCCGTGCGGTGATGCGCCCCTCGTTCCCCTCGAAGACGTTCCCCAACCACTATACGCTGGCCACGGGCCTCGTGCCCGACCATCACGGCATCATCGCCAACCGCTTCTACGACGTGGCCTCGGGACGCACGTTCAGCATCGGCGACCCCGCCACGGGGAAGGACGGCTCGTTCTTCGGCGGCGAACCCATCTGGCTGACGGCGCGACGGCAGGGCGTCAGGGTGGGGGTGGTCTACTGGCCCGGCTCCGACGTGGCCATCCGCGGACAATACCCCGACTACTACCACGACTATGCGAAGAAGCCCCTGCTCACCTACGCCGAACGCCTGGACGAGGTGGAGCGGCTGCTGACCCTGCCCGACGACAGGCGTCCGCGGCTTGTGATGCTCTATTTCGACGAACCCGACGCCAGCGGACATCGCTACGGCCCGGCATCCCACGAGACCCGCGCGGCCGTGGAGCGACTGGACTCGCTGCTGGCCGGCCTGTATGCCCGGGTGCGTGCATTGCCCGGCGGGGAAGACATCAACTTCATCGTCACCTCGGACCACGGCATGGCACCCACTTCGCCCCGGCGCATCATCCGCCTCTCGGAGTATCTGAAGCCCGACTGGTGTGAGCGCGTGCTGGCCGACCTGCCCACGCTGATTTTCCCCAAGGACGGCCATGAGGACGACATCCTGAAGGCACTGGAACGGGCGCCCCACCTGCGCGTGTGGCGCCGGGAAGACGTGCCTGCCTACCTGCGCTACGGTTCGAACGCGAACGTGGCGCCCATCGTGCTGCTGCCGGACAACGGCTGGGTGGTGTCCGAGGACGGCAGAGTCAATGCCGGCAACCATGGCTTCGACCCTACCGGTCCGGACCTCTGCGTGCCCTTCCGTGCCGAAGGGCCCGACTTCCGGCGCGGGTATGTGCGTGAGGAACTGTTCGACAATACCTGCATCTATCCGCTGCTGGCCCATCTGTTGGGCATCGAGCCCGCGCCGTGCGACGGCAACGTCAGTCAGGTGTCCGACCTGCTGGCACACTGAGAAGAGGGTGTATCAAAATGAAAGCTACTTTTTATTTTGATGCACCCTCTTCTTTTTTATCCTCCTCTTATCCCCCCTTATCGACGCGTATCGCCTATTGCCCCTTGGCGCATGTGCTAACTTTGCAGCGTAGTTAATAACCAATTAAAATTTTTACGACTATGCCTACTGCTTACAAAGTGACGCAACATGTCATCCGCCTGGGTGACCGCAAAGGAGAAACCGTGTATAGTGTGGCCCCCGTGTGCTACGGAACGCTGACCATCGACGACGTAGCCCGCCAGATTGCCACTGAGTCCACCGCCAGCCCGGGCGACGTGAAGAACGTCCTGGACCGCTATGCCTACTACGTGGCGGAAAACATCAAGAAAGGCTATGCCGTGGAGCTGCTGGGCTTCGGCAAGCTGTTCCTCCGCTTCATCAACCGCCCCGGTGTGTCCGACGCCAAGGACGCCTCGGCCTCGCTGGTGAAAGCCCTCGTACCCGGCTTCCGACCCTCGTTCACGATGGTGAACAACAGCCGCATCTACGACCTCATCCCCGACAAGATCAGCCTCGTGAAGTATGGCGCCACCGGCACGACCTCCGGAAGCGACAGCACCGAAGACCCCGACGGAACTGACGACGGAGAAGACTCCGACGGCGGTGGACAGAGCGGAGCGCCGCTGTAAAATAATGGTTAGTGGTCAATGGTTAATGGTTAATTCCCCTCCGGGTGACTAACTATTAATTATTGAACCACTAACCATTAATTATTCCCCCATTAACCATTAATCATTAACCATTAACCATTAACCACTAACCATTAACTAAAATGTCTGAATCCACCCGAAAAATCACCTGGACTTCCATCGTGAAGGCCATTGTTCAGGCGGCTGTCGCTGCCCTGACCGCACTCGGTATCACCAGTTGTTCACCCTTCATTCCCTTTCTGTCATGACAGACGACCACTATCCGATGACCATTGCCGGCGAGGAGGTGAGGGGCGAACGCGCCCTCCTGACCCGCGTGGAGGACGGCGAGCTGATGGACGGACCGGAGAGCGTCCGCTACCTGGTTCTCCACTGCTCCGCCACCCGCTGCACGCAGGACTACACCGCCGCGCAGCTTCTCCGCGACCACCGTGCGCGGGGCTTCCGCACCGTGGGCTATCACTTCTACGTCCGCCGCGACGGCAGCCTGACGTAGCACCGCGGCCTGCTCGAGGTTGGCGCCCACTGCCGTCCCTACAACCGCTGCTCCATCGGCGTCTGCTACGAGGGCGGCCTCGACGCCCAAGGCCGGCCCGCCGACACCCGCACCCCGGCACAGACCGAACGCCTCGCGGATCTCTTCGGCCGCCTGCGCCGCCTCTTTCCCCGGGCTGTGGTGTGCGGCCACCGCGACCTGCCCGGCACCTCGCCCAAGGACTGTCCCTGCCTCGATGCGGGGGCGGTGTTCGGTGAATGAATGCTCTTCCGGCAAGAAGGACCCTTCGGGGTCCTTTTGTTTTTTAAGAAAAGTACACTCAGCCGACGAAAGAAAAACCACACGACCGAATCATCCTTCAGCGAAATTCTCCCCTCCAATCCCATTCTTTCTATGTTTTTAAACATGTCTTTATTCAAAAGTGTACATTTTGAAATACTTTTTTTCGCAAGGCCTCATTGTTTTAAAAAATATTTGGTATATTTGCAGCGAAATAAATCAATGTTTGTTAACCAACCACCCCGCAAGGGGTTGACCTATATTAATTTAATCTATAAAAAATCATGAATCTAAATTTTAGATCTGTTAGCCTTTGGTTGTTCTTGAGTCTTATGGGCACAGGAACAGCTTATGCGATACCCGACCGTGCGGTATCGGAATCTAACGTAGTCCAGCAGGGATCTGTCTGCAAGGGTATTGTGAAAGATGCCTTGGGTGAAACTATCATCGGAGCCACGGTTGTGGTGAAGGGTACGACGAACGGTACCGTGACAGGCCTGGACGGTGACTTCCAGTTGTCCAACGTGCAGCAAGGAGCTGTCATTCAGATCTCCTTCATCGGCTACCAGTCCGTCGAGGTGGTGTGGAACGGAACCCCGCTGCAGGTGACGCTGAAGGATGACACCCAGACGCTGGATGAAGTTGTGGTAGTGGGTTATGGTACCCAGAAAAAAGTAAACGTGACGGGTGCCGTGGGCATGGTAGACTCCAAGGTGCTTGCCGCCCGTCCGGTAACCAACGTGGCCCAGGCGCTGCAAGGTACGGTGCCGGGTCTGAACTTCACGGTGGGAAGCGAAGGTGGTGCGCTCGACGGCTCCATGAGCTTCAACATCCGTGGTGTCGGTACCATCGGCGACGGTTCGGGTTCCTCCCCGTTGGTGTTGATCGACGGTATCGAGGGTACGTTGAACTCGCTGAACCCCAATGACATCGAGTCCGTTTCCGTCCTGAAGGACGCCGCTTCCGCCTCCATCTACGGTGCGCGTGCCGCGTTCGGTGTAATCCTGGTGCAGACCAAGAAGGGCAAGGCGGGCAAGACGCGCGTGAACTATGGCGTGAACGTGCGTTTCAGCGACGCCGTTGCGGTGCCCGAGATGATGGACTCCTATACGTTCGCACAGTACTTCAACCGTGCGGCCGAGAATGTGGGTGCGGCTGCCGTGTTCAGCGCCGAAGCCTTGCAGCGCATTCAGGACTATCAGGCGGGCAAGCTGACGGTCAATAGTACCATTAATGAAAACACCAACCGCTGGAACAACTACGGCGGTGCGAACGCCAACACCGACTGGTTCAAGGAATTCTATGACGACTGGGTTCCTTCGCAGGAGCATAACGTGAGCATAGCCGGTGGTTCGGAGAAGGTGCAGTACACCCTGAGCGGCAGCTTCCTGGACCAGAACGGTCTGTTGCGCCATGGCGACGACAACCTGCAGCGCTACACCGTGAACAGCAACATTACGGCCAACGTGACGGACTGGTTCAAGGTGAGCTACTCCACGAAGTGGACGCGCGAGAACTTCGAACGCCCGTCTTACCTGACCGGCCTGTTCTTCCACAACATCGCGCGCCGCTGGCCGACCTGTCCCGCCTACGACCCGAACGGCTACCCGATGGACGGCGTGGAAATCCTCCAGCTGGAAGATGGCGGAAAGCAGCGCAACGAGAAGGACCTGAACACGCAGCAGTTGCAGCTGATCTTCGAGCCGATAGAGAACTGGACCATCCACCTGGAAGGCGCGCTGAGAACCAACAATACGCGCGAGCATTGGGAAGTGCTGCCTATTTATGCCCATGACGTGGACGGCAATCCTTACGCCGTGTCCTGGGACGGTGGCGGCTCCTATGCGGCAGGTGCTTCCAGAGTCAATGAATATTCCTATAAGGAGAACTATTACAGCACCAATATCTATACGGACTATTTCAAGGAGTTCGACAGCGGACACTACTTCAAGGTGATGCTGGGTTTCAACTCCGAACTGTATAAGACGGCCAACCTGACGGGACAGAAGAATACGCTGATATCCAACTCCGTCCCCACGCTGAACACGGCCACTGAGTCTCCGACGACCTCGGGCGGCTATGCCCACAACGGTGTGGCCGGTTTCTTCGGACGTATCAACTACAGCTACAAGGACCGCTACATGGTGGAAGTGAACGGACGTTACGACGGTTCTTCACGCTTCATCGGCGACAAGCGCTGGGGCTTCTTCCCCTCCTTCTCGCTGGGTTGGAACGTGGTGAATGAAGAGTTCTTCGCCGACATTGCCGAAAAGGCTCAGATGAACATGCTGAAACTGCGCGGATCGTGGGGTCAGCTGGGTAACACGAACACCAACGACGCCTGGTATCCGTTCTATCAGACGATGCCTCAGGGCTCGAACTACAACTGGCTGGTGAACGGCGTGCGTCCCAACTACGCTTCGCTGCCGGGCATCGTGTCCTCGCTGAAGACATGGGAAACCATCGAGACGTGGGACGTCGGTGTGGACTGGGCGTTCTTCAACAACCGCCTGACCGGTTCGTTCGACTACTTCGTGCGCTGGACGTATGACATGATCGGCCCGGCTCCCGAGCTGCCGTCCATCCTGGGCGCCACGCCTCCGAAAATCAACAACGCCGACATGAAGTCCTACGGTTTCGAGTTCGAACTGGGCTGGAGAGACCAGATCGGTGACTTCTCCTACGGCGCGAAGTTCACCTTGGCCGATGACCAGCAGGAGATTACCAACTACCCCAACGAGAACCGCAAGCTCTCGGAAGCCTACTATCCGGGCAAGAAGCTGGGCGAAATCTGGGGATATGAGACCGTAGGCATCGCCCAGAGTCAGGAAGAAATGGACGCCCACCTGGCCAAGGTGGACCAGTCTTCGCTGGGAAGCCAGTGGGGCGCCGGTGACATCATGTACGCCGACCTCGACGGGAACGGCGTCATCTCGAACGCCGACAATACGGTGGACAACCCCGGCGACCGCAAGGTAATCGGCAACAGCACGCCGCGCTTCAAATACGGCGTGACGCTGGACGCTGCCTGGAAAGGCATCGACTTCCGCATCTTCTTCCAGGGCGTGGGCAAGCGCGACTACTGGATGAGCGGTCCGTACTTCTGGGGAGCCAGCGGTACGGGTGAATGGCAGGCTGCCGGTTTCGTGGAACATTGGGACTTCTGGCGTCCCGAAGGCGACCCCCTGGGTGCCAATACGGATGCCTACTATCCGCGCGTGCTGAAGAACAACAGCCGAAACATGTATGCTCAGAGCCGTTATCTGCAGAATGCCGCCTATTGCCGTATCAAGAACCTGCAGGTGGGCTACACGCTGCCGAAGGCCTGGACCGACAAGGCAGGCATGTCCTCCGTGCGCGTCTATATCTCAGGCGACAACCTGTTCACCTTCTCGCACATGTCGAAGATATTCGATCCGGAAGCGCTGGAAAGTACGTATGACGCCAACAACGGTAAGCTCTATCCGTTGCAGCGCACGATATCTGTAGGTTTGAACGTTAACTTCTAAATAAAATCACTTATGAAATTGAAAAATATTTTCCTGAATACAATTGTACTTGCCGGAGGATTGTGTGTCTCTTCTTCGTGCAATGACTTCCTGGACATGAAGCCGCTGGACCAAGTGACGCCGGGCGAATACTTCCAGACGGCCGACCAGGTGGGCGCTTACTGCATCTCTCAG
>CALUFR010000033.1 GCA_944319875.1 uncultured Bacteroides sp.
TTCTTCTTAAGCGAATGGAAAAACTCCAGTCGGTTCAGGATTTTCTGCTCGGCATTGTCGCGGATGGAACAAGTGTTCATAAACACCGCATCGGCCTCGTCCAGCGACTCCGCCATACCATATCCGGCCATCTGCATCACAGAGGCCACCACTTCACTATCGGCCACGTTCATCTGGCAACCATACGTCTCGATAAACAGTTTCTTTTCACTGTCGGCAGTTGCAGATTTAAAGTCTGCTCCCATCTTTTTCTCCATATAAATGTATATTTGTTCATTCGGGCGCAAAGATACGAAAAATAGTCGACCATACCAACCGCTTCATTATCTGAATACTGCCGACAAAAACGTCTTTACAAAGCGTTAATGGTTAATATTTGTTAACCATGTAAACAAAATAAAAGTTCCGCTTGGAAGTATTCGTGAAAATTTACAATTTTGCGACGTAGAAGTATGAAACATTAGATTTTTTCATAGTTAAGGTTTAGGTTAAAAAATGAGGGGAGCTGTGAAGCTGCCCTTTTTTTATATCCCTCATACACTATGTTATTCAAAGAAATTGAGTAACTTTGGCATTTGAAATCATAATCGGACTACAACATGGACGACGTCTTAAAAATTCTCCTGGTCATAGGCATTCTCTTGTTCGGCTTGGCCAGGAAAACGAAAAAGGAAGCCAAAGAAACCCCATTGCCCGAAAACTGGGGCGACGGAACCTACGGCGGATACATCCCCGAAGGCCCGGACTCCGCGATGGAAAAGGAAGAACAAAAGCCCGCGGAAACCCCCATTGCGCCAAAGATTGCCGCCCGGGAAGGTCTGCGAACCACAAACACGCCCCCTCCCCCTCCGATGGAAACACCCGCACAGCCGGAAAAGGCACCGATCGCCGACGTGGATGTCCATTCAATAGAAGATGTGCGACGGGGCGTCATCTGGTCGGAAATCCTGCAAAGAAAGTACTGACGACATTAAATATTAAATTAAAATAAAATACAACATGGCATTCAATTACATTTCAGCAGAAGAAGCTGCAAGCCTCATCAAACATGGCTACAACATCGGTCTGAGCGGATTTACTCCCGCAGGTACAGCCAAAGCCGTGACGCACGCCCTGGCCGGCATCGCCGAAGCCGAACATGCGAAAGGAAATCCCTTCCAGGTAGGAATCTTTACCGGCGCCTCTACGGGCGACGCCTGCGACGGCATCCTCACACGCGCCAAGGCCATCCGTTACCGTGCTCCCTACACCACCAACCCCGACTTCCGCAAGGCGGTGAACAACGGAGAGATTGCCTACAACGACATCCACCTCTCACAGATGGCACAGGAGTTGCGCTACGGATTTATGGGCAAAGTGGACGTGGCCATCATCGAAGCCTGCGAACTGACCGAAGACGGCAAAATCTACCTGACCGCCGCCGGAGGCATCTCGCCCACCATCGCCCGCCTGGCGGACAAAATTATCGTCGAACTGAACGCTGCCCACAGCAAGGCTGCCATGGGTCTGCACGACGTCTACGAACCCCTCGACCCGCCCTACCGCCGCGAAATCCCCATTTATAAACCCAGCGACCGCATCGGTACGCCCTACATACAGGTGGATCCGAAGAAGATTGTGGGCGTGGTGGAGACCAACTGGCCGGACGAGGCGCGCGCCTTCGCCGCAGGAGACCCGCTGACCGACAAGATCGGGCAGAACGTGGCCGACTTCCTCGTGGCGGACATGAAGCGGGGCATCATCCCCCCGACGTTCCTCCCGCTTCAATCAGGCGTAGGCAACATCGCCAACGCCGTATTGAACGCCTTGGGGCATAGCACCGCCATCCCGGCATTCGACGTCTATACGGAAGTGATACAGAACGCCGTCATCGGCCTCATCCGCGACGGACGCGTGAAGTTCGCTTCGGGCTGCTCATTGACCGTGACGAACGATTGCCTGGCGGAGGTGTACCGTGACATGGACTTCTTCCGCGACAAACTGGTGCTCCGCCCGTCGGAAATCTCCAACAGCCCGGAGATTGTACGCCGACTCGGCATCATCTCCATCAACACCGCCATCGAGGCGGACATCTACGGCAACGTGAACTCCACGCACATCGGCGGCACAAAGATGATGAACGGCATCGGTGGAAGCGGTGACTTCACCCGCAACGCCTACATCTCCATCTTCACCTGCCCGTCCGTGGCCAAGGAAGGCAAAATCAGTGCCATCGTGCCTATGGTGTCGCACGAAGACCACTCGGAGCACGATGTCAACATCATTGTCACCGAACAGGGCGTGGCCGACCTCCGCGGCAAGAGCCCGAAGGAACGTGCGCAGACCATCATCGAGAATTGCGTACACCCGGATTACAAACAAATCCTGTGGGACTACCTGAAACTGACGGACGGCAAGGCACAAACGCCGCATTGCATCAAAGCAGCTCTGGGCATGCACGCCGAGCTGGCCAAGAGCGGAGATATGCGCAACGTGGATTGGAGCATCTATTAAAAGAGGTATTGAATATTAAAACATAAAAGGAAGGTTGATAACCGCCTACGGGCATCGTTATCGACCTTCCTTTTTTTATTTCATCTGGTCATCTCCACATAAACCCAGAACCACAAAAGACAATAGATAAAAGTATGTTAAATATATCAGACACTACTTGCATAATCAAAATCAATCTTATACTTTTGTCACATACCAATAGTACAACGTATGATTTCATTTGTTATAGACTACGCAAGCGGAACGCCAATTTACCGCCAACTCATTGATCAAATACGATTTGGCATTGCTTCCGGACAACTGAAGCTGGGCGAACAACTGCCCACCGTACGAGCATTGGCCGTAGAACTGAAGGTAAACCTCAATACCGTGGCCAAAGCCTACAAGGAATTGGAGATAAGAAAGATCCTTACCACACAGCAAGGATCGGGCACTTTCATCAGCCAAGTCAACGACACGCTCCAAGAGGAAGAACGTAAAAAAAAGCTGAAAGATATCTGCAATCAGTTTTCGACCATCGCACTGGGTTATGGATTCAGTGTAAACGAAGTAATAGAAGAACTAAAGAATATAGAAACCTATAAATAAACAAACACCATGACTACCATCGTTAAAAACGGAGGATGGGTAAATCCCATCTCCATTTCCGTGCTGCTTATACCGGCGGCCATCCTGATTGTATTATTCTATTTTGAACTCATCACCCTGTCTGTCCTATTGGGAGGATTGCTCCTTTTCATCATCTTGTCAGCTTCCATCCGAGTAGCCGACCAATGGGAGCGTGCCGTTGTGCTACGCATGGGCAAATATAAAGGACTGAAAGGTCCTGGTCCATTTCTCATTGTCCCCATTATTGACCATGTATCTACCTATATCGACCAACGCGTACGGGTAAGCGCATTCAAAGCGGAACAGACACTGACCAAAGATACCGTACCCGTAAACGTAGATGCCGTAGTATATTGGACCGTATGGGACGTGGAGAAAGCGGCCTTGGAAGTACAGGAATACCAGGCAGCCATCGAACACATCGCCCAAACCGGTCTGCGCGACACCATCGGAAAGCATGAGCTGGCCACACTCTTGCAAGAACGGGACAAGATTGCGGACGACTTGCAACAGGTACTTGACCATAACACGTCACCATGGGGCATTACCTGTCAAACCGTCGGCATCAAAGACATTGCCATCCCGCCCGCATTGGCTGAAGCCATGAGTAAAGAAGCGCAAGCCGAACGAGAACGCAGGGCACGTGTCATCTTGGGTACAGCGGAAACAGAGATTGCCGAAAAGTTCGCACAGGCCAGCAAGGAATACACCGACAACCCGGTAGCCCTCCATCTGCGCGGCATGAACATGCTGTTCGAAGGACTGAAGGAAAAAGGCTCCATGGTGATAGTCCCCAGCTCAGCACTCGACACAATGAACCTGGGCGCCATGGGAGGCTTAGTGTCATTGGCCAAGAACAACGAAACATCTACTAACAACTCAACAAACACAGCATCATGAAACACATTTCTATCCTCCCCGCCCTGATGGCACTGGCCACGGGGATTTGCTTGTGCACCGCCTGCTCGAACAAGGCAAAAGACCGGGCAAACAGCCTTGAAACCATCCCCTTGGGTGACGCTTTCGAGCAACAGACGGAGTTGAAAGCATCCGATTGCTTCAAACAAGTCCGTTACGTCGCATTGGAAACAAACGACAGTTGCCTGGTGGGCGACAACCCGCAAATAGAAATCACCTCCGACCGCATCATCGTCATGACCGCACACCGCCAGTGCATGGCCTTCGACAAGCAGACGGGTAAATACCTCTACTCCATCGGGCATGTGGGCGACGACCCCGAAGCCTGCCGGGAGATGTACGGATGGCTCAACGAAGCCGCCGGACACCTCTATTTTCCCGGTGCCAACTACCGGGAGATGGCCGTCTATGACCTGAACAACCGTTTCATTCGCCGGCAGAAAGAGGTTATAGATCCGCCCAAAGGCTCCATCAGCCCGCAGGAATATGATTACCTTGATGAGAAAACCTTGCTGGTCCATGCGTACGCCACGACCGAGACACCGGATTTGGTGGCACTGGTGCGCGACACCTCCATCGTGGCCACATACCCGACGCACAGCGAAGCGGGCGGGGAGCACGTACCACGCCTGGGCATGGACACCTCTACCTTCTCAATCGAAACGGAAGGAACCGCAGGGCACACCCTCAGCATCATCCTGGACGAGGAGAAATGCGCCAGCGTCATCACCGCAGAGCATGGCCCCTTCTGGCACCTCGGCAAGGAAACCTTCATCAAGGTGAACTTCAACGACACTATCTATCGGGTGACCGAGGACGGGCTGATGCCGCATCGTCTGATTGACGCCGGCAAGCACCGCTGGGATTTCGGCGACCGATATTATGCCCACAAGGACGATGGCCTCTTCCCCCTGTGTTTCCTGGAAAACGAGCGGACGCTGCTCTTCCGCTTCTGCCAATATCTGTACCATCCTGAAGACCGCAAGGCATACAACGCTGTCTATGACAAAGAGACCAAAAGCGTGAAAGTCGCTCCGTATGGCGCAGGCTTGATGGATGACCTGACCCGCTTCATGCCCCTCCAACCTACCGTCTCCACCGCCTCCGGCGAAATGGCGCAGCTACTCCAGCCGCTCGACATCCTGTCTTGGTTCGAGGAGCACCCGGATGCCTCCGGCCTCCCCGCCGATGTGGAGGCGCTGCGGCAACTGAAAGAGGATGACAATCCTGTAATAGCTGTCATGCAATAAGCCGCACTGTACTTTAACGCCTTTAAAGTGATGCTTTAACGTGCTTAAAGTAACGCTTTAGTCGGATTAAAGCAATACTTTATCCCTATTAAAGTAACACTTTATTTTGGGTAAAGCAATTATAAAGTATCAACATACAATCATTCAACAACTTACAATGATTCAGATTGTTTGTACCACTTCGGGTGTATAGACTTATCTACACTTACCAACCGTTAAATGTGGTAACGAGATAGGATGAAAGTGAATGACTTTTCATATTTTTGTAGATGGGTAATCAATGCAGGGAAAATTATGGGAAGAAACATCATTCGCCGGATTTTGTTTTTGTTGGCTATCGCCTGCATATCAGAAGTGCAGGCACAAGAAGATAGTACGCGTTTGACTAAGGATAGCATCCTTTTACAAAGGGAAGGCAAGCTCTCTGCTCCGGTGAAATCAGGGATTTCTGAGGATAAGTCTTATCATTTCTCCACGGTTGAGCCAATGAGACCTCTCCCAAAGTTTACTTTGCCCAAGCGGGAGCCAGACTTGCGATTGCCTTATCAAGAGAATCCCTCGCCAATGTTCAAAGGTGATTTCAGCACGGGCGGTCCGATGGTTCGATGGCGTACAGGAGCATTGGATGCCAGAGGAAACCAAATTAGCATGCCAGGGCTGGGGCGACTGAATGAGGCGGCTTTTGGTTTCCAGCAAGAATTGAATGACCGGTTGACTTTGCAGGCTACCGCTAACGCCATCAAGCTGAACATGGCTTATTTTACCACTCAATCTTTTAACCTTTCCGGCACACTGGTCTATCGGGCACAGGACCACCTGTGGTTCACGGCTTTCGGAACAGTCAGCACGGGAGGCATTCCGAACTTGAGTCCTTATAGCTATGGAGGGACAATGGGGTTTGACATCACCGACCGTTTCAGCCTTGAACTGGGTGTGCAGCGTTATTACGATTCCGGCACAGGACATTGGGAGATGCGCCCGATAGTGATGCCCGGCTATCGTTTCAACAATGGCTTCAAGCTGGAACTGGATGTAGGCCCGATTATTTATGAAGTGATACGAAGCATCGTGATTGACCATAAAGACCACAGAGGAGGGCCTACAATCCGACCGGATGTGCCGGGATTCAGATAACCTGTATCACCTCCAGGCAAATCTCATCCTGTAACACGCGTGCCGCCCGTGCCGAAAGCACATTCTGCACCATGATGGCAAAGGCTACCCAATGGCCGGAATGGGTCTGCAGGTAGCCTGCCAGGCAGTTGACTCCGGTGTAGGAACCGGTCTTGGCGTGCACCCGCTTGAAGCCCGGCGTGCCGTAGCCCATGCGGTACTTCAGCGTGCCGTCCACCCCGCTCACGGGTAGGGCCTTGTAGAGCGGCGAGAAGATGTCGCTGCGCGAGTAGGCATAGCGGAGCATGGCCACCAGCAGCTCGGGCGAGAGGTAGTCGTAGTGCGACAGGCCGCACCCGTCGGCCAGGCTGTAGTGCT
>CALUFR010000034.1 GCA_944319875.1 uncultured Bacteroides sp.
AAGTTAAGCCCGTCCGCGCCGATGGTACTGCGTAACAGTGGGAGAGTAGGTCGCCGCCGTCTTATTGCAGAAGGGTCCTCCGTGACGGATACGTTACGGGGGACTTACTTTTTTTATACAGCTGACATGCGGTTTCCTTATGATTTCGCTATGCCCTCTTCTGTTTCATATTCATAGATGTGGTAAGTGTGTTGTTGTAGAATGTAGCTTTTTTATGGAAAAAAGTAACGAATTTATTTGCATGCTATGAAATAATCTCTACCTTTGCAACGGTTTCATTCAAAACGAAGATAAAATGATTATGAACTTTACCTATATTCTACTGTGTGGCATTATTATTCTACTGGCAAGGCTGGGTGGAAGTGAGTGTCGTGCGTGATTATATGTAAGGACAAAAAGATATATGAAGCCTTTCTCACTTCCCGGTGCGAAAGGCTTTTTTGTTGGATACAAACTATAAATACAGATAAGAAATGAGTGACAGATTATTCATTTTTGACACGACACTCCGGGACGGTGAACAGGTGCCCGGATGTCAGCTGAACACGGTAGAGAAGATTCAAGTGGCCAAGCAGTTGGAGTTGCTGGGCGTGGACGTAATAGAAGCCGGATTCCCCAGCTCCAGCCCGGGGGACTTCAATTCGGTGATTGAAATATCCAAAGCGGTGACGTGGCCCACGATATGTGCTTTGACACGCGCCGTACAGAAGGATATTGCTGTGGCGGCGGACGCTTTGAAATATGCCAAGCACAAACGCCTCCACACGGGCATCGGCACCAGCGACGAACACATCAAATACAAATTCAACTCCAACCGAGACGAGATTATCGAACGGGCGGTAGCCGCCGTAAAGTATGCCCGTAAGTATGTGGATGACGTGGAGTTCTATGCCGAAGACGCCGGGCGTACGGAAAACGAGTATCTGGCTCGTGTCATCGAAGCCGTCATCAAGGCGGGAGCTACGGTGGTGAATATTCCCGACACGACGGGTTATTGCCTTCCCTCCGAATATGGCGAGAAGATTAAATACCTGATGGAGCACGTGGACGGCATCCATAATGCTGTCATCTCCACGCATTGCCACAACGACCTGGGTATGGCTACGGCCAACACCATGGCGGGCGTGCTGAACGGAGCGCGGCAGGTGGAGGTCACTATCAACGGCATCGGTGAACGTGCCGGCAACACATCGCTGGAAGAGGTGGCGATGATTCTGAAATGCCACAAGCACATCGGCATTGAGACCAACATCAACACGCAGAAGATTTACCCCACCAGCCGTATGGTGTCCAGCCTGATGAATATGCCCGTGCAGCCCAACAAGGCTATCGTGGGACGTAACGCCTTTGCCCACTCCAGCGGCATCCACCAGGACGGCGTGCTGAAGAACGTGCAAACCTACGAGATTATCGACCCGCACGACGTGGGCATCGACGACAATAGCATCGTCCTCACCGCCCGCTCCGGCCGTGCCGCCTTGAAGAACCGTCTGCACGTGTTGGGCGTCAACCTCGACCAGGAAAAGTTGGACAAGGTCTATGAGAACTTTCTCAAACTGGCCGACAAGAAGAAGGACATCAATGATGACGACATTCTCGTACTGGCCGGTGCCGACCGTACGCAGAACCACCGCATCAAGCTGGACTATCTACAGGTGACCAGCGGTGTAGGCGTACACTCTGTGGCAAGCCTGGGACTGGACATCAGCGGCGAGAAGTTCGAGGCTTGTGCCAGTGGCAACGGTCCGGTGGACGCCGCCATCAAGGCGTTGAAGAAGATTATCAATCGCCAGATGACACTGAAGGAATTCACCATCCAAGCCATCAGCAAAGGCAGTGATGATATGGGCAAGGTGCACATGCAGGTGGAATACGATAATCACATCTACTATGGCTTCGGTGCCAACACGGACATCATCGCCGCATCGGTCGAGGCGTACATCGACTGTATCAACAAGTTTAAATTGTAAAAAAGAAGAAGATAATGAATACACTATTTGACAAAATCTGGGATGCACACGTGGTGCAGCAAGTGGAGGATGGGCCTACACAACTCTACATCGACCGCCTCTACTGCCACGAGGTGACCAGTCCGCAAGCCTTCGAGGGGATGCGGAAAAGGGGATTGAAATGCTTCCGTCCCGACCATATCTATTGTATGCCCGACCATAACACACCGACGCATGATCAGGACAAGCCGATAGAAGACCCCGTGTCGCGTACCCAAGTAGATACCTTGGCACGGAATGCGGAAGAGTTCGGCTTGACACATTTCGGAATGATGAACCCCAAGAACGGCATCATCCACGTGGTAGGTCCCGAACGAGGACTGACCTTGCCGGGCATGACCATTGTCTGCGGTGACTCCCATACTTCCACACACGGGGCGATGGGTGCGGTGGCCTTCGGCATCGGCACCAGCGAAGTGGAGATGGTGCTCGCTTCGCAGTGCATCCTCCAGACACGGCCCAAGACGATGCGCATCACCGTGGACGGTCGTTTGGGAAAAGGTGTGACGGCCAAAGACCTTGCCCTCTATATGATGATGAAGATGACCACCAGCGGTGCCACGGGCTACTTCGTGGAGTATGCGGGCGAGGCGGTGCGTTCCCTCACGATGGAAGGCCGTCTGACACTGTGCAACCTCAGCATCGAGATGGGTGCGCGCGGCGGCATGGTTGCTCCCGATGAGGTGACTTTCCAATATATTAAAGGTAGGGAGTATGCCCCCAAGGCCGAGGCGTGGGACAAGGCAGTGGCTTATTGGCGTACTTTGAAGAGCGATGACGATGCAGTATTCGACAAGGAAGTGCGCTTCGATGCGGCCGACATCGAGCCGATGATTACTTACGGAACCAATCCCGGTATGGGCACGGGTATCACGCAATCCATCCCTACATTAGACGGTATGGGCGAGGCGGCGCAAGCATCGTTTATGAAATCGATGAACTATATGGGCTTCCAGCCGGGCGAGCCGTTGTTGGGCAAGAAGATAGATTACGTCTTCCTGGGTGCCTGCACCAACGGTCGCATCGAGGACTTCCGCGCTTTTGCCTCTATCGTGAAGGGAAGGAAGAAAGCGGACGATGTAGTGGCTTGGCTCGTCCCCGGCTCGTGGATGGTGCTGGATGAAATCAAGGCCGAGGGCTTGGACAAGGTGCTGGAAGCCGCCGGCTTCGAAATCCGCCAACCGGGCTGTTCGGCGTGCCTGGCCATGAACGACGACAAAGTGCCTGCGGGCAAGTATGCCGTGTCCACCAGCAACCGCAACTTCGAGGGACGTCAAGGCCCCGGTTCGCGTACGCTCCTGGCTTCACCCCTGACGGCGGCCGCCGCCGCGGTGACGGGAGAAATTACTGACCCGCGTGAACTGATATAATTACAAGAAACACTGAGGGTGTTTGTCATCCTGAGCGGAACGAAGTGGAGTCGAAGGATCTCATGATTTGCTTTGGCTCATCGGGAGATGTTTCGACTACGCCCTTCGAGCTTCGCTCAACATGACAGATACTAAGAATTATACATAGAACTATGAAACAGAAATTTGACATCATAACCTCCACTTGCGTTCCCCTTCCGTTGGAGAACGTGGATACGGATCAAATCATCCCCGCCCGCTTCTTGAAGGCCACGACGAGGGACGAGAAATTCTTTGGTGATAACCTCTTCCGCGATTGGCGTTACCGTCCCGACGGCACGTTGAACACGGACTTCGTGCTGAACAACCCCACCTACGGCGGTTGTATCCTTGTAGCGGGCAAGAACTTTGGTTCGGGCAGCAGCCGCGAACACGCTGCATGGGCATTGGCGGGCTATGGCTTCCGTGTGGTCATTTCCAGCTTCTTTGCCGACATCCACAAGCAGAACGAGCTGAACAACTTCGTGCTTCCCGTGGTGGTGAGCGAGGATTTCCTGCAAGAGCTGTTTGCCACCATCGCCGCCAATCCCAAGGCCGAGGTCCGTGTGGACCTGCCCCATCAGACGGTGACCAACCTCTCCACCGCCCGCTCCGAACACTTCGACATCAACGCCTACAAGAAGCATTGCCTGATGAATGGGCTGGACGATATCGACTTCCTCGTGGAGAGCAGGGATAAGATAACGGAATACGAAACTGTACGCTTATGACGCATCCTATTATAGAAATCATGGACACGACCCTGCGTGACGGTGAGCAGACCAGCGGTGTGTCCTTCGTGCCGCACGAGAAACTCATGATAGCCCGTCTCCTGCTGGAAGAGCTGAAGGTGGACCGGGTGGAGGTGGCGTCGGCACGCGTGTCCGAAGGCGAAGCGCAAGCCGTCCGGATGATATGCGACTGGGCGGCACGGCATGATATGCTCTCCCGTGTAGAAGTCCTGGGTTTCGTGGACGGGCATGAATCCGTCGACTGGATTTACCGGACGGGATGCCGGGCGATCAACCTTCTGTGCAAAGGCTCGCTGAAGCACTGCACCCGCCAGCTGAAGAAAACCCCGCAGGAGCACATCGACGACATCCGCCGCGTGCTGGACTATGCCGACACGCGGGGCATGGCGGTCAACGTCTACTTAGAGGATTGGAGTGGAGGCATGAAAGACTCGCCCGACTATGTCTTCCGGTTGATGGACGCCTTACGTGACACCCCCATCCGCCGTTTCATGCTGCCCGACACGCTGGGCATCCTCAATCCCCTGCAGGTCATCGAATACATGCGCAAGATGCTGAAGCGATATCCCGACAAGCACTTCGACTTCCATGCCCACAACGATTATGACCTGGCCGTCAGCAACGTGCTGGCCGCCGTGCTCAGCGGTTGCCGGGGGCTGCACACCACCATCAACGGCCTGGGCGAACGGGCGGGCAACGCCCCGCTCGCCTCGGTGCAGGCCATCCTGAAAGACCACTTCCAGGCGGTGACCCGCATCGACGAGAGCCGTCTGAACGACGTGAGCCGCGTGGTGGAGTCGTACAGCGGCGTGGTCATCCCGCCCAACAAACCCATCGTGGGCGAGAACGTCTTCACCCAGGTGGCGGGCGTCCATGCCGACGGCGACAACAAGAGCAACCTCTACTGCAACGACCTCCTGCCCGAACGCTTCGGCCGTAAACGCGAATATGCCTTGGGAAAGACTTCGGGGAAAGCCAATATCCAGAAGAACCTCCAGGACCTGGGGCTGCAGCTGGACGAGGAGTCCATGCGCAAGGTGACCGAGCGCATCATCGAGCTGGGCGACAAGAAGGAGCTGGTGACGCAGGAGGACCTGCCCTACATCGTCTCCGACGTCCTGAAGCACGACGTGCGCAGCGAGCGGGTCAAGCTGAAGAGCTACATCGTCAACCTGGCCTACGGACTGAAACCCATGGCGACGCTCAAGGTGGAGGTGAACGGACGGGAATACGAGGAAAGCAGCAGCGGCGACGGCCAGTACGACGCCTTTGTCCGCGCCCTGCGCAAGGTGTACAAGGGGACGTTAGGGCGCGACTTCCCCATGCTGACCAACTACGCCGTCTCCATCCCGCCCGGCGGACGCACGGACGCTTTCGTGCAGACGGTCATCACGTGGCAGTTCCGCGACCGCATGTTCCGCACCCGTGGCCTCGACGCTGACCAGACGGAGGCAGCCATCAAGGCTACATTGAAAATGCTTAATATCATTGAAGGTGACTACGACGAAGTATCCACGGCGAAATCACTCTAAGCACCCCCGCCAGGCACCTCTCTGAAGCCGTTTTCTCGTGGAGGGCAAAGGAGGTCCTTATCGGAGACAAACGACAAGGTCGTGGGGAACAGGTGAAAAATTCGTTGTGGATTTATTAGAGAAATATTTGTCAAACGGAGAACTGCACACATTAAAAATATGAAAGGATTGGTAAAGATAACGCAAAAGCCTTGGTTGCTATACGCAATCATGTTTATTTTGCTGCTCGCCATCGGGCTGTTCATCCGCTGGCGCGACCCGCGCGGAGTGCCGTGGGCAGACAATCTGCTGCAGAGTACAGTTATGGCGGTTTTGCTTACCGCGGGTTTTGCCATTGGCGACCGCTATCGCCGCAAGAACCAGAAGCATCGAGAAGAAGTAATGAAACAATTAAAAGATAAAGAATAATGGAACTGAAGATTGCCGTATTGCCCGGTGACGGCATCGGGCCCGAGATTTCCGCCGTAGGGGTGGACGTGATGAATGCCGTGTGCGAGAAGTTTGGCCACAAAGTGACCTATCAATATGCCCTCTGCGGGGCGGACGCCATCGACAAGGTGGGCGACCCTTTCCCGGAGGACACCTATACTATATGTAAGGAGGCGGACGCCGTGCTGTTCTCCGCCGTGGGCGACCCTAAGTATGACAACGACCCCACCGCCAAGGTGCGCCCCGAGCAGGGCTTGCTCGCCATGCGCAAGAAGCTGGGTCTGTATGCCAACATCCGCCCCGTGCAGACGTTCAAGTGCCTGCTCCACAAGTCGCCCCTGCGTGCCGAGCTGGTGGAAGGCGCCGACTTCCTCTGCATCCGCGAACTGACGGGCGGCATGTACTTCGGCGAGAAATACCAGGACAACGACAAGGCGTGGGACACCAATTACTACACCCGTCCGGAGATTGAGCGCATCCTCCGCGTGGCCTTCGAATACGCCATGCGCCGCCGCAAGCATGTCACCGTGGTGGACAAGGCCAATGTCCTCGCCTCGTCCCGCCTCTGGCGTCAGATAGCGCAGGAGATGGCTCCCCAATATCCCGAAGTCACCACCGACTACATGTTCGTGGACAACGCCGCCATGAAGATGATTCAGGAGCCTCGCTTCTTCGACGTGATGGTGACGGAAAACACCTTCGGCGACATCCTGACGGACGAAGGTTCGGTCATCAGCGGTTCGATGGGCCTCCTGCCTTCGGCTTCCACGGGCGACAGCACGCCGGTCTTCGAGCCCATCCACGGCAGTTGGCCGCAAGCCAAGGGACTGAACATCGCCAACCCCTTGGCACAAGTCCTCTCCGTTGCGATGCTTTTCGAGCACTTCGGCCTCGCGGAAGAGGGCGCTTTGGTGCGCCAAGCCGTAGACGCTTCGCTGGATGCCGACGTCCGCACGCCGGAAATCCAGGTGGAAGGCGGTGCGAAGTATGGCACGAAGGAAGTAGGAGCCTGGATTGTGGAGTATATAAATAAGAAGTAAATGGAAATTTAGCTGTGTTTATTTCTCACCACAGATTACGCAGATTACACAGATTAAAAGTAATGTCATGTTGAGCAAGCCCGCAGGGCGCAGTCGAAACATCTCACATAATGCATGGGAAAGTGTTACATGAGACCCTTCGACTACCGCTC
>CALUFR010000035.1 GCA_944319875.1 uncultured Bacteroides sp.
ACATTCATTTTCAGAAACATGATAATGGATGCTATGTGGGCCGGCACTGCCGTTGCCATCAAGGAAAACAAGGATTACGTGAAAAAATATACAGGTAACATTACCCGTGCGATGCTGAAAGCCAAACTGCCGCAACTGTTAGCCAAATTTCAGAACGGTACGCTTGACAAGGATGTGGAAATAGAGCGGTATTTTGACGAGTTCATCCGTAACGGGGGAGAAACAGGCTTCACGCAGTTGAACACCGTCGAGAATTACAAACGCGACATCAAGCGTTTCGTCAAAGAGGCACAAGGCAGGCGGAATATACCCAAGAAAGCATGGGATGGGTTATGGGACGGCATAGAGTTCATGAACCGGAGTGCAGAAGACACCACGCGCTTCATGGTATATATGACCAGCCGCCAGATGGGACGCGATGTAGCCCGAAGTGTATGGGATGCCAAGGAAATCACTGTCAATTTCAACAAGAAAGGTAGTGGTGGACTTGGGGCTGATATGATGAACTTCTGTTACATCTTCTTCAATGCAGCCATCCAAAGCATGGCAAACTTCGGTCGGTTGATGTACCACCATCCGGCAAAAACAATGGCAGCCTTGACTTTGTTCTCTTCTGCCGGTTTCATTGTACCGATGATGAACTTGGCCATTATTGCGGCATCCGGCGGAGATGATGATGACGATGACAACGCTTATTGGGATTTGCCGGAATGGGTGCGAAGAAGTAATATAGTCTTGTATATTCCTTTTACAGAAAAGGGATTTATTACCATTCCGCTGTCACATGAACTGAGGCCGTTCTATGGAATGGGCGAGATAGCTTTTTCCTGCCTTATGGGAAAGGAAAATCCTGAAGAGGCGTTAAAGAAAGCCGCAGCAGGATTTTCCGGCATGTCACCTGTTGACCTAACCGGTAACGGAGGGAACATCGCCGTGAATATGACACCTACCATCGGACAACCATTTGCACAGATTATAGCCAACACCGATTATTTCGGAAAACCTATCTACCGCCGGTCTGATTGGAATGAGTTGGACCCTGAATGGACAAAGGCATACAAAGGGACATCCTCATGGCTTGTGGACTGCACGAGATGGTTGAATGAATTCACAGGTGGGGATAACGTGGAATCAGGAACCATAGACTGGAATCCCGCAATAATCGAGCATTTGTTTGAAGGGTATTTCGGAGGTATGGGAAAGACTCTCAACAAGGCTCAAAAGACCTTGGAAATGATGTGGAATGAGGATATGCGCGAATGGAGGAATGTGCCTATCATGAGCAGCTTCTATCAAGATGGTGATGTCCGAACTGATGGAAGCCAATTGAACAGGGAGTATTATGAGATAGTTGAGGAAATGAAAGAAACGGAGCATCTGTTCTCTGGATATAAGAAACAAATTCGCATGGGTGCTGCCGAGTATGGAGAAAAACTTGACGAGCTTGTCCATTCCGAGGTTTTCAAGCGGTATAGACTGGTCAAAGGCTATAATAATGCCATAAGGAAACTCACCGATGCGATGGAACGTGTAGACCCGACTAAGCGAAAGGATGTTGAAACGGCCATTTTGAACTTGAAAGTCGAGATGTTTGAAAAGTTGCAGGAATTAAACAAGATAAAGGAGCCAAGCAAGACCCGTAAATAATTCAATGAGATGAAGATGAGTGGAGAAAATTCACTCATCTTCATTTTCGTTATTACGGTACAATTCTATTGGAAGATACATTCTTCTTGTCGGCTTGTACATGTCTGAATTAGTTTGAAATGAGAAACCATTTCTTACATAAAACTTATTGGTATCGGGATTATTCAGCGAATCTACTGTAATGAATTGACAGCCTGACACATCATAAGCAATAAATGTATTTAAGATAAAGTCCAATACTTGCTCACCTATACCTTTTGATTGCATATCACTTCTGACACCCAAGTGACCGATATTGACAGCGGGAAAAGATGTCTGCTGTTGGAAAATCGGTATATATTCATCATTTATTTTACACGATGATTGCTCAATGAAGTCGTCTTTATCATCCGAATTACCAAGAATAACAGCATCATTAGCCAATGTGAATACAGCTACAATCTCACCATCCGCAATACTTCTTGCACAATAAGAAGAAAAGTAATGATATTTAGAACAAATCAGAATTTCATCATGAAAAAAAGTGTCAAGTGCATCAACACCACAAGAAAAAGAGGACAACCCACAGCTGTCCTCCTCCCTTAATCTTTCTATGGATATTTCAATATCCGAGGATAGGGTTCTTTCCTCCATTATTCCGGATGATTTTGTTGTAAACGCTTTTCATACGGGCCACTCTTTCCTTGACCTCGGCTTTTTTACTTGGCGTCATATCCTTAGATACACACCTCGCAAAATTTTCCCTGAAAGACCTAACTTCATCTAAGGTCATCTGTGGATTTGAAACTGTATGTATCATATTTTTATGGTTAATGTTTAACCGATACAAAGGTACAAAAGTTATTTGAATATAAGCGAAGTAGCATAAATGCCAATCTGTAATTTTAATTTTATTAACATCAAAGCTTGCTATTGATGATTGACCGTAAATAGTTAAACTTCTTTGTATATAGCTGCTTGCTATTTTTGCATTGTCATTAAAACAGAAATGATATGCAACCTATTACCACAAAACAAAAGTATAAGCTACTTCCGATGAGCCACATCACGCCCAAGCGCGACCAAACGGAGATAGACACCGTGGAGTTCTCACGGAAGAACTTCGGCGACCGCAGGGCGTTTGACGTGCTTATGGAAGCGCAGCACTACTGGAACCAAATGGACGATTTCCGGCGTGACAGGGAGCGCAACAAACGTTATACCTACGGGTTCCAATGGGATGACGTGATATGTGTGGACGGCAAGAAGATGACTGAGGAGCACTATATCAAGACCCAAGGCAGCGTGCCATTGAAAAACAACCTCATCCGTCGCTTGGTGCGCAATGTCCTCGGCGTTTACCGCAGCCAGTTGAAAGAGCCTACCTGCACGGCAAGAGACAGAGACGAACAGAAATTAGGCGAAACGATGAGTACGATATTGCAGTGCAATATTCAGCTCAACCGCATGAACGAGGTCAACGCACGAAGCATGGAAGAGTTCCTGATTAGCGGCTTTATCGTACACAGGAAAAGTTACGGATGGCGCAACGGAAAGGAAGACTGCTGGACGGACTATGTACAGCCCAACAATTTCTTCATCGACAACAACATGCGCGACTTCCGGGGCTGGGACGTTACCTGCTTGGGAGAGGTGCATGACGTGAGCTTCGGCCAGCTTTGTGAACAGTTCGCCCAAACGCCGCAGGAATACCGGCGGCTGAAGGAGATATACAAGTGGGCCTCACGCCGGGAATACATCGCCAGCTACGCGGAGCGTTTCGGATACAGCCGCTTGGAGAACTACGACTTCCTGCTGACCAGCGATCCGGGACGATGTCGGGTGATAGAGGTGTGGAGAAAGGAGCAGAAGCCGCGTTACCGCTGCCATGACTACCAAAACGGCGACATATTCAAGATAGAAGTATCGGACTACGAGGAACAGGTGGCCAATGTAAACCGCGAGCGTATGCAGATGGCCAAAGAAGCCGGTATGCCGGAAGATGAAGTTCCCCTGATAAAAGCTACATGGTTTGTGGATGATTACTGGTACTTCTATTACCTCTCCCCTTTCGGCGACATCCTGAAAGAGGGCGAAACACCATTTGAACACGGAAGCCATCCTTACGTGTTCAAGGCATACCCGTTCATCGACGGCGAAATACACTCGTTCGTGGCCGACGTAATCGACCAGCAACGCTACACCAACCGCCTGATAACCCTTTACGACTGGATTATGCGTGCTTCGGCCAAAGGCGTGCTGCTCATGCCGGAGGACTGTCTGCCCGACGGTGTAAGTATGGAGGACATTGCCGAAAGCTGGGCAGAGTTCAACGGTATCATTGTCTATAAACCGTCACCGAGCAGACAGATACCGCAGCAAGTTGCCAACAACTCCACCAATATAGGCATTACGGAGTTGCTTAACCTGCAACTGAAATTCTTTGAGGACATCAGCGGCGTAAACGGTGCGCTGCAAGGCAAGCCCGGCTTTTCCGGACAGAGTGCATCCATGTACAACCAGCAGGTGCAGAACTCTACCATGTCTTTGCTTGATATGCTGGAATGTTTCAGCCAGTTCACGATAGACGGAGCGTATAAGGATGTGAAGAACATGCAGCAGTTCTACGACACCAAGCGCGTGTTTAACATCGCAGGCAAGAGCGGCGCACAAATTGAATACGACCCGAAGAAGATACGTGACGTGGAATTTGACCTTTCCATCACCGAAAGTACTTCGACACCGGCCTACCGCCAGCTTGCCAACGACATATTGATGCAGCTGTTCCAGTCGCAGGCTATCAATGTGGAGCAACTGTTGGAATTCGGCGATTTCCCGTTTGCGGACGAACTGTTGCAGAGCATCAAGGCGCAACGTGAGCAAATCGAACGTGGCGGCACGCCCGACGGCATATCGCCCCAACTGATGCAACAGGCGCAGCAAGGCGCGAATATGGATGCCGTGAACAGGCTGCACAACGCAATGGTAGCATAAATGACTAACAATAAACAAGTAACGATATGGAGAAAAAGACCATTTGTATTGATTTTGACGGCGTTATCCATGATTACAGCAA
>CALUFR010000036.1 GCA_944319875.1 uncultured Bacteroides sp.
TAGTCGATAATCGGCATCTTGGCCGCGTGTTCGTGATAGAGCTTCTGTGCGGTTTCGGTCTGCAACAGGAAGTTTTCATCCATAAAATTTTTCATAACGTATGTGTTTTAAGTATCTAAAAATGTTACTTTCCGTCTGTGTGTCTATATGATACTGATTGTAAAGTGAATAGACGCAAATTTCGTTTTCACTTTTATTAACCGTTATCGAACACAAAAGTAGATATTTTACTTGGAGATACAAAACATTTCGTATCTTTGCGAGGAATATTTATAATATTTAAGTTTTGGACAAGAGCTATACCATAAAAGACATCGCGCGCATGGCGGGCGTATCGGCCGGCACGGTGGACCGTGTGCTGCACAATCGTGGCGACGTGTCGGCGGCCAGCCTGGAGAAGGTGCGCCGTGTGCTCGACGAAATCAACTACCAACCCAACGTGTTCGCCATCGGCCTGGCGCGGAAAAAGCGCTATCGCATCGTCTGCATCATACCTTATTATATAGCGTACGACTATTGGCATGCGGTGGCCGAGGGCATCGGCCGCGCGGCGCAGGAACTGGCTCCCTACAACGTGACGGTGAGCTACCTGCACTACCGGCATGCCGACGAGGCCTCCTACAGGCAGGCTTGCGCGAAGGCGCCCGACGAGGAGTGCGACGCCGTGTTGTTGGCGCCAAACTTCCGCGAGGAGACGCTACAACTGACGTCCGCCCTGGAGCGGAAAGGCATCCCTTACGCCTTCATCGACTTTCATGTGGAGCAGACGAACGCCTTGTGCTACATCGGGCAAGATTCGCGCATGAGCGGATACGTCGCCGCCAAGATACTGATGCGGGACTTCAAGCCGGGGCAGGAGCTGGCTCTTTTCCTGAGCGACCGGAAGCGGAGCCCCGCGGAGATCCAGATGCAACGCAGGATGGAGGGCTTCATGCGATATCTGACCGAGAACCACGTGGGGCTCACCGTTCACGACGTGGTGCTGGACAAGCAGGACGCGGAGGCCAACCGGCGCACGCTGGATCGCTTCTTCGACGCATGTCCGCGGGCGGTGCTGGGTGTGGCGTTCAACTCACGCGTCTACCTGGTGGCCGACTACCTGCACGACACGGGGCGGCGCCTGGAGAAGCTGCTGGGCTATGACCTTCTGAAGAGGAACGTGGAGAGGCTGAAGGGTGGGGAGGTGGACTACCTCATCGGGCAGCGTCCAGCCATGCAGGGCTATCTGGGGGTGAAGGAGCTGAGCCGGCACGTGGTGTTCAAGCGGCCCGTAGATGCGATGAAATTCATGCCGATAGACATCCTGATAAAAGAAAACATCGATTTCTATTTTGAATTGGAGTAGAGAAACAAAGCCGTGATTGGAATGAACTAAAAATATAGAGTATATCAAACTTTTAAAACCGAATTTTAATATGAAAGCATTGAACAAGCAGACGGCTCCTAAGTCCGTGGCACCCGAGAGAATCATCCAGTTTGGTGAGGGAAATTTCCTGCGCGCGTTTGTAGACTGGATTGTCTATAACATGAACCAAAAGACCGACTTCAACAGTAGTGTGGTCGTGGTGCAACCCATTGAGCGGGGCATGGCGGAATGGCTCAACGGACAGGATTGCCTCTATCACGTCAACTTGCAAGGACGCCTGAACGGCGAGGCCGTCAATACGTTGACCCGCATCGATTGCATCAGCCGCGCCTTGAATCCTTATACCCAGAACGCCGCCTTCATGGCCCTGGCCGACCAGCCGGACATCCGTTTCGTCATCTCCAACACCACCGAGGCGGGCATCGCCTTCGACCCCGCGTGCAAGCTCGGCGACGCTCCCGCCTCTTCCTATCCGGGCAAGCTGACCCAGTTGCTCTATCGCCGCTTCAAGACCTTCAAGGGCGACAAGACGAAGGGACTCATCATCATGCCTTGTGAATTGATTTTCCTGAACGGCCATCACCTGAAGGAATGCATCTACCAGTATATCGAACTCTGGAAAGACGACTTCGGCGCCGACTATGAGAAGTTCAAGACGTGGTTCACGAAATATTGCTACGTATGCGCCACGTTGGTGGACCGCATCGTGCCGGGCTTCCCCCGCAAGGAAATCGCGCAAATCCAGAAGAAAATCTGCTATGCCGACAACCTCGTGGTGCAGGCCGAAATCTTCCACCTGTGGGTCATCGAGGCCGCCGAAAACCTCTCCCTGCGCCAACTGGCCGCGGAGTTTCCCGCCGACAAGGCCGGCCTGAACGTGCTCTTCGTCAAGTCCGAGACTCCCTATCATGAGCGGAAAGTGACGTTGCTCAACGGCCCGCACACCGTCCTCTCCCCCGTGGCCTACCTGAGCGGCGTGAATATCGTGCGCGACGCCTGCAAACATCCCGTCATAGGCAAGTACATCCACAAAGTGCAATTCGACGAACTGATGCAGACGCTCAACCTGCCGATGGACGAGCTGAAGAAGTTTGCCGCCGACGTGCTGGAGCGCTTCAACAACCCGTATGTGGACCATCAGGTGACGAGCATCATGCTGAACTCCTTCCCCAAATTCCAGACGCGCGACCTGCCCGGCCTGAAGACCTATCTGGAGCGCAAGGGTGAGCTTCCGAAGGGCCTGGTGCTGGGGCTGGCCGCCATCATCACCTACTATAAGGGCGGCGTGCGTGCCGATGGCGCCGAAATCGTGCCCAACGACGCGCCCGAAATCATGCAACTCCTCAAAGACCTCTGGGCAACGGGCGACACCCGCCGCGTGGCCGAAGGCGTACTGGCGGCCAAGGACCTCATCTGGGGTGAGCACGGCGACCTGAACGCCATCCCCGGCCTGACCGACATGGTGACCGCCTTCCTGAACTCCATCCAAGAGAAGGGCATGCTGGAGACGGTGAAGAGCATACTCTGAGGATTTAGTTGAAACTACTTGAGAGGGTGTGTCAAAATGGTAAAGTGTTATCTTTCTACATTTTTGACACATCCTCCCATTAATCTCTCCTCGTCGCAATCCTTCCGCTAATTTCCCACGCAAAGACTTGCAGGATACGGACGGATTTCAGACCTTTGCGTCCGATATTTTAATCCACAATGAGTATGGAGAACGATCAGACGAAAACGGCCGTCCTCTTTGACTTCGACGGCGTGGTGGTGGACACCGAATCGCAATACAGCGTTTTCTGGCACCGCATCGGCGCGGACTATCTGGGCATGGACGACCTGGAGACGCGCATCAAGGGGCAGACCCTGACCTACATTTACGACACTTTTTTCCCGAACATGCCGGAAAGGCAGGCGGAGATTACCGCGGGACTCGACCGCTTCGAGCAGGAGATGTCCTACGACTTTATCCCCGGCGTGCTCGACTTCATGGACGACCTGCGCCGCCACGGTGTGCCGATGGCGGTAGTAACCAGTTCCAACCGACAGAAGATGGCCGCCGTGCGCCGTGTCCATCCGGACCTGGACACCCTGTTCGACCGCATCCTGACGGCCGAGGAGTTCACCGCCTCCAAGCCTTCGCCGGATTGCTTCCTGCTGGGCATGCGCGTGTTAGGCTCCGCGCCCGACACGACTTACGTCTTCGAAGATTCCATCAACGGCCTGCGGGCGGGCATGGCCTCCGGCGCCACGGTCATCGGCCTTTCCACGACCCTGCCAAGGGAAGCCGTCGCCCCGATGTGCCACTTCGTCATTCCTGACTTCGAGGGATTCACCTACGATAAAATGCTCGAAACGCACCGCTAAGTAAGAAAAAAGCCTTACCTTTGCGGCGTTTTTACCAATTTAAATACTTATCATTATGGCTGGATACATTTCAGACGACACACGTAAAGTGACTACGCATCGCCTCGTAGAGATGAAGCAGAGAGGCGAAAAGATATCTATGTTGACTTCCTATGACTACACCATGGCACAGATTGTGGACGGTGCCGGGATAGACGTTATTCTCGTGGGCGACTCGGCCTCCAACGTCATGGCGGGTAATGTCACCACGCTCCCCATCACGCTGGATCAGATGATTTACCACGCCAAGTCGGTGGTGCGCGGCGTGCGTCGCGCCATGGTGGTGGTGGACATGCCCTTCGGCTCTTACCAGGGTGACGAACTGGAAGGCGTACGTTCCGCCATCCGCATCATGAAGGAAAGTCATGCCGACGCCCTGAAAATAGAGGGCGGAGAGGAAATCATAGGTACCGTGAAGCGTATCATCGACGCGGGTATCCCCGTCATGGGCCATCTGGGCCTGATGCCGCAAAGCATCAACAAATATGGCACCTACACCGTCCGTGCCAAGGACAATGCCGAGGCCGATAAGTTGGTGAACGATGCCCGATTGCTGGAAAAAGCCGGTTGCTTCGGGCTGGTGCTGGAGAAAATTCCCGCCGTGCTGGCCGGACAGGTATCGCACGAGTTGCAAATCCCCGTCATCGGCATCGGTGCCGGAGGCGACGTGGACGGCCAGGTACTCGTCGTGCAGGACATGCTGGGCATGAACAACGGGTTCCGCCCGCGCTTCCTGAGACGTTACGCCGACCTGCATACGGTGATGACGGACGCCATCAGCCGCTACGTGAGCGATGTGAAGAACTTAGACTTCCCCAATGAGAAAGAACAATACTGATAGCCCGCTTACACCCGGCCTGTTGCTGATGTGCGCCGCCAACTTCCTGACATACGCTTCGGTGTACATGGTGCAGGTGTTGTTGCCCTTGGCCGTCCCTGACCATGCGCTGACCATCTGTCCGGCTTTCATCATCGGCATGCTGGTGGCGGGGCCTTTCCACGCCTACCTGGCGGACACTTTCCGGCGGAAGCACGTGTTGCAGGTGGCGTTGGCGGGACTTGTGCTCTCCATGCTGGCTGTCAATTACCTGAGCCCGGCTTTCTACGGGTGGCTGGCGGGAGTGCAAGGATTGTTCTTCGGCATGGCCACCAGCGCGGGCATCACCATCAGTATTGACATCACTCTATCCGGACACCGGACTTGTGGCAACATGGCTTACGGCCTTTGCGGACGCCTGGGCATGGTGGCCGGACTTATGCTCGGCGTATGGGCGGCGAGCAGTTATCCGGCTCTTTTTGTCACGTATGCTTCGGCTATCTTGGGCGGTGTTGCCCTGTTGCTGGTTTCCGTGGTTTACGTCTCTTTCCGGGCGCCCATCGGCGTAAGGTTGTGTAGCATAGACCGTTTTTTCCTGCCGCGCGCCTGGCTCCCGGCTCTCAACGTCGGTGTGTTGGCGTTTGCTTTCGGCATGTGCGGGGTGTCCCTGACCTGGCAATCGGCCGCATCGGGCAGCCTTTGGATGCTGGTCATGCTTCCTTTGGCGTTGCTTGTCCCGCCTGTGGTGAAGATGTTTGTCAAGCTTTCCCACCATTGCCAGCGCGCTACGGGCAACATGACCTTCCACCTCATGTTGGACATCGGACTCATAGCGGGCGTGTGGACGTCGTGCGCCATGGACGCCAAGGGGTACGCTCCGGCGGACGAGACCCGGCTGATGGCCGATGCGTTCATCCTGGCGGCGTTACTTGCCATTGCCGTATGGCCTTACTATAAGAAGAAACGGGTGAGGTAGGGGACAAAGACTATCAATCCTACGGCAATCGCCGCCAGTGCGCACATCAACACCGCACCGGCGGCGATGTCTTTTACCTGCCCGGCCAGCGGATTCCTCTCCGGCGAGACGAGGTCTACCAGCCGCTCGATGGCGGAGTTGAAGAGTTCCGCTGATACCACCATGCCGATGCATAGGATGACGGCCGTCCACTCTCCGGGCGTGATGCCCAATGCAAAGCCCGCCCCTATGACCAAGACGGTCACGATGAGATGGAAGCTGAGGTTCTGCTCCCGTCCTACGCAACAACGGATGCCCTGCCAGGCATACCGGAAGCTGCGGAGCTGTTTCTTGAAATCGTAGTGCATATCAAAATGAGGAATGATGAATGAAGTCAGTTGCGCGACACTTGTTTCACCCCCTTCACCGTGCGGAGTTTCTTGATGAGCGCCTCCAGGCGACCGGTGTCGCCTATCATGACAGTAAGCGTGCCGGAGAATAACCCGTCGTGCGAGTCGATGCCGATGCTGCGCAGGGTGATACCCGCCTCCTTGGAGATGATGGACGTGATGTTGGTGACAATGCCTATGTCGTCATGTCCCACTACGCGCAGGGTGATGGGGTATTGCGTGCCCTGGCTCTTGCCCGCCCAGCGCGCCTTCACAATGCGGTATCCGAAGCGTGAACGGAGTTCGGCGGCATTGGGGCAGTCCATGCGGTGTATCTTGATGCCGCCCGTGACGCTGACGAAGCCGAAGACGTCGTCGCCGTAGATGGGGTTGCAGCACTTGGCCAGCTTGTAGTCCAGCCCCTTCAGGTTCTGGTCGATGACCAGCACGTCCTCCTTGGCCGAAGTCTCTCCATCGGTGGACGAAGGCAGGTTATAGCTTTCGGCGCTACGGTACTGCACCTCTTCGCGGGCGTCGCTCTCCCGACGTTGCATCTCCACGTAGCGGTCGATGATGTCGTTCACGTCCAGCGTCTCGTCGGCCACGGCCTGATAAAACTCCGTGACCACCTTGTAGCCCATGCGCTTGATGAGCCGCATCATGGTAGGGTCGTCATACTCTATCTTGCGGTTCTTGAACTTACGCTCCAGCATCTCGCGGGCGAAGGCCGTCTGGCGCGAGGACATTTCCTTAAGCGCTTGCTTTATCTTGGTGCGCGCCTTCGAGGTGGTGACGATGTTCAGCCAGCCCTGCTTGGGCGTCTGCGTACTTGAAGTCATGATTTCCACCTGGTCTCCGCTTTGCAACACCTGCTTGAGCTGGGCGTTGCGTCCGTTCACCTTGGCACCCACGCACCGGCATCCCACCTGCGTGTGGATGTGGAAGGCAAAGTCGAGCACCGTCGCCCCCTTGGCCAGTTTGAAAAGGTCTCCCTTGGGCGTGAACACGAACACCTCGTCCTCATACAGGTCGAGCTTGAAGCGATCCATCGCCTCCAGGTCGTTGTCCGAGCTCTCCAGCGCCTCGCGCACGGAGGCCAGCCATTCGTCCAGCCCGCTTTCGCCCTTGATGCCCTTGTAACGCCAGTGGGCGGCCAGTCCTCGCTCGGCTATGAGATCCATGCGCTCGGTGCGTATCTGTACCTCCACCCACTTGCCTTCGGGACCCAGCACGGTGATGTGAAGCGACTCATAGCCGTTGCTCTTGGGCACGGAGAGCCAGTCGCGCAAGCGTTTGGGGTTGGGCTGATACATGTCGGTGACGATGGAGTACACCTGCCAGCACTCCTGCTTCTCCT
>CALUFR010000037.1 GCA_944319875.1 uncultured Bacteroides sp.
GGAATAATGTTTACTTTTGCGCCATTATGATACTGATTGTAGACGATGACAGTGCCATCCGTTCCTCGCTCAGCTTCATGCTTAAGCGGGCGAAGTACGAGGTGAAAGCGGTCTCCAACCCCAAGGAGGCCGTCGAGACGGTGCGCTCCGTGACACCGCAGCTCATTCTGATGGATATGAACTTCAGTCTCTCCACCAACGGGCAGGAAGGGCTGACCTTGTTGAAGCAGGTCAAGCTCTTCTGTCCCCGGACGCCCGTGATACTGATGACGGCGTGGGGCAGCATTCCCCTGGCCGTGCAGGGCATGCAGGCCGGTGCCTTCGACTTCATCACCAAGCCGTGGAACAACGCGGCTCTGATGCAACGCATCGAGACCGCCCTCGAGCTGACGGAGGAAGGCCGGGAGACCGATGCCTCCCTGACGGACAACGACGGCTTTGACCGCAGCCACATCATCGGGCGCAGCAAGGCGCTGACGGACGTGCTGGCCACGGTGAAGCGCGTGGCACGGACGAACGCCTCCATCCTGGTGACGGGTGAGAGTGGTACGGGCAAGGAACTGATAGCTGAGGCGGTGCACCGCAACAGTCCGCGACGCAACAAACCTTTTGTCAAGGTCAACCTGGGCGGCGTCTCGCAGACGTTGTTCGAGAGCGAGATGTTCGGCCACAAGAAAGGTGCCTTCACCGACGCCGTGTCCGACCGCAAGGGACGCTTCGAGCTGGCCGACAAGGGAACCATCTTCCTCGACGAGATTGGCGAGCTCGACCTTTCCTGTCAGGTGAAACTCCTGCGTGTGCTTCAGGAGCAGACCTTCGAGCCCTTGGGCGACAGCCGGCCCCGCAAGGTGGACGTCCGCGTGGTCTGTGCCACCAACGCTGATCTGGAGCAGATGGTGCGCGAGCATACGTTTCGGGAGGATCTCTTTTATCGCATCAATTTGATAACAGTCCATTTGCCTGCCCTGCGTGAGCGGCGTGAGGACATCCCTCTGCTGGCACGTCATTTTGTGGAGAAACGCTGCCGTGCCGACGGCTTTGCGCCTGTCCGCCTGACCGATGATGCGCTGGAGTACCTGAGCAGCCTGCCCTATCCGGGGAACATACGCGAACTGAAGAATTTCGTAGAGCGGACGCTACTGGTATGCGGCAAGGAGCAGCTGACTGCGGATGATTTTAAGCAACAATATCACCCCATGGGCATGCCGCAAACCGTCCCCTTGCAAGGGCTGACGCTGGAAGAAATGGAGCGGCAGACCATCCTTCAGGCTCTCGAACAGCATGGGAACAACCTTTCACAGGTGGCCCAGGCCTTGGGTATCAGCCGTGCCGCGCTCTATCGCCGTCTGGAGAAATACGGCATCAGTACCAACGATTAATCCTGTTGTGCCATGCGTCTGAAAACCTTGTTCTTCCTTTTGATCCTGCTGCTGGTCGTAGTGTGGAGCATTTTGTTGGTGTTGGCCTTGGAGTCGGGCAAGCTGTTGTTCTATGTGGCCGAGGGAGTGAGTACACTTACCTTGTTCTTGCTGGTTTATTTCTACCGTAAACTGGTGATGCCGCTCAACAGTATAGCCAACGGCATCGACTTGCTGCGCGAGCAGGACTTCAGCAGTCGCCTTTCCAAGGTGGGGCAGACGGAAGCCGACCGCATTGTAGACATGTTCAACGGCATGATGGATCAGTTGAAGAACGAACGCCTGCGCCTGCGTGAGCAGAACCATTTCCTCGATCTTCTCATCAATGTGTCGCCGATGGGGGTTGTCATCCTTGACTTCGATGGCAATGTGTCAATGATGAACGCCGCCGCGCTCCGCTTCCTGGGCTATACGTCGCAGACCGGTTTGACGGGGAAGCGATTTGACTCGCTGGACTCTCCGCTGGCGGAGGAAATCAACCGTTTGGGAAAGGAGACTACTGACACCATCAGGCTGAACGACTCCATGATTTACCGTTGCTCGCGCCTTTCGTTTGTGGATCGCGGCTTTCCCCATCCGTTCATTCTCATCGAGAGCCTGACGTCGGAAGTGGTGAAGGCGGAAAAGAAAGCTTACGAAAAAGTTATCCGCATGATAGCCCACGAGGTGAATAATACGACGGCGGGCATCACCTCCACGCTGGAGACTGTCAATGAGGCACTGGAGGAAATGGACAACACGGAAGATCTGCGCGAAGTGATGAAGGTCTGCGTGGAGCGTTGCTTCGGCATGAGCCGTTTCATCACCAACTTTGCCAACGTGGTGAAGATACCCGAACCGCAGTTGGAGCAGGTGCGCTTGAACGACCGGGTGTCTGCCTGCAAGCGGTTTATGGAGACCATCTGCCGTGATCGCGACATTACTCTTCACAATGATTTGTGTGCCGACAATCCTTTGGTGTGGATGGATACTGTCCTTTTCGAGCAGGTATTGGTGAACATCATCAAGAACGCGGCGGAAAGTATCGACCGGGAGGGTGATATTTACATCCGCACGTCAGCGTCGCCTGCCGTATTGGAAGTGGCGGACACAGGAGCGGGCATCCCGCGCGAGGTGGAGGCAAAGCTGTTCAGCCCCTTCTTCTCCACCAAGCCCAACGGGCAGGGCATCGGGCTTATCTTCATCCGCGAGGTGCTCAGCAAGCATGGCTGCACGTTCTCGCTCCGAACCTGGCCCGACGGGCTGACACGCTTCCGCATCAACTTCCCGGAAAAAGTGTAACCCTCTCTCAAAAGCGGCAACGCAGGTCGATACCCACTTGTACAGGACGTCCCATCTGAGCAAAGCCACGTCCCATTGTTTCAAACCAGAAGGCTTGATAGTGCTTGTTCAGCGCGTTGTCCACCCACAAGGCAATCTGCCCGTTACCCTTGTTGAGAGTCAGGCGTCCGTTCAGCGTGCCGTAGAATGCCTGGCTGGCATCGTTCGCTTCTGTCCAGTAGATGCGTCCCGCGGCCTTGTAGTGGGCATCGAGAGTAATGTTGTCCAGCCATGCGCCCCGGTTCATCGTGAAGATATATTGTCCACCCACGTTGAGTGTGTGCTTGGGTACGAAAGGGACATATTTCCCGTTGTAGTTCACTTCGTCACTCACCACGTAGTCAGTAAACGTGGCATACGTGTAACCATAGCTTCCATTCAGGCTCAAGGCGTCGGTCAGGCGGGCACGTAGGGCAGCTTCGGCTCCCAGGCTCCGACTCCGTCCGGCATTGACGGTGACGCGTCCCAGGCCGCTGGCAGCGAAGCGTGAGATCTGCTGGTCGCGCGTGTCCATGTAGAAAGCGGCCAAGTCAGCCTGTACGTGGCCGTCGAAGAGAGTGAGGTGCGAGCCTATTTCGTAGTTCCACGAATATTCAGGGCGATAGAGAGTGGCCTCGCGGATGTCTTGCGGTTCTTTCTTGAATTGCTCGAACAGCTGGGCATACTGTTTGAACTGCTCGTCTTGGGCCAGTACATCCATCGTAGCCCCCATCAGAGAACCACTGATGACATCGGAAAACATCTGTATGTTATATCCGCCCGAACGATATCCTTTGGTGACGGAAGCGTAGACGTTGTTCTGTCGGTCGAAATCATATTGTAGGGCGAATTTGGGCAGCAGCTGTACGTAGTCAGTCCGTTCACGTCCGGTGAAGTTGACCACGGCGTCTTTGTCGAGTGCTTCGGCCCGGATGGGGAAGGGCATGCCCGGCATCTGCATCTGCATGCTGAAGTCGAAGTTCATCCGGCAGCCTGAGTAGTAGTCCATCGTCAGCTTTTCGTAGTCGAGGCGCAAGCCGGCCGTGAACGATAATCCTTCGACGAAAAGGTCGTTGATAGTGCTTTGGTGGTAGACAGCCGCATTGAGGACGGGAGTACTGAAATCACCCGGTACGGGCAGCGTCGTGTTATTGACGTTGAATTGCAGCTGGGGCGCCATGGGGTTGTTTTGCGGAAAAGCACTGTTGACGTTGTCTTCAATCATCGTCTTCACGCCTTCTTGCTGGAAGGTGACGGGTGCGTCGGTATTCAACCACTGATAGAAGGCACTGACGCCCGTGGTCCACTGCCAGCGGCGACCCGGTTTGGACTTTAACACCAGTTCTTCGCTCACGGTCTTGGAGTGTTGCTTTTGCATCATGGTGTAGATGTCTCGCTCCGTAAAGTCCTGATCCAGATCCATGCGGTCGTCCAGGTATTGGAAACCCGTCACGCTGCTTAGGATGAAGTTGTCTGCCTGATGTTCCAGATTGAGGCCACCATTCAGCAGATTGCGCTTGTAGCCGCTCCGGCGGTTGTAGGCGATGCGCCCGATGTAGTCGGCACGGTCCTCTTCGCCTTCCGTTACGCCTGTATATTCGTAGGGGTATCCCCCCTGGTTGGTATATTCATAGTTCAGAGTGAAGTCCAGTTTCAGGTTTTCTCCGGGTAGCCAGATGGCGCGGAAACGGCCACCGAATTCGTCTCCTTTGTCTACACGCTCGTCCCGGCAGGAGTTCTCGAAGAAGCCTCCCTTGTGCTCATAGAAGAAGTTGGCGGAGAAGGCGAATTGAGGGCTGATGCGGTGATAGTGGCTGACGCTGGCCTTGTAGTTGTTGTAGGTGGCAGCACTCAGCGTGAGGTCCGTACCCTGGTAGGTAAAGGGTGACTTGGTGAAGACGCGTATCAGTCCGCCCATCGTGTTGCGTCCATAGAGTGTGCCTTGCGGCCCCCGCATCACGTCAATGCGTTCGATGTCGGAGTAGTTGAAGTCGAAGGCTGACTTGTCGATGAAAGGAATGTTGTCCACGTAGAGTCCCACGGAAGGGGTGTTGATGCGTGATCCGATGCCGCGCACGTAAACCGAAGTCGTCAGCTTCGAACCATAGTCGGGAATGAAAAGATTGGGCACCAACGCAGAGAGACTCTTGACCGAACGGATGGCATTGCTCCGCATGTCGGCCTGTGAGAGCGACGTGGCTGAAAGAGCCTGCTGGCGCAGACGGTTGTTTTCCTTGGGAGTGGCGATGACCACCACTTCTTCGATGCTCATCACTTTCGTGGTATCTTGGGGAATTTCTTCGCTTCGGGTAGTCTGCGTCACTCCTATGGCAAGTAACGCGAGAAAGGTAAGGATAGGTCTCTTCATTGCAGTCTCAATTTTTTTTCGGCTGCAAAGTAACGGCAAATCTACGGAACACGCAATCCTCACTTATGAGGAAATCGAGTGGGGGAAAGTTCAGATTTGATCGGCTTCCACGTATCCGTGCATCACGGCATAGATGGCCAGCCCCGAGACAGACTTGATGCCCAACTTCTCCGTGATGTTCTTCCGATGGCTGATGACGGTGGTCAGGCTGATGTTCAGTCGTCCGGCTATTTCCTTGTTGATAAGACCTTTGACAACGAGTACCAGCACTTCTATCTCGCGTGCCGTCAGTTCATGTCCGGCGAGCGGATTAGCCGGTAGTTTACCGGGGTGTCCGTGACGATGGCCGTGGCTGTGCAGTTGTACAATGTTTCTCACCAGATCCTTTTCCGGCTGATAGATGTTCAGCGTCAGCACGCCTGCCAGTTGCGGTCCGGCCTCGCCTGCGGCCAGCACGATGGTCTTGGGACGTCGTTGCAGGAAGAAAGCCGTATGCTCGAGGTACACCTGTGACGAGATGAAATAGTGGGCATACATGTCGGGTGTATCGTCTGTAAAGGCGGCAAACGAGGGGAACGTGCGGATGACGGCGCCGGGGATGAGCTCTTCGAGCAGACTGCTCAGCCCCAGGCAGCTCAGTGTGTTGGGGTCGATGATGGCGATTTCGGGAGTGGATGTCATATAAATGGATACTATTGATTAGGTTATGGATGATCTGTTCACTTCGTCCTGCAATATTTCGCTACCGCCTCGGCACACCGCTCGCCGTCCACGCCGGCCGAGACGATGCCGCCGGCATATCCCGCCCCTTCACCGCAGGGAAAGAGGCCGCGCAGGCGGACGTGTTGCAGGGTGTCGCGGCTACGCACAATGCGGACGGGAGCCGAAGTGCGGGTTTCCACAGCTATCATTACCGCTTCGTTCGTCAGGAAACCGTGTGCCTGGCGGCCGAACTGCCGGAAGCTTTGTGTCAGGCGGTCGGCTATGAATGGAGGTAGCCAGAAGTGCAAGGGAGAGGCTATTAGTCCGGGAGCGTACGACGACTCGGGCAAGTCGGCGCTGAGGCGGCGATTCACGAAGTCGGCCATACGTTGGGCGGGTGCTGTTTGACGCCGGTTGCCCTGCTGCCAGCAGAGGCGCTCGAGATGCTCCTGGAAGGAAAGCATATTTAATGAAGAATGAAGAATAGTCCCTTCGGGACGAAATGAAGAATTTTCCTCAGACATCCCTGAGAATTCTTCATTCTTCATTCCTAATTCTTCATTATTAAGGTCCTCCGGCCTGATTTCCACTACCATGCCGCTGTTGCTCCAGCGCGAGCTTCGGTTGCTGGGGCTCATGCCGTTCACCACAATCTGTTCGGGACCGCTGGCGGCGGGCACGATGAAGCCGCCGGGGCACATGCAGAAGCTGTAGACACCACGTCCCTCCACCTGTGTCACGAAACTGTATTCAGCGGCGGGCAGGTACTTGCCGCGGCCTTCGCGGTTGTGATACTGTATGCGGTCGATGAGGGCAGCGGGATGCTCCAGACGTACGCCCACGGCAATGCCTTTGGCCTCCATCTCCACGCCGTCAGCGGCCAGTCGACGGTAGACGTCGCGAGCAGAGTGACCCGTGGCGAGGATGACAGGGCCAAGGAAAGTCTGCCCCGTATGAGTTTCGATGCCTTTCACCTCATCGCCTTCAATGATCAGGGCCTCCATACGTGTCTGGAAATGCACTTCGCCGCCACAGCGTAGGATGGTTGTGCGCATATTTTCGATGACGCGTGGCAACTTGTCGGTGCCGATGTGCGGATGGGCATCTACCAGGATGGAGGTAGAGGCACCATGTTGGCAGAAGACATGGAGTATCTTCTCCACATTGCCGCGCTTCTTGCTGCGGGTGTAGAGTTTGCCGTCGGAGTAGGCGCCCGCACCGCCTTCGCCGAAGCTGTAGTTTGATTCGGGATCCACGGCCTGCGTGCGGCTGATTTGGGCAAGATCCTTCTTGCGTTCGCGCACGTTCTTGCCACGCTCCACCACCACGGGGCGCAGACCCAGTTCGATGAGGCGCAGGGCGGCGAAGAGTCCGCCGGGGCCGGCACCCACGACGATAACCTGCGGACGGCCTTCCACGTTGGGGTAGTCCGTGTGCCGGTATTCGTCATCCTTGGGCACTTCGTTGACGTAAGCACGGATGGTGAGATTCACAAAGACCGTCCGTTGGCGAGCGTCGATACTCCGCTTCAGGATGCGGATGGCGTTGAGGGTTCGCTCGTCAAGGCCTTTCTCGTGTACGAGGTATGTTTTCAACCGTTGTTCGTTGGCGGCTACTTCGGGTAGCACGCGGATGTTGTATTCGTGTATCATAGGTTTTTATCCAAAAAGAGTTCTGAATGCCTCTTCCACTTTTCTCACCGGAACCAGCTCAATGCGTAGCTTTCGTGTGTCCAGTCCCTGCAGGTTGTGTCTGGGCAGGATGAAACGTTTGAAACCCAATTTCTCGGCCTCGCCGATGCGCTGCTCGATGCGGTTCACGGGGCGTATCTCTCCGGAGAGCCCCACTTCACCGGCCATGCACACTTCCGCCTCAATCTCCGTGTCTACGTTGCTCGACAGGATGGCACTGATGACAGCCAGGTCGATGGCGGGGTCGTTCACTTTCAGACCGCCGGCGATGTTCAGGAAGACGTCCTTCTGCGCCAACTTGAAGCCCACACGCTTCTCGAGCACAGCCAGAAGCATGTTCATGCGGCGCAGGTCGAAACCCGTGGCCGAACGTTGCGGATTGCCATAGACGGCGGAGCTGACCAACGCCTGCGTCTCGATGAGGAACGGACGCACACCCTCGATGGCCGAAGCGATGGCCACGCCACTCATGCCTTCGTGGTCCTGGCTCAGGAGCAGTTCCGAGGGATTGCTCACCTGTCGCAGGCCGTCCTGGCGCATTTCGTAAATGCCCAG
>CALUFR010000038.1 GCA_944319875.1 uncultured Bacteroides sp.
CGTACCTTTGCACTGTGTTTTTCATAGTATTAGATTTAAGGTTAACAAAGGTTGGGCTCAGCGGAGCCCTTTTTTTATGTCCATACCTTTCAGAGAGGCGTTATAAATCTTTCAGCAACACTTCACCCGCATTCCTGTAATATTCTTCGCGTGCTTTCATCAGCGTTTCCCACTGGCCGTTGAAGGCATGTTCCTTGTCTATCTTGAAGTCCTCGGAACCGTGCGTGTCGAGCCGGTCGAGTAGGAGAGCCACGTTCAGCTTGTTGATGTCTATCGAAGGCTGGTAGGAGAGCTCTTCGCTCTTTTCGTCGGTGGCCACCTCGTGCACCAGTTCCACGTCCTGAAGCTCCTCGAAGAGGCGTCGGGTCAGGCGGATGGGGATTTGGCATTCCTCCGAGATTTCTTCGGCCGTATAGGGCTTTTCGCCGCGGGCAAAGCGCTTGGCGATGAGCGACATCATCAGGATGGCCACAAAGTCGTGATAGCGCCGGCTGATGTTGCGCGTGTCCTTGTCGAAGCTGAAGTTGCCGATGTTCTGACCCGCATAGGTCAGCTCGGCGCCGAAGAGGCAGATGGTCCACGAGATTTGGAGCCAAAGCAGGAGCAAGGGCAGGGCGGCGAAGCTACCGTAGATGGCATTGTAGCGCGACACCCACAACTGGCCGCTGATGTAGAGGAACTGGAAGGCCTGGTAGGCGGTGCCCGCCAGGATGCCCGAGATGAGGGCGTGCTTGAACTTCACCTTCGTGTTGGGCATGAAGATGTAGAGGCCCGTAAACATGAACCAGGTCAGCACGAAGGGGATGAGGCGTATCAGGAACTTGCCCAACGGAGCCAGCAGGGTGAAGTCCTCGATGTTCTTCAGCATGGTGCTCATGAAGATGGACAGACCTCCCGAGATGACCAGCAGGATGGGGATGAGCAGCAACATGGAGGAATAGTCCGTGATGCGGCGGAAGACGCTCCGTGCCTTTTTCACCTGCCAGATGCGGTTGAAGGTGATTTCCATGCTATTGATCAGGTTGAGCACCGACCATAGCAACATGATGAGACCCACGCCGATGAAGATGCCGTTCTTCGTCTGCGACAAGTAGGAGTTGACGATGCCCAGGATGGCGTTACTCGTCTCGTTCAGGCCTCCGAAGCCGGACAAGATCTGTTGCTCGATGACATTGTCGAAGCCGAAGCCGCGCGCGATGGCGAACACCACCGCCAGGATGGGGATGATGGCGAACAGCGTGCTATAGGTCAAGGCGGCGGCCTTGTTGGACAGGCGGTCTTTGGTGAAGCGGTTGACGCACAGATAGATGGTCTTGATGATGGTGTAGACGGAGAAAGTCGTTTTGGTTACCTCGTCCTCCGTGATGCGCCAGATGTCATAGGTGAGGAACTTCCAGAGTCTTGCGATTTTTTGGTTCATGTCAGAGATACATATAGGATAAGATATAAAAAAGCAGTTGGCCTGTAAGCCGGGTTCTGTGCCTTGTCCGTGCGGACGAGGTGCCTGCCATTTATCTGAGCCGTATGTCGCCATACGCGCTTTAGCGGTCTACCCTCCGGCATCGAGCGAGCAGCTCTTCTTGCGCCGGTTTACATGACCTTACAACTCCCAAGACGCACAGCCCTTGTGTCGCCACAAGGCTGGTGGGCTCTTACCCCGCCTTCTCACCCTTACCTGTCCTCCCGCATGGGGGGACGGGCGGTTCTTTTCTTCTGCGTTACTCTACCCTCGCGGACAGCTTTCTGTTAGGAAGTGGGACGCTCTGTGTTGCCCGGACTTTCCTCATGCACACAAAGGTGGTGCAGGCGGCAGACCGGCCAACTGCTTTATGGGGCAAAGGTACGATTTTCGGGGCAAAAACATAGGAATTATGGGAATAATTTGTAGATTTGCTATTGTTTATAATCCGCAAACTGACATCTTATGAATAGAAATCGCCTGATTCTTGCCTTTTGGCTCTTTATTATCTCGTTTCTGCCCTCCGTGCGCGCGTATGCCGAGGGCGGGGAAGTCCCTCCCAAAGTGGCCGCCCTGACCGATAGCCTGAAGCGGATATACGCCCCCGACGGGCGTGTCGCCCTCTTCCGTGTAGACTATACCTTCGGTGGCAAGCGTGTGATGCTCCGCGGGGAGACCACCTCGTCTTCCGCCAAAGCCGCTCTGATGGCCCTCCTGGGCGAGCGAGGTTACGAGGTGACGGATTGCCTGAGGGTGTTGCCCGACGAGAAGGCGCTCGAGGGGAAGACGTATGGCATCATCAACCTCTCCGTGGCCAGCATGCGCGTGCGGCCCGACTATTCTTCGGAGATGATGACGCAGGCATTGCTGGGCATGCCCGTGCGCGTGCTTGAGCGCGACGGATGGTATCGCATCCAGACGCCCGACAATTACATCGCCTGGACACACCGGGTCAGCGTCCTGCCCGTCACCCGCGAGGAGCTGACGGCATGGAACCGGGCGGAGAAAGTGGTCGTCACTTCACACTACGCCTTCGTCTACTCCCGCCCCGACCGCCGCTCGCAGACGGTGTCCGACGTCGTGGCGGGCAACCGCCTGAAACTGGAGGGCACAAAGGGCGCCTTCTACCGCGTGTCCTATCCCGACGGGCGTCAAGGCTATCTGGAGAAAGCCGTCGCCTGCCCCGAAGGCGAGTGGCGCAAGCACCTGAAGCAGGACGCCGCCAGCATCATCCGCACGGCACAGACATTGATGGGCGTGCCCTACCTCTGGGCAGGCACCTCGTCGAAGGGCATGGATTGTAGCGGTTTTGTGCGCACGGTGCTCTTCATGCACGACATGATTATCCCCCGCGACGCCTCCCAGCAGGCCTACGTGGGCGAGCATATCGACATTGCCCCCGACTTTTCCAACCTTCGGCCGGGCGACCTCGTGTTTTTCGGACGCAAGGCCACGCCCGGGCGGAAGGAGCGCGTGGTGCACGTGGGGCTGTACATGGGCGACCGACGCTTCATCCATTCGCAGGGTGATGTCCGCGTGAGCAGCTTCGATCCGCAGGACGGGCTCTTCGACGCCTACAACCTGGGGCGCCTGCTCTTTGCCGTGCGCGTACTTCCTTATATTAATAAGGAGAAGGAACTGAACACGACGCTCACGAACGAATACTATCGGTGGTGAACGGCAAAGCATTGCTCCCCCTTCCGCAAAGCATTGCCTTCCCTTCTGAGGGACACAATTATTAATTGTCATCTGTCATCTGTCATTAGCCAATTCTCAATTCTCAATCCAATATAACTATGATGCAAAACAGACGAGATTTCCTGAAGACGGCGGCCTTTGCCGCATTGGGTTCAGGTGTGGTGATAAACGAGGCGTTGGCCGCCGGCGAGCGGCAGGGCGCATGGTTCAACGTGAACGCGAAGAGCGGCGTAACGCCGCGCATGAAGTTGCGCTTTTTCCCCTACGAGCTGAAGCTCCGCCACGTCTTCACCGTGGCCACCTATTCGCGTAGCACCACGCCCGACGTGCAGGTGGAGCTGGAGTACGACGGCGTCATCGGCTATGGCGAGGCCTCCATGCCGCCCTACCTCCAGAAGGAACTGGGCACACCGGATAGTGTGATGGCCTTCCTGAAGCGGGTGCAGGACGGCATCGGACAATTCGATGATCCCTTCCGGATGGAGGACATCCTGACCTACATCGACGGCCTGTCGGAGGGCGACGCGGCGGCCAAGGCGGCCGTGGACATCGCCCTGCACGACCTCGTGGGCAAGCTCCTACGTGCTCCCTGGTATAAGTTATGGGGCTTGAACAAGGACAAGGCTCCCTCGACCACCTTCACCATTGGCATCGACACGCCCGACGTGGTGCGCGAGAAGACGCGCGAGTGTGCCGACCGCTTCAACATCCTGAAGGTGAAGCTCGGAGGCAACAACGACCGCGAGATGATAGAGACCATCCGCTCGGTCACCTCCCTGCCCATCGCCGTGGACGCCAACCAGGGGTGGCACGACCGTCGGCAGGCGCTCGACATGATACATTGGCTCAAGGAGCAGGGCATCGTCATGGTGGAGCAACCCATGCCCAAGGAACGCATAGACGACATCGCCTGGATTACCCAGCAGAGCCCCTTGCCTATCTTTGCCGACGAGGCCATCCAGCGCCTCAAGGACGTGCCTGCGCTGAAGGGAGCCTATACGGGCATCAACATCAAGCTGATGAAGTGTACGGGCATGCGCGAGGCGTGGCGGATGGTCAATCTGGCGCGCGCGCTGGACATGAAGGTGATGGTGGGGTGCATGACGGAGACCTCGTGCGCCTGCTCGGCGGCCGCCCAACTCTCGCCCGCGGTGGATTTTGCCGACCTCGACGGCAATCTGCTCATCGCCAACGACCGCTTCCGCGGCATGGAGGTGGTCAAGGGAAAGATTACTTTGTCCGACTTGCCCGGCATCGGGGTGGTGATTAATAATTAATAATTGAGAATTGATAATTGATAATTAAGGGGGATTTCTTCTTTATTTTGTTATGAAAAAGATACTTTATTTCGTCTTGTTACTGGTGTGCTTTTCGGCTTGTAACCGCAAGGCTTCTGAGGCTTCCTATTCATGGGAGGCCGACCTGCACCAACGTCTCCTGACCGATTTCTGCCTGACGGAGGCTCAGGTGAAAGACTACATCCGTCGCTACATCCCCGACGTGACCGACGAGCAGATGCGCCGATGGGAGGAGACGCGCGCGCTGGAGTGCATGACGCTCGATGGCGAGAAGCGCTACTTCCGCAACGCGGGTCCTAACCTCTTTCGCATCGACTCCGCCTGCCGGGCCGTCAAGTTGGCCAAGGAGGGGGAGGAAATGAGCGGAAGCGACCGCGTGAACGCCGAGAACCTGCCCGAAATCCTGGCCGACGTGGCAAAGAACAAGACGCCTATGGGCGCACCCAAGCGCATGCGCGTCACCTATACGCTGACCGTGGACACCAATGCCGTGCCGGCGGGTGAGGTGGTGCGTTGCTGGCTTCCCTATCCGCGCACGGACGTACCCCGCCAACGGGACGTGAAGCTGATAGCCACCAGTGAGCCTTCGTACACGCTGACCTCCGAAGGCACGGCGCACGCCACCCTCTACATGGAGAAACGGGCGGTGAGCGGAGAGCCCACCGTCTTCTCGGAGACCTTCGAATACACCTCCTATGGTGAGTGGCATGACATCCGTCCCTCCGACGTTCTTCCTTACGACACCACGACGGAGCTTTATCGGACGTACACCGCCGAGCGCGACCGCCACATCGTCTTCACGCCCCGCTTGCGCCGGCTGGCTGACAAATTGACAGAGGGCGAGGACAATCCCTACCTGAAGGCGCTCCGTATCTTCCGGTGGATAGACCATCATTTCCCCTGGGCTTCCGCACGCGAGTACTCCACCCTCGACAACATTCCCGAATACGTGCTCGACAATCACCACGGCGATTGCGGACAGGTGACGTTGCTCTTCATCACCCTGTGCCGCATCGCGGGCATCCCCGCCCACTTCCAGAGCGGCTTCATGATGCACCCTCGCGCGTGGAACCTGCACGACTGGGCGGAAGTCTACTTCGAAGGCATCGGATGGGTGCCCGTCGACCAGTCGTTCGGCCTCGCCTCGTATGCGGAGGAGGCCGGTCGGCCCTGCTTCTTCCTGGGCGGCATCGACTCGTGGCGCCTGGTGGTGAATCAGGACTACGGCATGCCGCTCGTGCCCGAAAAGAAATATCCGCGGAGCGAGACGGTGGACTTCCAGCGCGGCGAAGTGGAGTGGAGCGGAGGCAACCTCTACTTCACGGAGTGGGATTACGACATGGACATCGAGTACCTGAACTATTGACGGGTCTTTTTCTTCTCCTTTTCTTTAGAAGTGAAAACATATTTTTACGCTCTAAGCCTCAAAGTGTTAACGTGGCAGGAAACGTGCATAAATGCTAATTTGTCAGGCCTTGCCGTTAACCGCTGTTAAGCCCAAAAACGGCTTTGTTAAAAGAGAACAAAAAAGCGTGACAGGAAGAATAACTGAATGGTTTTTGTCGTTATTTTAACGTCATAAAGTTAAAACAAAGTCGAATATTAACATTTTAAAGAGATAAGAATTATGAAACGGACAACAAAAATGGTAATGGGAGTCGCCGCTGGT
>CALUFR010000039.1 GCA_944319875.1 uncultured Bacteroides sp.
AAAAAAGGGCTCCGCTGAGCCCAACCTTTGTTAACCTTAAATCTAATACTATGAAAAACACAGTGCAAAGGTACGAACCTTTCGGCAAAATGCAAATAATCCAAGTAAAAAAACATGTTTTATAACACGTTTTAGCAGATTTACAAGGTTATTAAGCAAAAAAAGAGAGCCATAGGGGCAAACGCCGAAAGCGGACATCCCCACACAGTGCTTAATAATGATTGTACGACACCACCTTGCCCAAGTCCTTACGCGACTTTTTGCGCTTGGGCTTGGCCGCATAGCCTATGACGATATCGAGCAAGAGGCGTTTACCCGCAGGGATGCCCACGAGACTCTTGATATCCTTCTCGTCGAACCACCCCAGGATGCATGACCCCAATCCCTCGCTTTCGGCGGCCAGCGTGATGTGCGCGGCGGCAATGCCGATGTCTATCAAGGGGAAATATTTATCCTTGATTTTTGAACCGAGAAAGGAAGTGATGTTCATCGATTCCTCCACAATCAGGATATGCACGGGAGCATCCTTGGCAAATTTATTCATCCCCAATCCTGCCGTAGCCTTGCCCACCCGTACAGCCAGCTCCGGGTCATCCACCACGACAAATTTCCACGGCTGGGCATTGCAGGCCGAGGGCGAGAGACAGGCCGCCTCCAAGATGCGCTCCAGTTTCTCACGCTCCACCGGGCGCTTTTCGTATGCCCGGTCGCTTTGACGGCTCCTTGCTAATTCTAAGAAATCCATACTTCTAATTATAAGATTGTAATATGAACACTGGTTGATTATCTATCAACGATACTGTATCATCCGGCTGATGTACTTTCCGATAATGTCAAACTCCAGATTGACCACACTCCCCTTCCGGATGGCATGGAAATTGGTATGTTCATACGTGTAAGGGATGATAGCCACTTGGAACGTATCGTCCGTGGGGTTGCACACGGTGAGGCTCACACCATTGACCGTCACCGACCCTTTGTCAACCGTGATGTAGCCGCGCCGGGCCATCTCCTTGTCGAACGCATAGCGGAAGGTGTAGTAATAGCTGCCCTCGGCGTCCTGCACGTCAATGCACGTGGCCGTCTGATCCACATGCCCTTGCACGATGTGCCCGTCCAGCCGGCCGTTCATCAGCATACTGCGCTCCACGTTCACCTCGTCGCCCACCTGCAACGTCCCCAGGTTGGAGCGGTCGAGCGTTTCTTTCATGGCGGTCACGGTGTACGTATCGTCCGTCAGGGCCACCACCGTGAGGCACACGCCGTTATGAGAGACACTTTGATCAATCTTCAGTTCGCCCACAAACGAACACTTGAAGGTAAAATGAACATTTTCCTGCTCTTTTACCATGGCCACCAGCGTGGCGCATTCTTCGACTATTCCGGAAAACATAAACTATCTGAATTTAAATGTTACGAAATCTATTTTTTATGTGGACAAAGATACAATAACATTTCGGTATGGGCATAAAAAAAACGGAGCTTTTCACAAAGTCCCGTTTTCAGTTTTCAATAGGTATTAGTTTTTTTCTTTAAGGTAAAAAGATTGTTTTCAGGATAACGGTGCAAATATAGACCCTTTTCGTATCACCAACCAAATAAAAAAGCATGTCCTATAACATGTTTTCTCATATATTTTTGGTTTTATTAGTATTTTCAGGGCCATATCCTTCTTCTGCCGTATTGCGATGCTTCAATACCTTCGCGTCGATAAAGAAAACAATCTCTTCGGCTATATTCGTAATATGATCGCCCGCACGCTCCAATTTGCGGAAGACGCTTGCCAGATCAATGCAGGACAAAGCGGTTTCAGGATGCTTCTGAATGTAGTCGGCCAACAAGCCGGAAGCATTGGCATTGATTTCGTCCAACAGATGATCTTTGGCGAAAACAGAGGTAGCCAGTTCCTGGTTCTCCTCCTGAAGCGCACGCTTGGCCAGTTCGAGCATGTCGAGCACCTGGTTAATCATCTCCTGCAAGCGCACTTGCCTGATGAGGTCGGCATCGAGCGTCAGTTCTTTTTCAGTCAACGCAAAACGAGCCACACCCTCGGCAAAGTCGCCCAAACGCTCCAGGTTTGTGTTAATTTTCAGCATGGCCAATACAAAACGCAGGTCAATAGCCACAGGCGTATAGAGGGCGATGATGTCCTCCACATCGCTGTCTATCTTCAACTCAAAAGCATTGACCCGACGCTCATGCACAAGCACCTGCTGAGCCAGTTCCTTGTCCAGCGTCAGCACTGCCTCGCCGGCACGGTCAAGTTGGTTGTAAACCAGCGTCCACATTTCGTCTATTTCTTTCTTCAGCAAGACCAGTTCACTTTCGATGAATTTTACCATAATGCTTATTTGTTTTTTAGTTATTAATATCTGTAGTCAAATCTCTTTCGCCCCAAAGTTAAACAAAATCTCCGTTAACCAAAACGTCCGGTTATATAATTCTGCGTTTGTTCTTTCTTGGGATGAATGAAAATCTCTTTTGTATCGCCATATTCCACCATCTGCCCCATGTAGAAGAAAGCCGTTTTGTCACTCACGCGGGCGGCTTGCTGCATGTTGTGGGTCACGATAACAATGGTATAGTCATTTTTCAGTTCGTGTATCAGCTCTTCCACTTTGGTAGTCGAAATGGGGTCGAGCGCCGAAGCCGGTTCGTCCATAAGCAACACCGAGGGAGACACGGCCATGGCGCGGGCGATGCACAAACGCTGTTGCTGACCACCCGAGAGTGCGTAAGCAGACTCCTTCAGCTTGTCTTTCACCTCATCCCACAAGGCGGCGCCACGCAAGCTCTCTTCCACACGCTGGCGGATAAAGCCGGCATCGGTCACCCCGTTCACACGCAACCCGTATGCCACATTCTCAAAGATACTCTTGGGGAATGGATTCGGACGCTGAAAAACCATACCTACGCTCTTGCGCAATTCATCCACATTCACTCCCTTGCCGTAGATGTCTTGTCCGTTGATTTGGACACTTCCGGTCAGGCGTGTATCGGGTATCAGGTCATTCATCCGGTTCAGCAGACGAAGGAAGGTCGATTTGCCACAACCCGAAGGACCGATAAAGGCCACCACGGATTTTTCCTCTATATCCATACTGATGCCTTTCAACGCATGAAAGTCACCATACCAAAAATTCACGTCACGGGTTTCAATGATATTCTTCATATATGGGTGTATTTAGATATTTGACAAATGGGAATTTAGCGCGCGCCAAGCGCGCTTTAATGAAGAATGAAGAATTAAGAATTACCATGCGGCGTGATTATGCGCCTTGACTGCGCAGCCTAAATTCTTCATTCATCATTCTTCATTTAACAGATAAATTTTCATTTAATTAGACTTCACTTTCTTCTCAAAATACTTGCGTAGCGCATTGGCCAGCAGGTTGACAAACAAGATGATAACGATAAGTACCAAGGCCGTTCCGTAGGCAATGGGCAGCTGGGCATCGATATCCGTACCGCTGGTCGATATCACATACAGATGGTAAGGCAAGGCCATACACTGGTCGAAAATGCTTTGAGGCAACTGGGGCAGGAAGTAAGCCGCACAGGTGAACAGGATGGGAGCCGTCTCGCCCGACACACGTCCCAAGGCCAGGATAAGGCCGGTAATGATGTTGGGCATGCCCATCGGCAGGATGACCCGCCAGATGGTCTGTAACTTCGTGGCGCCCAGGGCACGGCTTCCCTCACGCATGCTGTCGGGGATAGCCTTCAAGGCTTCCTCGGTCGTGCGGATGACCAGCGGCAAGCTGAGCAAGCCCAGCGTAAGCGAACCGGCCAGGATGCTGTCGCCAAAGTCGAGCCAGTTGACAAACAAGGCCATGCCGAACAAGCCGAACACGATGGACGGGATGCCGCTCAGGTTGTTCGTCATCATCCGGATGAAACGGACCACCCACCCGCTCTTGGGCGCATACTCATTCATATAGATGCCGCTCATCACTCCCACGGGGAAAGCAAACAAGGCACTGCCCACCATGAGGTAGAACGTACCTACAATGGCCGGCCAGATGCCGCCTGCCGTCATGCCGTCGGCGGGAGCCGTGGTCAGGAAGTCCCAACTGATGACTCCTATACCTTTATATATAATAAAGAACAGGATAGCGAACAGCACCAATACAACACTCAGACTCAACAGACGAAATAGTCCGAAAGCAATGTTTTGTGAAACTCGTTTTCGATTGACTGACATATTCTTATTTTCTATTTTTATTCATTACTTCCTTTTCGAGACGGCTTCCACCGTAAAGTTGATTAAAAGACTGATGAAGAACAGCACCACGCCCAGCAAGAAGAGGGAGGCATAATGCGCGCCTCCGGCAGGAGCCTCGCCCAGTTCGGCGGCAATCGTAGCGGGAATGGTGCGAAGCGGCTCAAGGATGGAGGTCGGGATCACGGCCGCGTTACCCGTCACCATCAGCACGGCCATGGTCTCGCCCAAGGCACGTCCGATGCCCAAGACCACACCCGACGTAATACCGGAGATGGAATAAGGTATCACCACTTTATAAATCGTCTGCCACTGAGACGCCCCCAGCGCCAAACTGGCCTCACGCATGGCGCGGGGACAATTGCGCATGGCATCTTCCGTCACGGTGATAATCGTGGGAAGAGCCATGATGGCCAAGACGATACTTCCCGCCAGGCCGCTTTCGCCCACGGGCAGGTTGAACACCTGCTGAAGCAAAGGCACGATGACTATCAGGCCGAAGAAGCCGTAAACCACAGATGGAATGCCGCTCAACAGCTCGATGACCGGCTTCAGAATGTTGCGGATTTTAGAATTGGCCACTTCGGACATATAGATGGCCACGGACAACCCGAAAGGCAAAGCTATCAGGATGGCAAACAGGCTGACCCAAAGCGTGCCCGTTATCAAGGGCAGGAAGCCGAACAAAGGTGCGGGCGTGGCGGTCGGGAACCATTCCGCTCCGGCAAACACGTCTTTCACGGAGATGGTATTGTCTTTCATCAGATACACGGAGTCGTTGGCTTCCACGAACTGTTCGGGCACAAAAGCCACCATGCCCGGCGTGCGGGCCACCAGCTCCGTGATGCAGGCGCCTGCATGCTCATAAGAAGCTCCCAACTGTTCTTCCGTGAAATACCGCTCGGCGTCTTCCAGGCGAAACAGGCGGATAGGTACATCCTCCCCTCCTACCTCTTTCCAGTTGGTAATCTCGCCGTCGAACACATTCTTAATCTCTTCGGGGTTCAGTTCATCCACCCCGGTGCCTTGATGGACAGCCAACACGTAGCCTTCTTCTATAACTTTGTCACCAAACAATCCCGCCGCTTCCGAAAAGAGGAAGAGCACAATCAGGATAATCGTGATACTTGTCACAAAACCGCTACAAGCCAACAATCCTTCTACAATCTTTTCAAATATCCGCTTCATTACACTATATATAATTATACCTATTCTTTTTTCCGCCGCAAAGAAACGGCGTAAATGCTAAGAAACCATGTCTTTCACTTGAAGAAAATGTTTCATCCGTATTACATTTTCATTACATCACTCGGGAATACCCGTTTTGTAACGCCCATGAAACATCTGTTTCCGTTATTTGCGTCCGCAAAATACAATGAATCAAATGAAGACTATACAGGTATTTCTTGTGATTGCCGCATGGCTCCTTTCCTCCGGCAACCTCTATGCCCAGCGCATCAAAGGTAGTGACACCGTATTGCCCATCGCCCAACAGACGGCCGAAGAGTTCATGAAAATCAACCCGGAAGCCCGCGTCACCGTCACCGGCGGTGGAAGCGGTGTAGGCATCTCCGCCTTGCTGGACGGCACGGCCGACCTGGCCATGGCGTCACGCTCCATCAAGTTCAGCGAGAAGATGAGGGCCAAAAAGGCAGGCAAGGACATCCGCGAGGTCATCATCGCGGGCGATGCCCTGGCCGTCGTGGTGCATCCGGAAAACCCCGTCAGCCGGCTGACCCGCCAACAGTTGGAAGACATCTTCCGCGGGAAAATCACCAACTGGCGGGAAGTGGGAGGCGAAGACCGCAAGATTGTCGTCTATTCGCGCGAAACGTCCTCCGGCACGTATGAATTCTTCAAGGAAAGCGTACTGAAAAACAAAAACTACATGGCCGGCAGCCTTTCCATGCCCGCCACCGGTGCCGTCATCCAGTCGGTCAGCCAGACCCGAGGCGCCATTGGTTACGTGGGATTAGCTTACGTATCCCCCCGCATCAAGACGCTGGCCGTGGCCTACGAAGGCGGAACCTATGCGCAACCCACTCCCGAAAATGCCGCAAACGGCACTTATCCCATCGTCCGCCCGTTGTATTACTACTACGAACAGACGAGTGCCGCCCAGGTTACCCCGCTACTGGATTATATCCTCTCGGCCGACGGGCAAACCATCATCAAAGAGGGCGGATACATCCCTGTCAACTGACAAGACGCAACAAAAAGCACCGCAAAGACGCCATAAAAGTTCTGCAAAGACGTAATAAAAGTACCGCAAAGGCATGTCAGCATAAATACCACGGTAAAAGTTTCTCCACTTCATACAAAAATCGTACTTTTGCGGCATGTTTTATCATTTCCCCACGGGAAATTACACCATATTATATATAGCACTATGGCAGAACTGAAGAACGAAGAAAACGGCGAGAAGAAAAGTCTGAACTTCATTGAACAGATAGTAGAAAACGATTTGAGCGAAGGCAAGAACGGAGGCCGGGTACAGACCCGCTTCCCGCCGGAACCCAACGGATACCTCCACATAGGACACGCCAAAGCCATTTGCCTGGACTTCGGCATCGCCGCCGCCCATGGCGGTGTCTGCAACCTGCGCTTCGATGACACCAACCCGACAAAGGAAGACGTGGAGTACGTCGAGGCCATCAAGGAAGACATACGCTGGCTGGGCTATCAGTGGGGGCATGAATACTACGCCTCCGACTACTTCCAGCAGCTATGGGACTTCGCCATCCGCCTCATCAAGGAAGGCAAGGCCTACGTGGACGAACAGACTTCAGAGGAAATAGCCGCCCAAAAGGGTACGCCTACCCAGCCCGGCGTGGAAAGCCCGTACCGCAACCGCCCCATCGAAGAGAACCTGGAGCTTTTCCAGAAGATGAACACGGGCGAGATTGAAGAAGGCGCCATGGTGCTCCGTGCCAAGATTGACATGGCAAATCCCAACATGCACTTCCGCGACCCCATCATCTACCGCGTGGTGAAGCACCCGCACCACCGCACGGGCACAAAGTGGAAAGCCTACCCCATGTATGACTTCGCCCACGGGCAGAGTGACTTCTTCGAGGGTGTCACCCATTCGCTCTGCACGCTGGAGTTCGTGGTACACCGCCCGCTATACGACCTCTTCGTAGATTGGTTGAAAGAAGGCAAAGACCTCAACGACAACCGTCCGCGCCAGTATGAGTTCAACAAGCTGAACCTGAGCTATACGCTCATGAGCAAACGCAACCTGCTGATATTGGTTAAGGAAGGGCTGGTCAACGGATGGGACGACCCGCGCATGCCGACCATCTGCGGTTTCCGCCGTCGCGGTTATTCACCCGAATCCATCCACAAGTTCATCGACAAGATTGGCTACACCACCTACGACGCGCTCAACGAGTTTGCCTTGTTGGAGAGCGCCGTGCGTGAGGACCTCAACGAGCGTGCCACGCGCGTATCGGCCGTCATCAATCCGGTGAAACTCATCATCACCAACTATCCCGAGGGACAGGTAGAAGAACTGGAGGCGGTCAACAACCCCGAACGTCCGGAGGAAGGAAACCACACCATCGAGTTCAGCCGTGAGTTGTGGATGGAGCGCGAGGACTTCATGGAGGACGCGCCGAAGAAATACTTCCGCATGACCCCCGGTCAGGAAGTGCGGCTGAAGAATGCCTACATCGTGAAGTGTACGGGCTGCAAGAAGAACGAAGCCGGCGAGATTACGGAAGTCTATGCCGAATACGACCCCGATTCGAAGAGCGGCATGCCCGGCGCCAACCGGAAGGTGAAAGGCACACTCCACTGGGTCAGCTGCGCCCATTGCCTCCAGGCTGAGGTACGCCTCTACGACCGCTTGTGGAAGGTGGAGAATCCGCGCGACGAACTGGCCGCCATCCGCGAGGCCAAGAATTGCGACGCCCTGACGGCCATGAAGGAAATCATCAACCCCGACTCACTGAAGGTGTTGCCCTGCTGCTACATCGAGAAGTTCGCCGCCGGCATGAAGCCGCTGACATACCTGCAATTCCAGCGCATCGGCTACTTCAACGTTGATCCCGATTCCACGCCGGAGAAGATGGTATTCAACCGCACCGTCGGACTGAAGGACACGTGGGGCAAGATAAACAAATAACAAACAAGTACGATATTACGATGAGCAAAAATAATCTGCTGTCCGGCAGGGACAGGGCAATGGCCGAACTGATAGAAGACTATGAGACGGCACGCGCCCAGCACACCTCCATCTACATGGATGCGGAGGACCTGGCCGATATAGCCGAATGGTACGACCGGAACGGCCGGTTTGACGATGCCGCCGAAGCCATCGACTACGGACTGAAGCTCCACCCCGGCAACACCTCGCTGCTGGTGGAGCGTTGCTACCTGAACCTGGACTTGTTCGACCTGGAAGAGGCGAAGCAGGCTGCCTCGGAAATCACCGAGGAACGCCCGGACGTCACCATCCTGCGCGCCAGGCTGCTGGTGGAAGAAGGACGCATGGAGGACGCCGAGCTACAATTGGACACGCTGGAAGATAAATACAGCAAAGAAAACATCATCGACGTGGCCTACATGTACCTCAGTGCCTGGCAGTACGACCGCGCGGCGGAATGGCTTTCCCACTGGCGATGGGACAAAGACGACATCGAATACTGTTGCGTCATGGCCGACAGCCTGCTGAACCGTAAGCTCTACGCGGAAGCCCTTCCCTATTATAACAAGCTGATAGACAGCGACCCCTACCATCCGCAATACTGGATCAGCGCAGCCCGTTGCCATGTAGGGATGGGTGAGTATGGAAAAGCCATCGACGCCTGTGACTACGCCCTGCTTTCCGACGAAAGGATGGGCGAAGCCTACGGCATCAAGGCTTACAGTTTTCTGGAGCTGGGCAATGCAGAAGAGTCTGTCAAGTGCTACGAACAGGCCGTCAAGTGCAACTGCCTCTCCCCCGCCTATCTGAACTCCGTCGTGGGACAGCTCGAAATAGACAAGCACGAATGGGAAAAGGCTTACCGGCAGTTTGAGCTGGCTCTGCAACAGGAAGAAGAACTGACCGACCCCGTCACGCACTCTTCCATTTACTCCAGCATGGCCATCTGCCTGCACCAACTGAAGAATGAGGAATATGAAGGCCAGGCGCTCGATTACTGCCTGAAAGCCATCGAGATCGACTACTTAAATCCTGACGCCCACCTGCTGGGAGGCCTGCTGTATGCGCAACGCGGAGAGGAAGACAAAGCCATCGAGATGTGGGAAGAAATCGGCGAGTACCAAGACATGCCTTCCACCTGGTCGGACATAGCGGCCTACAGCACTGAGGCAAATCTCCTCGACTACGCTATCCAGGCGTTAGAACATCTTGAAAAAGAAGATCCCGACTATCCCGAGTTGCATCACCGGCTCACGATGACCTGCCTCTTGGCGGGAAAGTTGGAGAAAGCCCAACAATACAACCAACGGATGGGCTCTCTCCTGAGTGAGAAAGATATAGAAAACATATACCACCTCCTGCTCGCATTGCCCAACGGACAAAGCGCACAGGCTCTCAAAAGTTTTCTGACAGAAAGCATTGTTTACAAGAGAGAGAAATCTGAATAATCCAATCACTACAAAAAGGACAGACATCATGAAAAGAAAGCTGAAAGATTACATGCTCATCACACTGAAAGGTATGGGAATGGGAGCCGCCGACGTCGTTCCGGGCGTCTCGGGAGGCACCATCGCTTTCATTGTCGGCATCTATGACGAGTTGATAGAGACCATCAAAAGCATCAACGCTGAGAGTCTCCGGCTGTTCTTCACCGGCAAATGGAGCCGGTTCTGGAAGCACATTAACGGCAATTTTCTTTTCTCCCTCCTGCTGGGCATCGGCATCAGCATCTTCTCGCTGGCCAAAGTCATCACCTGGCTGCTCGCCGATTACCCCATTCTGGTCTGGGCCTTCTTTTTGGGACTGGTAGCCGCCTCCACTTGGTTTGTAGGCAAGGACATCAAGGAATGGAACTGGAAAACCGTCACGGGCTTCATCGCCGGTGCCATAGTGGCCTACTACATCACCGTGGCCACGCCCACCGAGACGTCCACCCACCCGCTGTTCATCTTCCTCTGCGGCGCCATTGCCATCTGCGCCATGATTTTGCCGGGCATCTCGGGCAGCTTCATCCTCGTGCTGCTGGGCAAGTATTTCTACATCATGGAGGCGGTCAAGACGTTCGACCTCGCCACACTGGCCATCTTCGGCACAGGCGCCGTCATTGGCATCACCAGCTTCTCGCGTCTGCTTTCGTACGCTCTGAAACACTTCCGCAACATCACCTTGGCCGTCTTGACGGGCTTCATGCTGGGTTCGCTCAACAAAGTGTGGCCATGGAAGGAAATCATGGACAATGCCCATGGCATGCCCATCGAAACCAACATCCTGCCCAACGCGCATGTGCCGGAAGCCGTCGCCCTGATGATTGTCGGCTTTCTGCTGGTGTATGTTCTCGAGAAGCTCTCAGCTAAGAAATAAAAACGAGAATTGTACACCTCTTTCGCGGGAAACAATTATCTCATCACTTCCTCAAACGTTTTAGGATCGACAATCTGGCAAGTCGCAAACTTCTGAATAACCAGCAAATCTTTATCACCCGTCACCAAATAATGAGCTTTGGACGCTTCTGCCAAAGCTAATAAATAATCGTCGGCTTCGTCCCTACACAAATGCAAGGAAACGGAAGGCTTGACAACCGTCCCTTTCAAGCGTAGAAAAGAGAGTAAAGAATCCACTTCATAGACAGGGAAATACTTAGCCAACTTAGGGCGTTGAGTGACTTCCCTTATCTCCTCAAGTAATTCTTCACATAATATCAGCTCGACACGTTCGTTGCTCAATAAAGAAACCAGTGAGGACAACCGTCTTCCTATCAGGAAACTGATCCAACAATTCGTATCAACAATGACCCGTTTTCTCCTTCCTCCGCTCATATTGCTGTTTCCTGACTTGTTTCACCTCAGACAAAATATCCTCTTCCGTAAGCTCATCAGTTTTGAACACGCTTAGGAAATGTTCCAATTCGGCTTGAGTCGCTTCTTTGGTAAGGACACGCCCTAAGCGCAATTGGATACGCACGGGCAGCTGTTTTACCAAACTTAGTATCTGGTTATAGTTCAAATTTAATACAGCATCCATAATTATTCCCATTTGATTCTTTTGCGAAAATAAGGAAAATGGCGGAAATATACCAAGCTTTTTCACGAAAAAACTGCGAATTGTACGCCGCTTTCGCGGGAAACAATTATCTTTGTACGACAATCCAAATAAAATTAACTCTAAACAACTGACAATTATGGCAATGCATACATGGTTTGAATGCAAGATACGATATGAGAAGACGATGGAGAACGGCATGAACAAGAAGGTGACGGAACCCTATCTGGTCGATGCCCTGAGCTTCACCGAAGCCGAGGCACGCATCATTGAGGAAATCACCCCGTTCATCTCGGGCGAATTCACCGTAGCGGACATCAAGCGCGCCAACTACAGCGAGCTGTTCCCCTGCGAGGAAGAGGCCGCCGACCGCTGGTTCAAGTGCAAGCTCGTCTTCATCACCCTGGACGAAAAGAGCGGCGCCGAGAAGAAAACCTCCACCCAGGTGCTGGTGCAGGCGGCCGACCTGCGCGACGCCGTGAAGAAACTGGACGAAGGCATGAAGGGCACCATGGCCGACTATCAGATAGCGTCCGTGGCCGAGACAGCCATCATGGACGTCTATCCCTACAGCGCCGAGCCGGACGACAAGCCGGAAGTATAACGAAGAAACGGAGGCGGATATGATTGGAGAACGCATCAAAGAAATACAAAGCGAACTGCCCGCAGGCGTCCGGCTGGTGGCCGTGTCGAAGTTCCATCCCGCCGAGGCCATCGAAGAAGCCTACCGCGCGGGACAGCGCATCTTCGGCGAGAGCAAGGTGCAGGAGATGACAGCCAAGCATGAGGTGCTGCCCAAGGACATTGAATGGCACTTCATCGGACACCTGCAGACGAACAAGGTGAAATACATCGCCCCCTACGTGTCCCTCATCCACGGCATCGACTCTTTCAAGCTCCTGGCCGAGGTGGACAAGCAGGCGGCCAAGGCAGGACGCACCGTCAGCTGCCTGCTGCAACTGCACATCGCCCGCGAAGAGACCAAGTTCGGCTTCAGCTTCGACGAATGCCGCGAGATGCTGGCCGAAGGCCGGTGGCGGGAGCTGAAGCACGTCCGCCTCTGCGGCCTCATGGGCATGGCCACCAACACGGACAACGCCGCGCAGATCCGGGAGGAGTTCCGCTCCCTAAGCGACTTCTTCCGCGAAGTGAAGTCCGCATGGTTTGCCGATGACGACGCCTTCCGCGAACTCTCCATGGGCATGTCCCACGACTATCACGAAGCCATCGCCGAAGGCAGCACACTGGTGCGCGTCGGAAGCAAGATCTTCGGGGAACGAATTTATTAATCTTAAAAAACAATAGAACATCATGGCAACAAGTTTACAAACCACATTCGCCGGGCTTTCCCTGAGAAACCCCATCATCGTCAGCAGCTCGGGCCTGACCGACAGCGCAGCCAAGAACCGGAAACTCAGCGAAGCCGGAGCGGGAGCCATCGTACTGAAGTCGCTCTTCGAGGAGCAGATCATGATGGAAGTACACCAGAACGACGACCCGTCCATGTCGCCCGAGGCAGCCGACAAACTGTCCGTCTACATCCTTCACCACAAGCTGAACGAATACCTCAGCCTGATACGCGAGAGCAAGAAGGTGTGCGACATCCCCGTCATCGCCAGCATCAACTGCTATAAGGACGACGTGTGGGCCGACTTCGCCAAGCAGATCGAGGAAGCCGGAGCTGACGCGCTGGAAATCAACATCCTCTCCCTGCAGACCGACGTGCAATACACCTACGGCAGCTTCGAGCAACGCCACATCGACATCCTGCGTCACATCAAGAAGACGGTCAAGATCCCCGTCATCATGAAGCTGGGCAGCAACCTAACCAACCCCGTGGCGCTCATCGACCAGCTCTACGCCAACGGAGCGGCTGCCGTCGTGCTGTTCAACCGCTTCTACCAGCCGGACATCAACATCGACAAGATGACGCAAGTGGCCGGCAACGTGTTCAGCAACGAGGCCGACTTGGCCAATTCGCTCCGCTGGACAGGCATCGCTTCGGCTGCCGTCAGCAAGATTGACTACGCCATCTCGGGAGGCATCCACTCGGCTGAAGGCGTGGTGAAAGCCATCCTGGCCGGCGCCTCTGCCGTGGAGATCTGCAGCGTGATCTATCAGCAGTCGTCCGCCGTCATCAATGAATACAACAAGTTTGTGTCCGACTGGATGGCAGGCAAGGGTATGGAAAGCATCGCGCAGTTCAAGGGCAAGCTGAACGTGGGCGACGTGAAGGGTGTGAACACCTTCGAACGCACGCAGTTCCTGAAGTACTTCGCACAGCACGAATAAGTCTATCATACAAGAGAGGGTGTATCAAAACTTATTTTGACACACCCTCTCCTTTTTCCAGATGCTCCACCCAGATGCGGGCGGCTTCTTCAATCATGCGGGGACAAGGACGCTTGGCGTAATATTGTGCGGTACGCTCTTCGGGCATGCTGCTGATTTCGGGATTCTTCAAGCCCAGGAGTTCCGCACAGATCAGGGATCCGTTGCGCTTCTTGAACTCGGCGGCCAGCTGCTGGACAAGGGCATAATTAGCTGCCTTGCTTTCACGGTCCTTGCCTTCGACGGCACACTTCTCCAACCCGGCCAACATGAACAGACCGCAGGCGGCACCGCACGTCATACGCATACGCCCAATGCCCGCACCAAAGGAGGCAGACATGTGAAGGGCTTGCTCCTCGGTAAAACCGTATTGGTCGGCAAAAGCCGCCACCACCGACTGAGCACAGTTGAAACCGCTCTTAAAAAGAACCACAGCCTTCTCTATCCTTTTCTCATTTTCTTCCATAAGATTCGTTAGTTTATCGTTTTACAACCATTCCGAGACAATCAGCCAGACGTTGAGCACTGTCACCACAGAAGCAATGAAATAGAGCACCCCACTACTCCACCGGCTGTTGACATACTTCCCCATGACACGCGAGGAAGACGTCAGGCTTACCTGAAGGAAAACCGTAAACGGTAGTTGGAGGCTCAGCACCATCTGGGATATCAGCAGGCCTTTGAAAGGGTCGCCAATAAAGAAAATCAGCAGCAGGGCCACACCCAGCGAAAGCACGACGCCCACCTGCGAATGGCTGTCCTTGATGTGATAGGACTCTCCGAACATGCCGGCGAAGATGGAGCCGGCAGCCATGCCGCTGGTGATGGTGGACGAGACGCCCGCCAAGAGCAACGCCAGGGCGAAAATGACGGCGGCATTATTGCCCAGCAGAGGTTCGAGCAACGACTTGGCCTGCTGGAGTTCCTCCACGGGAGTACCTGCCTGGAAAAAGGTGGCCGCGGCCAGCAAAATCATTGCGCTGTTAATGGCCCAGCCCACCAGCATGGAGAACAGGGTGTCGAACAGCTCGTATTTCAGCACACGACGTATGGAAGCATCGTCCTTCTTGTTGTATTCGTGACTCTGGACAACCTCGGAATGAAGAAAGAGGTTGTGGGGCATAACAACAGCTCCCAGTACGCTCATGACCACGAGCAGACTGCCTTGAGGCAAGGAGGGAGTGACCCATGAAGCGGCGGCCAAAGGCCAGTCTATCTTCACCAGAAACAGCTCGTAGATGAACGAAAGGCCGATGATGGAGACAAAGGCGATGATGGCACGCTCTATCTTCTTATAGGAGTTGGTGAAGAGCATCAGCAGCACAAAGACGGTGGTGAGCACCGCTCCCCAAGGAATGGGGATGCCGAACAGCATCTGAAGGGCAATGGCACCGCCCAGAATCTCGGCCAGTGACGTAGAGATGGAAGCCAGGACGGCCGTGGCCAGCACCGGCTTAGACACCCAAGCAGGGGTGTACTTCGTGGCTGCCTCGGACAGGCAGAGACCGGTGACGATGCCCAGATGGGCCACGTTGTGTTGCAGGATGATGAGCATGACGGTGGAGAGCGTGACTACCCACAACAAGGCATAGCCGAACTCCGATCCGGCGGCAAAATTGGAAGCCCAGTTGCCGGGGTCGATGAAGCCGACGGTCACCAGCATGCCGGGCCCGATGTACTTGAATACATCGAGCCCGCCCAAATAACGCTTGTGATCCTTACGTTGAAGGTCCTTCAGAATGTTCTTCATTTTCAGTAACGATTAGGCTTAACAGCCCATCTCATGCAGCGCCCGGCACAATTGGTCGGGACACGAAGTGCTTATTCTTCTTCTTCAGGCTTCATGTTGGTATAGACCGTCTGCACGTCGTCGAACTCTTCCAGGCGCTCAACCATCTTGTTGATTGTTTCGCGGTGTTCGGGGTCGATGTCCTTCAGGTCGTTGGGAATGTAGGTGAAGTCACCGCCGACATCCTCGAAGCCACACTCTTCCAGGTGTTTCTGGATGGCCGCATAACTCTTCGGGTCACCATAGATGGTGATGGTGCCTTCTTCCTCGTCTTCCTCGTAGTCCTCGTCCACGTCGAAGTCAATCATATCCAGGATGAATTCCTCCATGTCCATGCCATCCTTCTTCTTGAAGGTGAACACGCACTTGTGGTCGAAGAGGAAGGCCAGCGAACCCATCGTGCCCAAGTTACCGCCGAACTTATTGAACACCGAACGGACGTCGGCCACGGTACGGGTGGGATTGTCGGTCAGCGTATCGACAAACACGGCGATGCCATGAGGGCCGTAGCCTTCGTAGGTCATACCCTTGTAGTCGCTCTGGTCCTTACCCATCGCATTCTTGATGGCACGTTCGATGTTGTCCTTCGGCATATTCTCGCGCTTACAAGTGGCAATGACCGAACGCAGTGCCGGATTGTTTTCGGGTTCAGGACCGCCCGCCTTCACGGCGATGGCGATTTGTTTGCCCAGACGTGTAAATGTTTTGGCCATGTGGCCCCATCTCTTCAGCTTGGTAGCTTTTCTATATTCAAACGCTCTTCCCATGGGAGTAATGTTTTTATGTTGATGTTTTTAAATTATACGTTCTATCGGATGTTATCTCAGTGTGGCGTTCAGCCTGTTCTGCAGATTGGCGATGAGCTTCTGCATGATTTTGTCAATCTGCTTCTCGTTGAGCGTGGCGTTCTCGTCCTGCAACAGGAAGCTGACGGCATAGCTCTTCTTGTCGGCCTCGAGATTCTTGCCTTCGTAGACATCGAATAACTCGACAGACTTCAGCAGCTTCTTCTCGGTCTCATAAGCGATTTTCTCGATTTCCGCAAACTGCACCTTCTTGTCGAGCAGCAGGGCGAGGTCGCGCTTCACGGCCGGGAATTTGGAGATTTCCGTATAGCTGACTTTGACGTTTCTGATAGCCTTCATCAGTTCGTCCCAGTTGAAGTCGGCAAAAAAGACATCATGGTCGATGTCGAACGCCTTGAGCAGCTTCCGCTTCACGACACCGAACGCGCCCAGACGTTTGCCGCCACGGGTGTTCACCGACAAGGCGGCCGAATAAATGTCGTCGGTCAGGTTGCCCACCACGAGGTCATGCATGTGCAGCCCCACACGGGCCAGGATGTTCTCCACATGCGCCTTCAGCTCGTAGACGGAGTTGTCCTCGTCGGGATGCGCCCAAGAGTTGGACACCTTCTTGCCGGTCATCCACAAGCCCAGGTGATATTCTTCCGAATATGGAGCCAGCGGCTTCTCGTCGTTCTTCTTCTCGGCGTTATAGTGATAGCAGTTGCCGAACTCGAAGAATTTCAGGTCGGCGTTCTTGCGGTTGGCATTGCGCACGATACTTTCCAAGCCACCGAAGAGGAGGGTCTGACGCATGGCGTTCAAGTCAGCGCTCAGGGGGTTCATCAGCATCACCAGATTGGCGGCCGGACAGGACTCCAGGCCGTCGTAATAGGCGGCACGCGTCAGCGAGTTGTTCAATATCTCGTTGAAGCCGGCGCCTACCAGCTGCTCGGCCACGAGGTTCTGTATCTTGTTGGATTCATCGCAGGCACCCTTCGTCGTCAGGCTGGACTTCAGAGTAGTGGGTATCTCTACATTGTTATATCCATAGATGCGAAGGATATCCTCGATGACGTCGCAATCGCGCTGCACGTCCACCCGGTAGGGAGGCACATCCAGGGTAAGCCCGTCGGCCGTCTCGCTGACAATCTTCATTTCGAGGCTCTTCACGATGCTCTTGATGGTCTCCGCGGGGATAGTCTTGCCGATGAGTGAATGCACCTTCTCGTAGGAAAGCTCCATGCGGAAGTCGGCCACAGGACCTACGCACACGTCCTTGATCTCCGACGAAATGGTGCCGCCCGCCAGCTCTTTCACCATCAGAGCAGCCAGTTTCAGGCAGTAGATGACGCTGTTGGGATCAATTCCCCGCTCGAAGCGGAACGAGGCATCGGTGTTCAGGCCATGGCGACGGGCCGTCTTGCGCACCCATGTGGGGTGGAAATAGGCGCTTTCCAGAAAAACATCTTTCGTCGCTTCGGTCGAACCGGAGTTCAGTCCACCGAACACACCGGCGATACACATGGCTTCCTCGCGGTTGCAGATCATCAGGTCGCGGTCGCTCAACTTGCGCTCCACGCCGTCCAGCGTGACGAAAGGCGTGCCCTCGGGCAGGGTCTTGACAATGACTTCCCCTCCCTTGATGGTATCGGCGTCAAAGCAGTGCAGCGGCTGGCCGAAGGCATGAACTATATAATTGGTGACGTCCACTACATTATTAATAGGACGCAGACCGATGGCACGGAGCTTGTCCTGAAGCCAGGCAGGACTTTCCTTGACGGTGACACCCTTGACGGTGACACCCGCATAGTGGGGACAAGCCTCGGTGTTCTCCACCGTCACGCGGATATCCAGGTCGTGATTATCCACGGCGAAAGCCTCAACCGAGGGACGCTTCAGCGTGGCCGGATGTCCGTTACGGACCAACCAGGCGTAGAGGTCGCGAGCCACACCGTAGTGAGAGCAGGCATCGGCACGGTTGGGGGTAATGTCCACTTCGAGCACATAGTCGCTCTTCACCTGATAATAATCCTTGGCAAGCGTGCCGGGCACGACGTCGGCGGGCAACACGATGATGCCGGCATGGTCGGTGCCGACGCCTATCTCGTCCTCCGCACAAATCATACCATTGGACTCTACTCCGCGAAGCTTTGACTTCTTAATCGTGAAGCATTGGTCTCCGTCATAAAGCTTGGTGCCCAGCGTGGCGACCACTACCTTCTGTCCGGCAGCCACATTGGGCGCGCCGCACACAATCTGTACCGGTTCGCCGGAACCGAGGTTGACGGTCGTGATGTGCATGTGGTCCGAGTTCGGATGAGGAACGCACGTCAGCACTTCTCCAATCACCAGGCCTTCCAGTCCGCCCTTGATGGTCTGCACCTCTTCCACACCGCCTGTTTCCAGTCCGATGGAGGTCAGCGCGGCGGCTACTTCGTCCGGTGTCAGGCTGAAATCGACATATTCTTTCAGCCAATTATAAGAGATATTCATATCGCAATGTTTTTATTGTTTCCAAAAGTGACCCGCAAAGTTAATAAGTTTTTTTATTTCGTAGGGAATTATCATCCAAGAAAATACGTAAAAAGCCCCCGACGGGGCTCCTGCGCCACAGCGAGGGCTATGAAAGGAGTTCCTGCAAGGCGACTTCCAACAGCCAACGGACCTCTTCCATTGGCACCTCACGCCCCAGCTCCTTTTGCAGGGACGTGACACCTTTGTCCACGAAGCCGCAAGGATGGATGTAGCTGAAGTAGCGCAAATCGGTGTTCACGTTAAGCGCCAAGCCGTGCATGGTGACGAAATGGCTGCTCCGCACCCCGATGGCGCAAATCTTGCGGGCACGCGGCGTATCGCCTTCCAGCCAGACACCCGTCGCCTTGTCCACTCTTCCGGCTTCTATGCCATAGGAGGCACACACGCAGATGGCCGCCTCTTCGAGCAGATGGACATATTCCTTCAGGCCGAGGCCGAAATCCTCCAGATTCAGAATGGGATAGCAGACCTGCTGGCCGGGACCGTGATAAGTGATGTCCCCGCCCCGGTCTATGTGATAATAGGTGGCGCCTATGCGCCGGAGCTGCTCCTCGCTCAAGAGCATGTTTCCCTCCTTGCCGCTCCGCCCCAAGGTATAGACATGCGGATGTTCGCAAAAGATAATCCGGTTGACATACCCCTGGCCGGCCTGCTTGGCCAGCAACAACGCTTCAAAATAGCCGGCCTGTCTTCCCCAGGCCTGCTCATAGGGAATGAGTCCCCAATCTTCAACCCTTGTTTTCATGCCCGCAAAGGTAAAATATTCCGAGAAAAAAGCTTATCTTTGCGCCCATAAAAAAACAAAAACTCAATTATGGACTTTCCACACGTCGACCTGCCGGTGGACATCATTGCCTGGACGGATGTGACGGAAGACATCCTGAACATCTACAAACAGTCCTGCCGCCTGAAGGCATGCATCTTCGCCTTGTGCCTCGAAGGAAACATCACCGTGTCCATCAACCTGATGGACGCGGAAATCAAGCAAGGTGACTTTGTCGTGCTCCTGCCCGGCACAATCATCCAGTTCTATTCCCAAAAAGAAAAAGTACGCATCGGGTTTGTGGGCTTCTCGGAGCAGTGCATTTCCAAAGTGAACGTCATCCAGTCGACCCTCCACTCCATGCCGTCCATCCTACGATCACCCGTCCTCCACCTGGAGTCTTCAGTCGCCACGTACTTCCAGGACTACTTCAGTCTGCTGGGCCGCGTCACCACAGGGCCTTATGGCATGGACGAGGAACTGATCCGCTACACACTGAAAGTCATGCTATACGCCGTAGACCGGATGTATAGCGACAGCCCCATCCGAAGTGAGAGGCTACAAAGCCGGAAGGATGAAATCTGCCGGAGGTTGGTGCAACTCGTCATCGAGAACTATACCCACGAACGCCGCGCCCAGTTCTATGCCGACAAGATGGGCATTTCCATCCAGCACCTCAGCACGACCGTCAAGCAAGTGACGGGCAAGAATATCCTCGACATCATCGCCTACGTCGTCCTGACGGACGTGAAGTCCAAGCTGAAGTCGACAGACATGACCGTGCAGGAGATAGCCTACTCGCTCAACTTCCCCAGCGCTTCGTTCTTCGGGAAATACTTCAAACGACACGTCGGAATGAGCCCGCAGGAATACCGCAACAGCTGACTCCCTGACACTCCGGACGAAAAAGCGAGAAAAAATCCGTCCCGATTATACACGGATTGAGTAAATAATTCTATATTTGTCGGTAATGTTTCATGAACCGATTATTGTTTTATACATAAAAAACTGATATGAAAAGACATTCTGCTACCCTACTTGTCATTCTGCTTGCAACAAGCTTCTTTTTCTTCGCATGCAACAACATCGTGAACCAACATACGGGTAACTTCACCTTCGACAGCATCCTGGTAAACCAGAAGGCACATCTCTTCGGAGACACGGCCAAGCCCGCCTGCAACATCAACGTCAATTTTGCGTTCGCCACAAAAGCCTCCGACGAACAGATGAAGGACAGCGTAAACAAATATCTCCTGTCCTTGTGCTTCGGAGACAAATACATGGGAATGGATCCCGAAACCGTGCCGGGCAAGTACGTGGAGAACTACATCGAAAACTATCGCAAAGACTTGGAGCCGATGTATCTCCGGGAGTCTGCCGAGGACTCTTCCAACGTGGGCGCATGGTATTCTTATTATAAAGGTATAGAAGGACACGTGCAGCTCTACCGCGGCAACCTGCTTGTCTACCGCACTGACTACAACGAATATACCGGCGGAGCGCATGGCGTCTACATGACCTCCTACCTCAACCTGCTGCTGGACACGCTGACTCCCATCCGGCTGGATGACCTGTTTGTACCCACCTACAAGGATGCCCTGACCGACCTGCTTTGGAACCAGCTGATGGCCGACAACAAGGTGACTACCCACGAGGAACTGGAAGACATGGGCTACACCAGTACGGGCGAGCTGACTCCTACGGAAAACTTCTTCCTCGACCGGGACGGCATCACTTTCCACTACAACATCTACGAAATAGCCCCCTACGTCATGGGAGCTATCCGGATCAAACTTCCCTACGACGCCGTGAGACATCTGCTGAACGAAAACACCATCATCAATCAATTCGACTGAGGCTCATGGAACTGCTATTGAAATATTTCCCCGAACTGGACGAAAAGCAAAAAGAGCAATTTGCCGCTCTGGACGGTCTCTATACGGACTGGAACGCCAAAATCAACGTCATCTCGCGCAAGGACATCGGCAACCTGTACGAACACCATGTGCTCCACTCGCTGGGTATCGCCAAGGTGATACGCTTCCAGCCCGGCACCACTGTCATGGACTTGGGCACGGGTGGCGGGTTTCCGGGCATTCCCCTGGCCATCCTTTTCCCGGAAGTCAAGTTTCATCTGGTGGACAGCATCGGCAAGAAAGTACGTGTGGCGTCGGAAGTGGCACGCAGCATCGGGCTGACAAACGTCACCTTCAGCCACGCACGGGCCGAGGAGGTTGACGGCACCTATGACTTTATCGTGAGCCGCGCCGTGATGCCGCTGGCCGACCTGATGAAAATCGTGCGGAAGAAAATCTCACCCCGCTCACAAAACACCTTGCCCAACGGCCTCATTTGCCTGAAAGGAGGCGAGCTCGAACATGAGACTTTGCCCTTCCGGCACAAAACCACCACCTGGGATTTGAGCGACTATTTCGACAAGGAATTCTTCCAGACCAAGAAAGTGGTCTACGTGGCAGGATAGAGAAAAAGGACACAACCCCCAAAAACAAAACAGGAATAAAAAAGAAGAAAGATGAAAATAAAGAGATTTGAATTCAATATGTTTCCCGTAAACTGCTACCTCTTATGGGATGAGACGAACGAAGCGGTGATTATTGACCCCGGCTGCTTCTACGAAGAGGAGAAGCAGGGGCTGAAGGACTTCATCAAAGGCAACGACCTCCAGGTGAAACACCTGCTGAACACCCACCTGCACCTGGACCACATCTTCGGCAACCCTTTCATGCTGAAAGAATTCGGCCTGAAGGCTGAAGCAAACCAAGCCGATGAATTCTGGATAGAAAACGCCCCCAAGCAAAGCCGCATGTTCGGCCTCCATTTACAGGAAGAGCCTGTTCCGCTGGGAAAATACCTGCATGACGGCGATATCGTCACCTTTGGCCATACACAACTGGAGTGCATCCACGTGCCCGGACACTCACCGGGAAGCCTGGTGTATTATTGTGCGGCAGAGCACTGCATGTTCTCCGGCGACGTCCTCTTCCAAGGAAGCATCGGACGGGCCGACTTGGCGGGAGGCAACTTCGACACGCTCATTGAGCACATCTGCAGCCGCCTGTTCATCCTGCCGAACGAAACGATTGTCTATCCCGGCCATGGCGCTCCTACGACCATCGGCATCGAGAAAGCGGAAAATCCTTTTTTCAGATAAGAAAGAATAGTACTACCTTCAAAATAATTACTACCATGATAAACGACCTTTTATCCCGCCGCCATAACGGCATCGGCCCGAAAGACGAAGAAACGATGCTCCGCAAGATAGGCGTGAGCAGCCTCGACGAACTGATTGACAAAACCATTCCCGCAAACATCCGCCTGAAAAAGCCACTTGACCTGCCCGAGCCCATGACTGAATACGAGTTTGCGCAGCACATCGCCCGGCTCGCTTCCAAAAACAAACTCTACACCACCTATATCGGCATGGGATGGTATGGCACCATCACGCCGGCCGTCATCCAGCGCAACGTATTCGAAAACCCGGTGTGGTACACCTCCTATACGCCCTATCAGACCGAAGTGTCGCAAGGCCGCTTGGAAGCTCTGATGAATTTCCAAACCGCCGTGTCGGACCTGACCGGCATGCCGCTGGCCAATTGTTCCCTGCTGGACGAAGCCACCGCGGCAGCCGAAGCCGTCACCATGATGTACGCCCTGCGCTCGCGTCCACAACAGAAAGAGGGAGCGAACGTGGTCTTTGTGGATGAATCCATCTTCCCCCAGACACTGGCCGTCATGACCACACGAGCCATTCCACAGGGCATTGTCCTGCGCACCGGCAAATACCAGGAAGCCGAACTTACACCGGATGTCTTTGCCTGTGTCCTCCAGTATCCCAATGCCGGCGGTTGCGTGGAAGACTACCGCGCCTTTGTAGAACAGGCTCATGCCGCCGGATGCAAAGTAGCGGTAGCCGCGGACATTCTGAGCCTTGCCCTGCTCACTCCTCCGGGCGAATGGGGCGCCGACATTGTGTTCGGCTCCACCCAGAGACTGGGTACTCCGATGTTCTACGGCGGCCCGTCCGCTGCCTATTTCGCCACCCGCGACGAATACAAGCGCAACATGCCGGGACGCATCATCGGATGGTCCAAAGACAAATACGGCAAGCTGTGTTACCGCATGGCGCTACAGACACGTGAACAGCACATCAAGCGCGAAAAGGCTACCTCGAATATCTGCACCGCCCAGGCGCTGCTTGCCACGATGGCCGGCTTCTACGCCGTCTACCACGGTCAGGAAGGCATACACGCCATCGCTGCACGCATTCACAGCATCGCTGCCTTCCTGGAGAAGACGCTCACGAAGTTGGGCTATACCCAGTTGAACCCTGCGTACTTCGACACCCTGCGCTTCGCCCTCCCGGAAAACATCTCCGCCCAACAGATACGCACCATCGCCCTGAGCAAGGAAGTGAACCTCCGCTATTTTGAGAACGGTGACGTGGGCATGAGCATTGACGAGACTACCGACATAGCCGCTGTCAACACCCTACTTGCCATCTTTGCCATCGCCGCCGGCGTGGAAGCACCGCAAACCGCGGACATAGCCGACGCCTGTACGCTGCCCAAAGCGCTCCGCCGCCAGAGTCCATACCTGACGCACGAAGTGTTCTGCCGTTATCACACGGAAACAGAAATGATGCGCTACATCAAACGGCTCGACCGCAAGGACATCTCCCTGGCTCATTCCATGATTTCCCTCGGCTCCTGCACCATGAAGCTCAACGCCGCGGCCGAGATGCTCCCGCTGAGCCGTCCCGAATTCATGAATCTCCATCCGCTGGTGCCCGAAGACCAGGCCGAAGGCTATCACGAGCTTATCCACAACCTCAGCGAGGAATTGAAGGTCATTACCGGATTTGCCGGCGTGAGCCTCCAGCCCAACTCCGGCGCCGCCGGCGAATACACAGGTCTGCGCGTCATCCGCGCCTATCTGGAAAGCATCGGACAGGGACACCGCAACAAGATACTCATCCCTGCATCGGCCCACGGGACGAACCCCGCCAGCGCCATACAGGCCGGCTTCACCACCGTGACCTGCGCCTGCGACGACCACGGCAACGTTGACATGGCCGACCTGCGCCTCAAGGCGGAAGAAAACAAAGAGTCTTTGGCCGCCCTGATGATTACTTATCCGTCGACCCACGGCATCTTCGAGACCGAAATCGTAGAAATATGCAAGATTATCCATGCCTGCGGCGCACAAGTCTACATGGACGGTGCCAACATGAACGCACAGGTAGGCCTGACCAATCCCGGCTTCATCGGTGCCGACGTGTGCCACCTGAACCTGCACAAGACCTTTGCCTCGCCTCATGGCGGAGGCGGTCCCGGCGTAGGCCCCATCTGTGTGGCTCCCCATCTGGTACCCTTCCTGCCCGGCCATGTGCTCTTCGGCAATGCCACCAATGAAGTGTCTGCCGCACCTTATGGCAGTGCGGGCATCCTGCCCATCACCTATGCGTACATCCGCATGATGGGTGCCGAAGGCCTGACCCGCGCAACCCGCACCGCCATCCTCAACGCCAACTACCTGGCCGCCTGCCTGCAAGACACGTATGGCATTGTTTACCGCGGCGCACAAGGTTTCGTGGGGCACGAGATGATCTTGGAATGCCGCAAGATACACGAAGAGACAGGCATCAGCGAAAATGACATAGCCAAACGACTGATGGACTATGGTTATCACGCTCCTACCCTCTCCTTCCCGGTGCACGGCACCCTGATGATTGAACCTACCGAAAGCGAAAGTTTGGCCGAACTGGACAATTTCGTGGACGTGATGCTGCACATCTGGGAAGAGATACAGGAAGTGAAGGACGGACGTGCGGACAAGACCGACAACGTCCTCCTCAACGCTCCTCATCCGGAGTATGAAGTCGTATCCGACCAATGGGAACACAGCTATACCAGGCAGAAAGCCGCCTACCCCACCGAGGCCGTCCGTGAGAACAAATTCTGGATAAACGTGGCCCGCGTGGACAACACTTTGGGCGACCGCAAGCTGCTGCCAACCCGTTACGGCACGTTCGACTAAACGAGAGCTATATACCTAAAGAATAAGAGGGTGTATCAAAATATAAAGCGCCTATCATTTTGCTCTGTCATTCTGAACGAAGTGAAGAATCTCCCGCACACTTTTAGCAACCGGGAGATGCTTCACATGCGTTCAGCATGACAGAAAGATAAGCGCTTTGATTTTTTGATACACCCTCTTTACTATAAGCCGGCGGCATGAGGCACTATCGTTTGACCAACCCTATCTTGACATTCAATTTGAAATACCAGGTCCCGTTCTCCCGCTCCAGGAAGCCATACTTGTCCTTCTCCGGCGCTCCCTTTTCAAAACGGGTGTTCTGATAAAGGAATTCGGCAAAGTCCTGCCGGCAGGACTGATGATAACAGAGCACCTCTCCCTCACCATCGACCAGCAACATGCCTTCGACGGCCGAATCGGTTCCCCTGAAAATCTTGGCGGGACGCATTCCCAACGCCAAAGCCAGCAGGAACTGTTTCATCTTGTATTCGTAGAAGCCATGCTTTTGAATCAGCTCGTCCTTTATCTTCAACGGATTAATTTCCTTGATGCGCTCCGTCAGCTCGGATACACGGGTGATGCCTTCGAGATGCATCAGGCGCACCATCTCGGCCAGCATACGCGGAAAGTGCAGGTCGATCATCAGCAGATTGCAACGGAACACGCGGTCGGCCACATCGCTGTACTTCAGTACACCGCCCAGCCGCTCGATCATCCGCATACGTTCGGCCACCTCGCCGGGTGACTCGGGCAGGGCGTTGACCTTGTTCACCGTAGGCACGGCAAACTTCACGCCGGTCTGCTCCAGCTTCAGATTGGCGGTGCGCCCACCGTCGAGCAACGGGTTCATGGGGCTCAGGCGGCAACGCACGCAAAAGCCCGTCAAGGGAGCGTCCACATGCCAGAAGGCCAGCTTGAAGTCGGTGCGGTCGTCGGTCTTGGCCTCCAGGTCGTAGATGCGTACGGCGTCCAGAAAGCCCTCCAGACCGTCGGGCACTTCCACTACTTCGCCCGGCGAATGCTTCAGAAGGTCGAGCACACAATCGGCCGCCTCGCTGAAATCGGCCCGCGGGAAGCAAGTCTCCCCGCCTTCCGACTTCGGGACAAACCGCCCGTTGCGGTCCACCTCGCCCGACACCATGCGGACCTCGGTCTCTTCAATGTAATAACGGCGGGTGCCGTCGTGCTCCTCACGCTGGAGCATCACCACAGGCCGACAGCCGTTTTCCTCCTTTTGCACCCGGGACGTACCCATATATACTTTCCCCTCCGCCAGCAAGCGGAAGAAGGCATAAATCTCGCCCAATTCTCTTTTTGTCGCTTTGAACATGCGCCTATTATTCTAATAATGTGTAAAAATCAACGATGCTAAATCTCCTGTTCCTCCATTCTCAACGTCTCCACCTTCTCCAGCCGCGCCCGCAAACGAGGCATCAGGGAGCTGCGTATGCGGAGTGTCATGCGGCAATCCGTGTCATAGCCTTGCTCCACTATCTCAGGACCTTCTTCCTTGACCACCCGCATCACGTCGTTCATGAAAGGGTATTCGAACCAAAAGCTCACACACTCGTCCACGGTTTTCTCCACCACCTCGGCGGCGGCAATGGCCTCGGCGGCGGCGGCCTTGTAGGCCACGATCAGTCCGCTCGTCCCCAGCTTGATGCCACCAAAGTAGCGCACCACGATGACGAGGATGTCCGTCAGTTCGTTGGAGTTTATCTGTCCCAAAATGGGTTTTCCGGCCGTGCCCGAAGGCTCGCCGTTGTCGTTCGCACGGAAATCCTTGCGCTGAGGGCCAAGCATGTAGGCATAGCAGACGTGACGGGCGTCATAATATTTCTTCTGATATTCCTCGAGCCGCGTTTTCACCTCGTCCACCGTGCGCACAGGCAGGGCGATGGCAATGAATTTGCTCCGCTTCTCTGTGTAGATACCCTCGGACGGGGCGGCTATGGTTCTGTATACATCTTCGTTCATAGCGGCAAAGATAGTGCATTTTTTCCGCTCGTGCCTCGCCTGCCCCTGCAAAAATCCTATTTTGCACTGTACTGACGCTTCAACGTCTTTAAAGTGGCACTTTAACGCCTTTAAAGCACTACTTTAAAACGGTTAAGGCAACACTTTAAAGGCTTTGAAGCAACCGGTTAAAAGGATTATTGCTAACTTTGCCCTACAATCATCAGACTCTATGGACAAACCTCGAATTTCCCTCGTACTCTCCATGGGCGGCGCCCGAGGCATCGCCCACATCGGCGTGATAGAAACCTTATTGGAACATGGTTACGAAATCGCCTCCATCACCGGCAGCTCCATGGGAGCCATGGTGGGTGCCATGTATGCCACCGGCCGGCTGGACGAATGCAAAGAATGGCTGTGCAGCTGGGACAAGCGCAAGATGTTCCAACTGGCCGACCTCACCCTGAGCCGCGACGGCCTGGTAAAGGGCGACCGCTTCATCCGCGAGCTGAAACAGATTGTCCCTGACGTGCCTATCGAGGACCTGCCCCTGCCCTACGCTGCCCTGGCCACGGATATCCTGAGCGAGCAGGAAGTGAAGTTCACCTCAGGCAACCTGTTCGACGCCATCCGCGCCTCCATCTCCATCCCGATGGTGTTCCGCCCCGTCCGCAAGGAAGGACGGATACTGGTAGACGGCGGCCTGCTCAATCCCCTGCCCCTGCGACACGCCATCCGCACACCGGGCGACCTGCTCGTGGCCGTCGACGTCAATGCGCCCATCGACAACGGGAAACGCCGCCGCATGACTCCCTACAGGCTCCTGACCGAGTCATCGCGCCTGATGATGCAGCAAATCACTCGCTACGACATCGAACGCTTCAAGCCGGACATCCTCATCCGGATGTCTGCCCACGACTACGAAATGATGGAGTTCCACCACGCCCGGCGCATCATCCAAAGCGGAGTCGAAGCCGCCCGACGCGCATTGGAGCGACTATAAGAACAAAACAAGCAGGCGCGGATTACGCGGATGTCACGGATAATTTCTATCCGTACTTTTCCGCATAATCCGCGCCTGAGAATAATAGCACGCCGGTCTCCTATTCCAACTTGTGAATGACGAGTCCCGAACGCAATTTCGGCTCGAACCACGTCGTCTTGGGCGGCATGATGTTACCCGTGTCCGCAATGTCCATCAACTGCTTCATGCTGACGGGATAGAGCGCCAAGGCCACTTTCATCTCGCCGCTATCCACCCGGCGCTTCAGCTCGCCTAAGCCGCGGATGCCGCCTACGAAGTCGATGCGCTTGTCCGAACGCAGGTCTTTGATGCCTAATATCTCATCCAAAATCAGACGGGAAGAAATGGTCACGTCCAGCACACCGATGGGATCCGTATCGTCATACGTCCCCGGCTTGGCCGTCAGGCTATACCAACGTCCGTCCAGATGGAGGGAGAAGTTGTGCAGGCTGGCGGGCTTGTATATCTCCGTGCCTTTGTCTTCCACATCGAAATGACGGGCCACGGCTTCCAAGAACTGGGCGGGAGTCAATCCGTTGAGGTCCTTCACTACCCGGTTGTAGTCGATGATGGTCAGTTGGTTGGCGGGGAAGCATACGGCCATGAAGTAATTATACTCCTCGTCGCCCCGATGGTTGGGGTTCTGCTTCGCTTTCTCAGCACCTACCAAGGCGGCCGCGGCACTCCGGTGATGTCCGTCGGCAATGTAGAGGGCGGGCATCTTGGAGAATTCACGGGTTACCAGATCGATGTCTTCCGCCTGGTCGATAATCCAAAATGTATGTCCGAATCCGTCACCGGGCGCGATGAAATCATACACGGGCGTCTGAGCGGTATAGCGGGCTATCAGGGCATCGAGCGTCTTGTTGTCCGGATAGGCGAAGAACACCGGCTCGATGTTGGCGTTGCATACGCGCACATGCTTCATGCGGTCCTCCTCCTTGTCGCGGCGGGTCAGCTCGTGCTTCTTGATAACACCGTTCATATAGTCGGGCACGTAGGCACCTACCACCAGTCCGTATTGCGTCTTGCCATTCATTGTCTGGGCATAGATGTAATAACGCTCCTCCTTGTCCTGCACCAACCAGCCTTTGTCCTGGAACTTCTGAAAGTTCTCGGCGGCTTTCTGGTAGACACGCGGGTCGTGCTCATCAGTCCCCACGGGAAAGTCTATTTCCGGCTTGATGATGTGGTAGAGCGACATTTCGTTACCCTCCGCCTCGGCACGCGCCTCTTCGGAGTTCAACACGTCATACGGGCGGGAAACGACTTTCTCCACCAAATCTTGTGGCGGACGCAAGCCTTTGAAAGGTTTAATTGTTGCCATTTTATCGATCATTTTTTGTTCACACGGAATTTCTCGCAACCATCTTTCAGGAAGCCTACAATCTGTTTGGCGGCGGCAATGCCGGCATTGATGTTGGCCTCAGCGGTTTGCGCGCCCATCTTCTTCGGCGTGGAGAAATAACGGCCGGGGAACTTGGAGGCGAATGTCTCGTTGGCGGCTGGCATAATGTCTGTCATATACTTCAAGTCTGTGCGCTCGTCCATCAACTCAATCAGCTCCGTCTCGTTGATAACCTCCTTGCGAGCGGTGTTCACCAACAAACCACCCTTCGGCATACGGGATACCAAGGCACGCCCGATAGAATTCTTCGTCTCGGCGGTGGCGGGGATATGGAGCGAAACGACATCGCACGTAGCATAAAGTTCTTCCGCACTATCCACGGCCTTCACGCCATCGGCTTCAATGACTTCCTTGGGGCAGAAGGCATCGTAAGCATAGATATCCATGCCAAAGCCCTTGGCGATGCGCGCCACGTTGCGTCCTACGTTACCAAAAGCGTGGATACCCAGTTTCTTGCCTTTCAGTTCTGTGCCCGAAGTGCCGTTGTACATGTTGCGCACGGCCATCACCATCAGCCCGAAAGCCAGTTCGGCCACGGCGTTGGAGTTTTGTCCCGGCGTATTCATCACGCATACCCCATGAGCCGTGGCGGCTTCCAGGTCTACGTTGTCATAACCAGCTCCGGCACGTACCACAATCTTCAACTGCTTGGCGGCGTCCAGCACCTCGGCGTCTATCACGTCACTACGGATGATGATAGCGTCGGCATCTGCCACGGCCTCCAGCAATTTGGCTTTCTCACCATATTTCTCTAACAAGGCAAGTTCGTAACCTGCCGCTTCTATCTCTTTACGGATGCCGTCCACGGCCACTTTGGCGAACGGCTTATCGGTTGCTACTAATACTTTCATGACATCAATGTAATTTCTCAAATTCTTGCATGCAATCTATCAACGCCTTCACGCTCTCTACGGGCAGGGCATTGTAGCACGAAGCACGGAAGCCGCCTACTGAGCGGTGTCCCTTGATGCCTACCATGCCGCGCTCGGTCGCAAAGTTCAGGAAGTCGGCCTCCAGCTCCTTGTATTCGGGAGCCATGACGAAGCAGATGTTCATGCGCGAACGGTCTTCCTTCTCGGTCACGGTGCCCACGAACAGCTTGTTGCGGTCAATTTCAGAGTAAAGCATGTCGGCACGCTCGATGGCGCGGCGCTCCATCTCCGTCACACCGCCTTGCGCCTTAATCCAGCGCAGGGTTTGCAGAGCGGCATAAATAGGCACTACGGGAGGCGTGTTGAACATGGAACCGCCGTCGATATGTGTCTGATAATTCAGCATCGTCGGAATGTAGCGCGACACCTTTCCTACGGCATCGTTCTTCACGATAACGAAGGTAACACCGGCAGGAGCCAAGTTCTTCTGCGCACCGCCATAGATACATATATATTTAGAAACGTCCACCGGACGGGAGAATATGTCCGAAGACATGTCGCCCACCAAAGGCACATTGACATCGGGATCCTTGCGCAACTCGGTGCCGAAGATGGTATTGTTGGTCGTGATGTGCAGATAGTCCACGTCGGCGGGCACGGTAAAGTTCTTCGGGATGAACGAATAGTTGGCATCGGCCGAAGAAGCCACCTCTACCACTTCGCCAAAACCTTTGGCCTCTTTCATGGCTTTCTTGGCCCACGTACCGGTATTGAGGTAAGCGGCTTTCTTTTCGAGGAAGTTATAGGGAACCATACAGAACTCCAAGCTGGCGCCACCGCCAAGGAAAAGCACTGAATATCCTTCGGGAATGTCGAGCAATTCCTTGAACAAAGCCACGGCTTCGTCTACTACGGGTTTAAAGTCTTTGGCACGATGGCTGATTTCCATTAAAGACAAACCAGAACCATTGAAATCGAGAATGGCCTTCGCGGTATTTTCTATCACTTCACGCGGAAGAATGGAAGGTCCTGCATTGAAATTATGCTTTTTCATTGCAATAAATGTTTGGGTTATACAATGTGTTATTTATGTCTTACGACAAGGCGAAATTACGGATTTATTTCTATAATCCAAATTTTTCTATCCATTTTCTCGCATTTCAAAGGAAAACGCTTTCTATTTTATTACATACCCTATAATAATACGCTATTTTGTCATGTACAGATGGCAACAGACGAGAAAAACATATATCAAAATGTCACTTAATAACCATGCGTCAACCAAAAACCGAAGCATGCAAACTTACACAATGACATCTCCCATAACCTCAAGAAACTCACTTCGCTTCTTCTATCAGTGTCTTTATCCCCTTGATCTTTTCACCCTGCACTAAAGAAAGCACCTGCCTTACCTTGCTACGGCGAACGGCCACAAAAGCATAATGGTCCTTCACATCGACCTGACCAATCTCTTCACGAGACAAGCCACCTTTCTTATATAGGAAACCTACGATGTCCACTTTGTTCAGCTTGTCCTTTTTCCCCTTACCGATATATAAGGTTGCCCAATGAGCCTTGACGGGCTTGGGAGTCTGCTCGGGCAAATCGAAAACAGGAATATCCCGGGCTATGTATTCAGGCAAACGCTCTTCGGCATGAAGAAGCAGGAACGACGAGCCGGTGGCATCCCATCGAGCTGTGCGCCCATTGCGATGAGTAAAAGCTTCTTCGTTCACAGGAAGATGATAATGAACCACATTTTCGATACCGGGAATGTCAAGACCACGGGCAGCCAAATCGGTAGACACCAATACCGGCGAGCTGCCGTTACGGAACTTGTAAAGCGCCCGCTCACGGTCGGGCTGCTCCATGCCTCCATGAAAGGCTTCACAAGGGAACTTCTTCGATTTCAAGTAACCGGCTACACGGTCCACACTCTCACGATAGTTGACAAATACCAAGGTAGGCTTATGAGCCACCGTACAAAGCAAGCGGTAAAGCGTTTCGAGTTTATCCTTCTGAGGCGAGAGCACCCGCTTCAGGCGCAAGCGCGAAGAGACGGGATCTGTATCCAGGAAATCGAGTTTCACCACATCCCGCTCTCCTTTCTCCACGCCCGTGAACCGGGGAATTTCTTCGGCATCAGTGGCCGAAAGCAACACCCGCTTTTCCAGGCAAGGCAGCTGTCCCACCACTTCGGCCATCTCTTCCTGAAAGCCGAATTCCAGGCACTTGTCAAACTCATCAATAATCAGTGTGCTGACCGTGCGCGCATTAAAGTTTCCCTTATGCAAGTGGTCGTTCATGCGGCCGGGTGTCCCTACTATAACCGCCGGCCTCAGACTCTTCATCGTGCGATGCTCGTCCATAGCCGGCCGCCCTCCGTAACAGCTCATCACCCGAAACCCCGTATTCATCGACTTGAACACACTTTCTATCTGCAACGCCAGCTCACGCGAAGGCACCAACACCACCGCCTGCACATCTTCTGTCAAAGCCGACAACCGTTGCACCAACGGCAAAAGGAAGGCCAGCGTTTTGCCCGAACCGGTAGGCGAAAGGACAATCAAACTCCTGCATGTTCCGTATGCCCTCCCCACGGCCTCCTGCATGGGGTTCAAGCTTTCTATCTTCAAGTTCGCAAGTATATCGGCAGTCTTCATCATCTTATTAAAATTTGGAAAGTACAAATTTAGGGAAAAATTTGCTATCTTTGCCTCGCATATCACTAAATATATGAAGAAAGATAGCCAAGTAATATTCGACCGGAATGTAATAGAGTTTGTCACCGTAGCAGCGGAATTCTGCAAGTTCATTGAACAAAGTGAAGAAAGTAAGCGCAAGGACTTCGTAGACACCATCCTGAAGCTGTTGCCTCTGCTTTACTTGAAGACGTCCATGCTATCCCCCTGCGAAATTCTCGGTGAAGAAGCCCCCGAAACGTTTGTCACGGAAGAAACGTACGAAATCATACGAATGAATCTGGCAGGCGTCATGGGTAACAAGGATGACTACTTGGATGTGTTCGTCAGCGACATGAAATACAGCGACCAGCCCATCACGCGATACATTTCCGAAGACTTGGCAGACATCTACCAAGACATCAAGGACTTTATTTTCGTCTTCCAATTAGGACTGAACGAAACGATGAACGACTCACTGGCCATCTGTCAGGAGAATTTCCGCTTATATTGGGGACAGAAACTGGTAAATACGCTTCGAGCCCTGCACGAAGTAAAATATTGCAATGGCCAGGAAGAAGGGGATGAGGAAATGGAAGATGAAGCATAAATGGAAACCAAGCGTATGATAATCAGAAGAACCATTGGAAAAGAAGAACTGAACGAGATGCCTAAGGCAGCCTTTCCGGGACAAATACACGTGATACAGACACCGCAGGAATCCGAACGGGCCGCCACATATCTGAAAACCTGCCCAACACTGGGCATCGACACTGAGACACGCCCCTCCTTTAGCAAAGGACGGGTACACAAGGTGGCATTGCTGCAAGTGTCGTCTGACAAGCATTGTTTCTTGTTCCGCCTGAACCAAACAGGACTGACTATGCCGGTCATCCATTTACTGGAGAATCCGAAGGTGACCAAAATAGGACTCTCGCTACACGATGACTTTCTGATGCTGCGCAAGCGGGCTCCCTTCGAACCGCGCGCCTGTGTGGAACTGCAAGAATATGTCCGGCCTTTTGGCATTCAGGACATGAGCCTGCAAAAGATATATGGCATCCTGTTCGGAGAAAAAATTTCAAAGTCGCAACGACTGTCTAATTGGGAAGCCGACGAGCTGACACAGCCTCAACAGCTTTATGCCGCCACCGACGCCTGGGCCTGCCTCAACATCTATCACAAATTGGAAGAACTGAAACGTACGGGAGACTTTGAGATAGAAGCACCCGTACAACCTGCGGAAGAGCTGAAAATGGAAATCTGAGAAAGAAGAATCATTCAAGTATAATCATGTTCTTATCGTTTTTATGTATAAAGTATATCTGAAATCCGGCAAAGAGGAATCTCTGAAACGTTTTCACCCGTGGGTGTTCTCGGGTGCCATCGCCCGACTGGACGGAGAACCCGAGGAAGGCGAAGTCGTGGAAATCTATACGTCCCAAAAAGATTTTATTGCCAAAGGCCATTTCCAGATAGGAAGCATCGCCGTGCGTGTACTCACGTTCCAACAGGACGAAGCCATCAACAAAGATTTCTGGAAGCGCAAACTGACCATCGCACGCGACATGCGGCGCAGCATCGGCATAGCCGGACGGACAGATAACAACACATACCGCCTGGTGCATGGCGAAGGTGACAACCTGCCGGGACTTGTCATCGACGTATACAACCGCACAGCTGTGATGCAAGCCCACTCGGCCGGCATGCACTTGGATCGAATGGTCATCGCCGAAGCTTTAAGCGAAGTGATGGAAGGAGAAATAGACAATATTTATTATAAGTCGGAAACAACTCTCCCTTTCAAGGCGGACCTCTACCCCGAGAACGGATTCCTGAAAGGAGGAAATGCAGACAATGTGGCAATGGAATACGGACTAAACTTCCACATTGACTGGCTGAAAGGACAAAAGACAGGCTTCTTCGTGGACCAGCGCGAAAACCGCGCCTTACTGGAACGCTATGCTCACGGACGGAGTGTGCTGAACATGTTCTGCTATACAGGAGGCTTCTCCGTCTACGCCATGCGCGGAGGAGCACAACTGGTACACTCCGTGGACAGCTCCGCCAAGGCCATAGACTTGACAAACAAGAATATCGCTCTGAACTTCCCCAATGACTCGCGCCACGAAGCCTATGCTGAAGACGCCTTTAAGTACTTGGATCGAATGGGCGACCAGTATGATCTCATCATTTTAGATCCGCCCGCTTTTGCCAAGCACCGTGACGCCCTGCGAAATGCCTTGCAGGGTTACCGTAAACTAAACGTAAAAGCATTCGAGAAAATCAAGCCGGGCGGCATCCTATATACCTTTTCATGCTCGCAAGCCGTAAGCAAAGAAAACTTCCGCACGGCTGTATTTACGGCGGCGGCCATGTCGAAGCGCAATGTACGCATTCTGCACCAACTGACGCAGCCGGCTGATCATCCCGTAAACATCTACCATCCCGAGGGGGAATACTTAAAAGGATTAGTACTTTACGTAGAATAGGGTGCAAAGAGTTAAATAACGCTAACAAAACGAAGATTTATGCTCTATTACTATGTTGTATAACATAAAACCTATATCTTTGCATCGTGTTTTTCATGGTATTAGATTTAAGGTTAATGAAGATTGGGTGTCTGGGATAGATACCCTTCTTTTTTTATATACCATTCCCTCGCGTTTATAATTATTCCAGCATACGATTTTAGAGATTCCTACTTACAGTATAAACAAATAGGATTGCTTACTTAAGTATAGAGAAATACAAGATTGGGGCAGACTGTCCCTTCGACATAGCATAGTTGAATGGAGATCCGGAAATGACGGAAGAAATCGGCATGCGCCAAGAAGAAGTCCGGAAGCTGGTCGCGGTAACAGGAAGAGTGAGTCACCACCTCCGCCATATCCGCCATGACCAAAGCATGGTAAACGGGAGCCAGCTTTTCGGTTGCCTCCTCATAAGACGGCACAGTTCCAAGCACGTCCATCTGCTCCATCGCTGTGATATAGGCCGACAATCCCTGTTCGTCGGGCGAAAGCAGCAGACGTCCCCGATAGAAACAAGCATAAGTCCAAGAAGGGAGGTTAGCGTACCCCGCCAGACGCGCTGTCAGCCGATGAGCGGGCAAGCGGTAGAGGCGCAATCCGGGTACACCCGTAGCCGCCGAAAAACTCTTGTAGAAAGCATAACGACCCTGGGAGAAAGTGTATAGCAACTGATGTAATTCCCCTTGTGCATGAACCACATCCGGCATCGTGAGACTCAGCACCGTACTAACCCGCCTGTCCGTCGAGTCACCGGAAAGGAAAGAACAAGAAAGCATTCGAGAACCGGCCTCTGATTGGAAATATTCAGCCAAGGCTTCATCGAAAGCCACACTTCTTGCGGTGGCAGGTACACTGTCGGCCTTCATCTGCCGGAGGAGACATTCTATTTCTGTTTTCGATGGTGAAAGCGCATATTTTTTATAAAGAATTGTAGAAGCGGGCAGTTCATTGCCGGAAAATCCTTTTAACGGAGGGGAGTGCAAGAATGCCAGTCGGCAGGTGTCTGCCGTGACATCGCCATCAGCCACACCCGCACAATAAATGCCCTCTTCGGCAAACTTCAGATGGAACGTCAGCCAAAGCGGCTTGCCAGTTTCCGCCCCTGACGATGCCGACGAAGCATTCCAACGGACATAAACCACTGCCTTGTCCTCCTCACGCCGATCCGCACCGGCTGCACGGAAAACATCGAGTCCGGCCAGGGAGTCATTCTTCCGTTTCCACGTATCGATGACCTGCTCCAATAATCTCTTTTGAAAGCTGACGGCCAAGAAATCTCGTTTCATCCACACCGCCAGGAAACGCCCGTCGGCAAGAGGATATATATCAATCGTCTGCCCTTTATAATCAACGCTCTTGGATGAATAGCCGGACACGGTGTAGCGGGTAATGCAGGCTTCCAGCAACCTCCGATCATCCTCTCCCAGGCGGCAATAAAGCACCTGGCCGTTTTTCAAGTCCGGATTGTGAAAGCTGATCAGCATTTCGTTCATATCCCAACTCAAACCGTGCGGTTCTTCTTCCATGAGCACCTGTAAAAATCTCTTTGCGCAAGAAAAAAGGTCGGAAGCATACAGAAAATGATTGTCACGGCTACAGGCCATGTTGTCAATCCGCTCAATGAGATCCGCCACACGGCCTGTCTCGAATACAGCCTCCGCATCTTGGGGAATCAAGGTATAAAGATTGAAATCACGCCGCTCGTCCATTGCCCCCAAGCGCATAAACGAGTAGACGGCAAAGCCCGTACATAGAAGCACGATGCAAACAATCAGACTAATCCGTATCAAATAAGTCGGCTTCATGGCTTTCATGGATTTGTTTTGCAAAAATAAACATTTCCACTAATAAAGCAAAACAACATCCAAAAAGTTTAAAGAAAAACGGAATGCCGGTTCTCTGCGTAAGCAAACTTTCAGCATTCAATCTCCAGGCCGTCATAGGCAAACTGGACATGCGGAGGCATCTGCCGGCTGATTTCGGCATGCAGTCCCGCATGATGCCCCATGTGAATAAAATACGTCTCACGGGCAGCAATGCGGCGGGCTGCCTCCAAAGCCTCGGAGATAGACTGATGCGTAGCATGAGGTTCGGGACGCAAGGCGTTCATTACCAATACGTCGACTCCACGAAGCAAGCGGTATGACTCATCGGACATCGTCAGCATGTCTGTCACATAGCCCAAACGCCCCCCAATACGAAAGCCCAGGATGGGCAAACGGCCGTGCAAAACCTCAAAAGGCAGCACTTCCGTACTCCCGACAAAGAAAGGTTCGCCGGCCTTCGCCTCGTGGAGTGAGATGCGGGGCACACCGGGATATTTATGCTCAACAAAACAATACGGCATGCGCATACGCAGGTGTTGGGCCGTATAAGCATCGGAAAAAATAGGCACCTCGGCAAAGCGGCAGAAGGGACGTAAATCATCCAATCCGCCCACGTGGTCGTAATGCTCGTGGGTAATCAGCACGGCATCTATAGGGCCAAACCAGGAGGTACGTATCATTTGCTCCCGGAAATCGGGGCCACAGTCTATCAGGAGGGTCGCGCCATCGTCAGTGTGCAGCAAGGCCGACGTGCGCAAACGCTTGTCACGAAAATCAGTAGACCGACACACCGGACAAGTACACCCTATTTCGGGCACACCGGTGGAAGTTCCGGTTCCTAAAAATCTCAGTTTCACAGCTATATCTTTTAATTACTAATCAAATGAAGTTCACTTCCGGTTCGATGACAATCCCGAAACGGTCGGCCACAGCATCCTGCACCGCACGAGCCAAAGACACGATATCCGCACCTTCGGCTCCACCCAGATTGACCAGCACCAAAGCCTGCCGGTCATGGACAGCCGCACGGCCCAGTGCCTTCCCCTTCCAGCCTGCCTGCTCTATCAACCAGCCGGCAGGCACCTTCACACGGTCGGCATCCACCGCATAACAAGGCATGGAAGGAAACTGAGTGCACAACCGGTCGTATTGCGCCCTGGATATAACCGGATTCTTAAAGAAACTGCCGGCATTGCCCAGCCGGACGGGATCGGGCAGTTTGTTTTGGCGGATATCTACAATGACTTGCCGGACACGGGCCAAATTCACTTCATCATAGCGCGACAGTTCCTGACGGACATTCCCATAATCAAGTTTGAAATGTGGATGCTTACACAAACGGAAATGAACGTAGAGAATAAAGACTGACTTCATGGAAGGACGCTTGAAGATGCTGTCCCGATAAGCATAAGCGCAATCCGAGATCCTGTAAACCCGCTTCACGCCACAGGCATCCATTGTTTCCACAAAATCTATCAGGTCACAAACCTCCGCCCCGTAAGCGCCTATGTTCTGCACAGCCGCCGCTCCCACTTCTCCGGGTATCAGCGACAAATTTTCAGCTCCATACCATCCACTCTCTACGCAGCGCTGTACAAAGTCATCCCAAACCACACCGCTGCCCACACGCACCTCCACCCAATCAGGATTCTCACCGGTAACCTCTATCGTCCTGATTGCCGAATGAAGGAATGTCCAGTCATACCGTTTCTTCGTAAAAAGCAGATTGCTCCCGCCGCCTATACAGAAAAAAGGACGGGACGAGAACACTCCCTCGTCCACCAGGCACTTCAGCTCCTCCTCGGAAGCAAACTCGCGGAAATCCGATGTTTCCGCCTGAATGCCAAACGTATTATGCGGCAATAATGAATAATATTCCATCATGCGTCATCTCTTGTCAGACACCCGTGTCCTCGTATTTATATAATTCCCATTCACCGTTCCTCTTCCTAAAATAGAAAATAGTTGAATAACCATTGCTCACACCGTTTACTCTCAATATTTTAGTCAAAGAGCGGTCTTCATTTTTCTGTCCGTAGTCGATATTGGACAGCCTATCAACAGGCAAAGCCGGCCTAAACGCATACCACTGGTCCACCTCAAGCGTTGTCTCCAGTATGGAGAATTCATCATCGGGGTCAACCGTAATAAATTGCAAAGGGTTGGAAATATGTTCCCGTTGATAAAGACTGTCTACGGCAAAACGAGCATAAAAAGTAACAAAATCAGATTGTTCCGTCTCTTCTTCCATTTTCCTCAGATTGACAGCTTCGAGCATCCACATACCGTTAATACGCTCAAAGTAGTAACGCTTCGCTCTACGCGTATCAAGGAACAGCCACTCCACCCGAACAGATGACAAGGCCGTGTCATTAACCAGCTCCATATCATCTTCCTTGTCGAAAAGCAACGTATAGCAGGGCTGACCGGCAAAAAGCGAATCATGCTTCCAATGCTTCTTTTCAATCTTCAAAGGAGTGTCACCATTATAATAAGGCAAGGGGAAAACCGTGCGCTGCCGTTGGAACAAAGAATCTGTGGCATAATTGAAAATAAAGTCATCGAACAGCTCGTCTGCACCTACCGGTTTCGGAGCGTCTTCCACCACCTGTGTCGTATCCCGTAAATACAGTTCTGTGGTATCGGCAGGAACGGACATAGCGGTTATTGCGTCGGAAGTATCCATACCCGCCTTCGGGTTCTTACAAGAGAACAACAAGGCGAATACCGACAAACTCCATAACAGGTTTCTCATATCCAACAGAGCGGCTACAATCATTTATTCAGTTTGGCCCGCAGCTTCTCCAGCATATCCACCGTCATGGAGTCAAGGTCATACTGAGGTTTCCAGCCCCATTCTTCACGGGCGCAGCTGTCGTCCATGCAATCAGGCCAACTGTCGGCAATGCTTTGTTTCAAGGGATCTACCTCATAGACCATCTCGAAATCGGGTACATACTTCTTGATAGCCGCATAAATGGTTTCGGGAGCAAAACTCATGGAAGCGATGTTAAAGGCATTGCGGTGCTTCAACCCGGCAGGATCGGCTTCCATCAGGGTGATGGCAGCATTCAATGCGTCCGGCATATACATCATGTCCATCAATGTGCCTTCCTTCAGAGGACAGACAAACTTCTCACCCCTGACCGCCGCGTAGTAGATGTCTACGGCATAATCAGTGGTTCCACCTCCCGGAGGAGTTACGTTCGAAATGATACCGGGGAAACGTACAGCACGCGTATCGACCCCGTATTTGGTATGATAATAATCGCTTAACAATTCTGTGGTGACCTTACTGACACCGTACATTGTACGCGGACGCTGAATGGTGTCTTGCGGTGTCATGACATGGGGCGTGTTCTCCCCGAAGGAGCCAATAGAACTCGGCGTAAACACGGCACACCCATGCATACGGGCCACTTCCAGCACATTCCACAAACCGTCTATACCGATTTTCCAGGCTAAACGGGGTTTACTTTCAGCCACAACGGAAAGCAATGCGGCCAGGTTGTAGATTGTATCAATATTATATGTCTTGACAGCTGTCTCAATGGCATCGAAATCCGTCACATCCGCCAATACGGAAGGGCCTGTTTCCTTCAATTCCCCCTTGGGCTCGGCACCCTTAATATATCCCGCAACGACATGTTCGTTTCCATAACGCTTCCGCAACTCCATCGTAAGTTCCGATCCTATCTGACCGGTAGCTCCTATTACCAAAATATTTTTCATTCCGAACAAACTAATATTTATAGAATTTCTTTTCTTAAAAGCACGCAAAGATAACGACTTTTTTTTCAAAATTCTATCATTCCGATATTGTTTATTTCGAGAAAAATGATGTTCTTTGCATGAAGTGTAACTATTTACAAAAATCTTAAAACTACAACGTTATGTATGGTAAAATGAAAGAGTTTCTCAGCCAGACACTTGCCGAGATAAAAGAAGCCGGTCTCTATAAGGAAGAACGCCTGATAGAAAGCGCACAGCAGGCCGCTATTACAGTAAAAGGACAGGAAGTACTGAACTTCTGCGCCAATAATTACCTGGGGCTGTCCAACCATCCCCGCCTGATCGAAGCTGCCCAGAAAATGATGGACCGCCGCGGATATGGCATGTCGTCCGTCCGTTTCATCTGTGGAACCCAAGACATCCACAAAGAACTCGAGGCTGCCATTTCCGATTATTTCCACACGGAGGACACCATTCTATATGCAGCCTGCTTCGACGCCAACGGCGGCGTATTCGAACCTTTGTTCACGGAAGAAGACGCCATCATCTCCGACGCGCTGAACCACGCCTCCATCATCGACGGCGTACGTCTCTGTAAGGCAAAACGTTACCGTTACGCCAACGCCGACATGGCAGACCTGGAGCGCTGCCTGCAAGAAGCGCAAGCACAACGCTTCCGCATCATTGTGACAGACGGCGTATTCTCCATGGATGGAAACGTAGCTCCCATGGACAAGATATGCGATCTGGCAGAAAAATACGACGCCCTGGTTATGGTGGACGAATCACACTCGGCAGGCGTAGTAGGCCCCACCGGACATGGAGTCAGCGAACTGTATAACACGTATGGACGCATAGACATCTATACCGGCACGCTGGGCAAAGCCTTTGGCGGAGCCATGGGAGGATTTACAACCGGACGCAAGGAAATCATCGACTTGTTGCGCCAACGCAGCCGCCCCTACCTTTTCTCCAATTCCGTTGCCCCGGCAGTCATCGGCGCCGGCATCGAAGTATTCAAGATGCTGAAGGAAAGCAACGCGCTGCATGACAAACTGGTAGAAAACGTAAACTACTTCCGCGACAAGATGACTGCCGCCGGTTTTGACATTAAACCGACCCAAAGCGCCATCTGCGCCGTCATGCTCTATGACGCCAAGTTATCCCAGGTATATGCCGCCCGCATGCAGGAGGAAGGCATCTATGTGACCGGCTTTTACTATCCCGTCGTGCCGAAAGGCCAGGCACGCATCCGCGTACAGATTTCCGCCGGACACGAGAAAGCACATCTGGACAAATGTATAGCTGCCTTTATCAAGGTCGGCAAGGAACTGGGCGTATTGAAATAATACTCACACAAAAAATCAGCCCGAAGCCTGACATCTGTCATCTTCGGGCTGATTTATTTTTATTTGGCTACAGCTTCTTTATTGACGCTCACCCAGTTTAGAATCTACAAAATACAGATTTGAATTTCCGGCTCTTTTGATCATTTCCACGATACTTGACGCGGTAGCCTCTTCTTCTACCTGCTCACGCACAAATCCCCACAGGAAATCCTGAGTAGCCTTGTCTTTCTCAGCGGCAGCTACATCTACCAGATTATCAATCATTTTCGAAACACGGCACTCATGTTTATAAACCTGCTCAAACACGTCAAGCGGTGTACCAAAGTCATTGGGTACCACATCAATTTTATCCACCTTTGCGGTTCCACCGCGCTTGATGATGTAAGAAGCCATCTCAAAAGCATGTTCATGTTCCTCGAAAGACTGTTTCTTCAACCAATTGGCCATGCCGTTGTAACCCTCCTTCTCCATGAAGAAAGACATTGCCAAATACAGATTAGCAGACCACATCTCAGCGGTAATCTGCTCATTGATAGCGTTTTGTAACTTCTCTGAAATCATATTCGTATATTATTTAAAGTTGTAAACATTACAAATGTAACAAGTTATCTTCTACCTTGTTCTCAACATAACATTTTTTAAACAAAATCTATTAATAGACAGCCGTTGTTTTGAATAAGCCTTATACAAACTCGTCCGAAAGATAGCCTTGAGGCAATGCACGGCAATTGTATTGCGACGCCATTATCTCACCATAAGCCCCCGCTGAACGCAAAGCCAGGAAGTCACCGCGCTTCACTCGGTTCAGATCAATTGCCTTGCCAAAGACATCCGAAGATTCACAAACCGGACCTACCACATCATACGTCTCCAAAGGCTCTTCCGAAGATATGTTCTCTATCTTGTGATAAGCCTGATACAGAGCCGGACGTATCAGATCGGTCATACCGGCATCCAGAATGGCGAATTTCTTATTCGTGCCTTGCTTGACATAAAGAACGCGGGAAATAAGCGAGCCGCATTGTCCGACCACAGAACGCCCCAACTCAAAGTGAAGCTTCTGGTAAGCACGGAGCTTCAAATGAGTGGCATAAGTCTTGAAGTAGGAGGCAAAATCGGGCACAGACTGACGGTTGGGATGATGATAATCTATCCCGAGCCCGCCGCCGACATTGATATGCTCGATGCGGATACCGCGGGCATCCAGCTTTTCCTGCAATTCATTGATACGATTGCACAAAGCCACAAAATCACCCATATCCAGGATTTGCGAACCGATGTGGAAATGCAATCCTAAAAACTTGACATGCTGCATGCCCGCAGCAATGTCTATCACACGCCCCATATCCTCCATACTGATGCCGAACTTGTTTTCGGCAAGACCGGTCGTTATGTTGGCATGGGTATGGGCACCGACATCCGGATTGATGCGGAAAGCGACATTGGCCACCTTCCCTTTGGCAGCAGCCAGCTCGTTGATGACTTCCAGCTCCGGAACGGACTCCACATTGAAGCAAAAGATATTGTAGTCCAGTCCTACATTGATTTCCCAATCAGCCTTACCGACACCGGCGAATACAATTTTCCCCGCGGGAAAACCAGCCTTGACAGCAGCCAAAATCTCTCCACCGCTCACGCAATCGGCTCCCAGCCCGCTTTCACGAATGATGGTCAGCACTTTCGGATTGGCATTTGCCTTCACGGCATAATGCACTACAAAATTCTCGTAACGTGCAACTTCCGCACGAATGCAATCCAGCGTATTGCGCAACACCTCCGTATCATAGTAATAAAAAGGCGTGCGCAATGAGCTGAATTTATCTATAGGAAAACGTCCTTTCATAGATACCGCGCCACTTTCTTTTAGTTTTCACCAAACAAAACAGCGCTCAAGGACTGCAATGCGCGTTTCTTATCTTCTTCGCGTATCAGGAAGGAGATATTATAATTACTTCCACCGAAAGAAATCATACGCACGGGAATGTCGCGCATGGCATCCAGTGCCTTGGCTTCAAACCCTACGTTCTCCCACTCCAGATCACCCACCACACAGATGATACACATGTTGCGGTCTACCGTCACCGTACCATATTTCTTCAGGTCGTCCAGAATTTCATTCAGATGCTTCACGTTGTCGATGGAAACAGAGACACCTACTTCGGACGTGCAGATCATGTCGATGGAAGTCTGGTAGCTTTCAAAGATTTCAAACACTTTACGCAAGAAACCGTATGCCAGCAACATGCGGCTCGACTTGATCTTGATGGCCGTAATATTATCTTTGGCGGCCACTGCCTTGATTTTCCCTTTCTCAGTATCGTTCGAAATCAGCGTACCCGGAGCCGTGGGATCCATCGTATTCAACAACCGGACCGGAATATTGGCATATTTGGCCGGCTGGATGCACGTCGGGTGCAAAATCTTGGCACCGAAATAGGCCAGCTCGGCAGCTTCCTCAAATTGCAACTGACGCACGGGAGAAGTATTGTCCACCACACGAGGGTCATTATTGTGCATGCCGTCAATATCCGTCCAGATCTGAATTTCATCCGCATGGATAGCAGCACCCACCAATGAGGCGGTATAATCACTGCCGCCACGCTGCAAGTTGTCTATCTCGCCATAGGCATTGCGACAGATGAACCCCTGCGTTATGTAAATGTCCGCATCGGGATGCAGTTCAAGCTGAGCCTGTAGCTTTTCACGGATGTAGACAGGATCGGGTTCCGCATTCTTGTCCGTGCGCATGTATTCCAAAGCGGGTAGCAACACCGAATTTACACCGCATTCCTGCAAATAATAGTTCATCATGCCCGTTGAAATCAGCTCGCCTTGCGCCAACACGACCTTTTCTTCAAACAAAGTAAACAAGTCTTTCGTATAAGAGCGGATATAGTCGAAATGAGATTTCACCAGTTCCAGGCATTTCTGTTTATATTCATCCGTGGAATAGAGTTCATCAATATGACGACGGTATTTGCTTTCCAGCTGATTGATAATTTCGTTGGCTCCTTCCGGATTTTTCTTGTACAGATAGTCCGAAATCTCGACCAATGTATTTGTCGTGCCTGACATGGCCGACAATACGACAATCTTACGCTCCCCATCGGTAATCAATTTGGCCACTTCCTTCATGCGTTGAGCCGAACCTACCGAAGTACCTCCGAACTTTAATACTTTCATTTTTCCTTTTTTGTTAAGTTGTTAAACCTATTATATTATTTTCTTTTATTCTTCCGTCACTTCACACAGCCGATGTCCTTCACAGCGATACACCCTGCCCGGAAATTCATTGAGCAGCTGCAAGTTGTGGGTAGTCATCACCACCAGCGCTCCTTTCTCACTAATCTGATGGAGCAGCGTGACGATGGCTCTTCCCGTCTCCACGTCCAGGTTACCGGTCGGTTCGTCCGCCAAGATGATGCGGGGAGAATTCAGCATGGCGCGCGCAATGACAATTCGCTGCTGCTCTCCTCCCGATAATTCATTGGGCAGCTTATATCCCTTATTGTTCATCCCCACCAAGTGCAGCACTTCCTCGATGCGGTCTTTCCGCTCGCCACGGTGTTTCCATCCCGTAGCACGGAGCACGAAATCCAGATTATCATACACCGAACGGTCCGTCAGCAACTGAAAGTCCTGAAAAACGATGCCCAATTTTCTGCGGAGCTGCGGGATATGCTTGCGCTTGATGCGCTTCATGTCATACTCCAGCACTTTCGCACGCCCGGCCGCAACTTCCAGTTCGCCATAGAAAGTTTTCAGCAGAGAAGTCTTTCCCGAGCCGACCTTCCCTATCAGATAAACAAACTCTCCCGAACAGAGCTCCAGGTTGACTTCTTCCAACACGCACAGCTCCTGCTGGTGTATCTCGACGTCCTTATATCTTATCAGCAGCTCACTCATTTTTTCAATGTTTCTTCCAGCCTGCGCCATGACGTTCCTTTAACTCGCGCGCGATGTCTTCAATGCTGTAACCTTTTGAGGTCAGCAAGACAATGAGATGATACAACAGATCGGCACTTTCATAAATCAAGCGTTCATCCGTACCGTTGCAGGCTTCAATGACGGTTTCTACCGCTTCTTCACCTACCTTCTGCGCCATCTTGTTTACGCCTGAGCGAAACAAACTGGTTGTATAAGAGCCTTCCGGCATCTCACGATGACGCACGTTAATAAACTCCTGCAGCTCCTTCAGGAACATCACCGGCTGTTCATTCTTTTCTCCCCAACAGGTATCTGCACCCGTGTGGCACACCGGCCCGACAGGATGTACCTGAATAAGCAATGTATCCCGGTCGCAATCCTCCTTGACCGACACCACATGCAGGAAGTTTCCACTTTCCTCCCCCTTGGTCCACAGGCGGTTGCGCGTACGGCTGAAGAATGTGACCTTGCCCGTTTCCAGCGTCCTGTCATACGCCTCACGGTTCATGAAACCCAGCATCAGCACCTTAGCCGTGTCTGCATCTTGTATGATAGCCGGAACAAGCCCATCCATCTTATCAAAATCTATGTCCATCTTCATCATTTATGAAATATATTCTACCTTCATTTATAATCTTACGGGCACACCCTGGCCGCAAAGATACGATTTTAAATCGGGAATATTGATTTCACCGAAGTGAAAAACGCTGGCAGCCAACGCGGCATCCGCTTTTCCCAGTAGAAAAGCGTCGCGAAAGTGCTCTTTTTCCCCCGCCCCGCCCGAAGCGATGACAGGAATGGAGAGGCGGCCGGAAAGGACAGACAGCGCCTCGTTGGCATACCCCGTCTTGACGCCGTCGTGATCCATACTGGTAAACAAGACCTCACCCGCCCCGCGCTCTTGAGCCTCCTTTGTCCATGCAAACAGCTCTTTTTCCGTCTCCACCCGTCCACCGTTCAGATAGCAGCGCCATCCATCCGCGGTTTGCTTGGCATCCACCGCCAAGACACAGACTTGGGAGCCGAAATGTCCGGCTATTTCGTCTATCAGCTCCGGACGGCGTATCGCGGCAGAGTTGACGGACACCTTGTCCGCTCCCGCCTCCAGCAGGCGGGCCACGTCGCTCAGCTCGTGAATGCCTCCACCCACCGTGAACGGAATGCTGATGTTCTCCGCAATGCGACGCACCAACTCCGTGAAGGTCTTCCGGCCTTCAAAACTGGCTGTAATGTCAAGAAACACCAGTTCATCGGCCCCCTGTGCGCTATAGACACGGGCCAGCTCCACCGGATCGCCCGCATGACGCAGGTTTACAAAATGAGTTCCTTTCACCGTCTGCCCGTCCTTAATGTCGAGGCAGGGAATAATTCTTTTGGCTAACACAACTTCGATTCGTTATCGGTTAATCAATTTCGTTTAAAGCAAAGGCGACAAATCATCCAGCGTGATGCGCCCCTCATACAAAGCCTTTCCGAAGACAACCGCCGGCACGCCATTCTCCTCCAGGCGATAAATATCATCCACAGAACTCACCCCGCCACTTGCTATCAGATACAGGTCCGGGGCATGCTCCAACAGCTCTTTATACAGCCCCAAAGAAGGCCCTTGCAGCATTCCGTCGCGGCTGATGTCCGTGCAAATCACCTTAGAGACGCCCTGCCTGCGATAATTGTCCAGAAAAGAAAATAACTCCACCGCGCTTTCCTCCTTCCATCCTCCCACCGCAACGCGGCGATCCTTGACGTCAGCCCCCAGGATAATCCTTTCCGGCCCGTATTTTTCTATCCAACGGATGAAGAGCTCAGGATTTCTGACAGCGATACTTCCGCCCGTCACCATCTGCGCCCCACTTTCAAACGCGATCCGTAGATCCTCGTCACTTTTCACGCCTCCGCCAAAGTCAACGACAAGCGAAGTACCGGTAGCGATTTTCTCCAAAACTCTATAATTTACAATGTGAGCCGAAGCCGCTCCATCCAGGTCAACCAGATGCAGACGCCTGATGCCGCCCGCTTCCAGCATTTTGGCCACCTCGAGCGGGTTTTCGTTGTACACCTTCCGGCTTTCATAGTCGCCTTGTGACAAGCGTACACACTTGCCCCCGATGATATCAATGGCAGGAATCAGTTCTATCATAACTCCAAGAAATTTTTCAATATACGTTCACCCACCGCTCCACTCTTTTCAGGATGGAACTGCGTGGCATAAAAATTGTCTTTATGCAAAGCCGCGCTGAAGGGCAATATATAATCGGTCACCGCCGCCGTACACTCATTCAAGGGCACATAGAAACTGTGGACAAAATACACGAACTCTTCTTTGGTAAAGCCACGAAACAACGGGCTGCAGGTCTGAGACAGCGTATTCCATCCCATGTGAGGGACCTTTTCAGTCTGTTTTTCCGGATGAAAACGCTTCACGTCCACATCGAAAATGCCCAAACAGTCCACATCCCCTTCTTCTGAATGGCGGCACATCAACTGCATACCCAGGCAAATACCCAGCAAAGGCTTCTCCAGACTCTTGACGACTCCATCCAATCCGGTTTTGCGCAAATAATCCATCGTCGTGGCAGCCTCTCCCACCCCGGGGAATATCACCTTGTCAGCCGCACGAAGCACAGACGCTTCGGCCGTAATGTCAGCCTCAACCCCCAAACGCCGCAACGCACAGTCCACCGAGCGTATATTTCCCGCATTATATTTCACGATTGCAACTCTCATCACTTCTTCTATGTTTCCAGGCAAGTATCGCCCCGCCTGCATTACAATATTCTTGCTTTAAGTTCGCAAAAATAACGATTTATTGCCAAAGAACGAATTTTTCGAGCACAAAGTTTCAAAGTAAGCACAAACAGTTTCGTTTTCCACACTCCAAGCAGTCAGCACAATCAACCGGCAGCCACTTTAACCACATATTAAACGATTGTTAAATACAGAAAAACGTCCCAAGCCCAATCCATTCAATATGAGCAACTAAAACAAAAAACACATCTCATGCACTCAAAAAAGTTCAGAATATTATTGCAAGTATAAAAAAAACACCTACCTTTGCAACCGCAATCGCGAGAGATAGCACAAAAACAATGAAATGGTGCGGTAGTTCAGCCTGGTTAGAATACATGCCTGTCACGCATGGGGTCGCGGGTTCGAGTCCCGTCCGCACCGCTTATAAAGCATTAGTGTTCAATGTTTAATGGAAAAGACACCCGATTTTACAACCAAGAATGTAAAGTCGGGTGTTTTAGTATTATTTAAAATTGATGAGGCAGGAATGAAGCCATTTATAACAAACCCGTTTATATCATCTTTCCCGATATAAGGTATCTCTTTTTAAGCTAATCTGCATTTCTTTGTCACGGATAAAGCAAAACCATATTATGAGGGATTTCAGGACGTTCATAATGTTTTCTCCATTACATAGTTTGTCAGCCAAAGCCGGTTTGCCTTTGCTTTTTGTTCCTTCATTACCTTGTAGCCACGCTTCTCAAAGAAAGGCCGTGCGGTGATGCTTACTTCTACGCTTATTTTATGCACCCCGTATCCGCAAGCCATCTTTTCCACTTCCGAAAGTAACAAGGTTGCCACACCTTTTCTTTGCCAATCCTTGTGGACAAACATGGAGTGCAGATAGCCATTAGCGTTCATAGAGGAAAAACCTACGATTCTGCCTTGTCCATCAAGCGCACCTATATAATCGTTCTTTGCAAGCAGCTCCCTCCAATGCTCTACGCTATCTCCGCACGATGCCCAGTCTTCTACTTCCTCCTTCGCGTAATCCTTGGAATTGACAGTAAGAACAGTGGCGCGGAACAATTCCCACATTTCCGGAATATCTTGTTCCGCCAACGGACGTATAGATAAATGTTGAGCAGATTTCCATTCCTCCTTCGTCATTCGCATAAAATGCTCCGTGCGGACATCGCCAAGCGGAGATGTCTTGCCCTCTTCCGTATGATGAAAATGAAAGCCGCACTTCTCCATCACACGCCGGGATTTCACGTTGCCATCATAATACCCGCACCAGACGGCGGTCATTTCCAAATCCTCAAAACTTCTTTTCAGCAGGCAACGCACAGCTTCGGGTATCAATCCTTGCCCCCAATAAGGCACACCTATCCAATAGCCTATTTCCGCCTCATCCGTCTGCATTTCAGCACTGTGCAGGCCGTCCCCGAACATGATACCTATGCTCCCGACCGGCTCGCCTGTTTCTTTCAAGACTACCGCATAAGTTTCAGAAGCAGCAAATACGGTACGGATGATGTTCAGGCTGTCTTCCACAGAAGTATGAGGAGGCCAACCCGCAATAGGCCCGATGGCTGGGTCTTTGGCATATTTGTACAAGGCTTCCGCATCCGATTCCCGCCAAGGTCGAAGAATCAAACGCGAAGTGGTCAACTGATTGGTCGTTTTCTGTTCCATTGCGCTATATTGCTGACGGGTTTGCACAAATTGGCTGCACTGATAAGCCGGACTTGCGCCTGCTCAATTTCAGAGCCGATGGCATTGACAAAAGCCTCGAAACTTCTTTTCTCTATATTGGTATCGTTGTTACTCATTGTTATATACATTGAAAGTCACAAAGATAAGCCAAATTAAAGATATTCCATAAAACTTACTGATTGTTTTTTATAATTGATCTTGCTTACCGGTTCGTTGATTTCGCAAGCTCACCCAATACCCATTCCCATACCGTGTATGCACCCTCCGTCCCACCTGCGCCAGCAGGCGGCTGAAGGCCGTGGGCGAGCAATCCCGCAGTGCCGCCGGGTTCTTCTGCTTCAGCACGGCATAGATGTCCGCCGCGGACATCAGGCGGGCACCCTGTTCGCCCGGCTCGGCAAACTCAAAGCAGCTGCTGATAAGCTCCTCGGCGGGGGTGGTGCGGTAAAACGCCTTGTTCGATTGCTGGATTTCCGCCTCCTCTTCCTTGCTGAACCAGCAACGCTCCCCATTGTTCAGCTTGTGCAGAAGCTGGGCGTACAGCTGGTCATGGTCGACGGGCGTGGTGCAGTCGATGGGCTTGGTTACCTCCACGCAAATGAAGCGTCGGCTGCCCGAAAGGTCCGTCAGCAGGTCGCGGCGGTTGCTCGTGCCGATGAACGAGGCGATGCGGGGCAGCGGCTCGACGTTGCGCCTGTAGGCTCGGCGCACCCGCAAGT
>CALUFR010000040.1 GCA_944319875.1 uncultured Bacteroides sp.
AGGGATTTTAAGTCCCTCGTGTCTACCGATTCCACCATTCGAGCATCCATTGGAGCGGAAAACGAGACTCGAACTCGCGACCCCAACCTTGGCAAGGTTGTGCTCTACCAACTGAGCTATTTCCGCAAAAAGCATCCGAAAAAAGTGGGAGCAAAGATAAGCAGTTTCCCTCTTACAACCAAACTTTTATTCGGAAAAATCAATTCTAACGTCCCAACAACGCCCTCTCGGCCTGCTCCATGGTGGAGAAGTTAAAACCCTCAACCACCTGACGCATCAGCTGAGCGATGCGGTCGTTGCACAAATTACCGATACTGCCCTCGTGCGTGTGGTGTACTTGCTTATGGGGCGTAAAACGACCGGCCTCAATGTCAAGTCCCACTTTTTTGTAAGCGTCGCGGAAAGGCATGCCCTCACGCGCCAAGCGATTGACTTCCTCCACACTAAAGATGAGTGCATAACGATCATCATCCAGGATATGTTCGTTCACCTTGATTTCGTTCATGATATACGTGGCCATCTGCAAGCAGTCCTTCAGTTCCTGGAAGGCAGGCAAGAATACTTCCTTGATAATCTGAAGGTCACGGAAGTAGCCCGAAGGCAGATTATTGGCAATCATCATAATCTGCTGAGGAAGCGCCTGCAATTTATTGCACTTGGCGCGGGTCAGCTCGAAGACATCGGGATTCTTCTTATGAGGCATGATGCTGGAGCCTGTGGTACACTCGTCGGGCAACTTGACAAAACCAAAATTCTGGCTGTTGAACAGGCAGGCATCGAAGGCCAGTTTGGACAAGGTACCGGCAATGGTGGCCAAGGCAAAAGCGACATTGCGCTCCATCTTGCCACGCCCCATCTGGGCATAAACCACGTTGTAGTTCATCGAATCAAAGCCCAACAGGCGGGTGGTCATCGCACGGTCGAGAGGGAAAGAAGACCCATAGCCGGCAGCCGAACCAAGCGGATTGCGGTTGCACATGCGGAAAGCAGCCTGCAGGAACATCATGTCGTCCACAAGACTCTCCGCGTAGGCGCCGAACCACAGGCCGAAGGACGAAGGCATGGCGATCTGTAAGTGCGTGTAACCGGGCATCAAAACATCCTTATAGCGGTCGCTCTGACGGATAAGCACGTCAAAAAGCTGCTCCACGGCCTCGGCGATATCCTTGATCTGTGCGCGGGTGAAGAGCTTCAGGTCGAGCAGCACCTGGTCATTGCGCGAACGGCCGCTATGAATTTTTTTTCCGACATCGCCCAACTTACGGGTAAGCATGAGTTCCACCTGCGAATGGACATCCTCGACACCGTCCTCAATGACGAATTCGCCCCGCTCCGCCAAAGCATAAATCTGCTTCAGTTCGGCCAGCAGCTGCTCCAGCTCATCCTCCGTCAGCAGGCCGATGCTCTGAAGCATGGTGATATGCGCCATGGAGCCCAGCACGTCATGTTTGGCCAGGTAAAGATCCATTTCGCGGTCGCGCCCCACGGTGAAGCGCTCGATATCCTTGTTTACTTGTACGCTTTTTTCCCAAAGTTTCTGCGCCATGTCGTTCCTCCAATCATTAATAATGTATCAACGCCAACATGTCGGCCATCTTTTCCAAGCCTTCCTGCAAAGGTTTCTGCACCATCGTTTTCATGAAAGGATTCAGTTCCATGCCGATGGTGAGTTTTATCTTACACTCGGCCTCGCCTGTGGGCACAATCTGTATCCACAGGTTGAAGGGGAGCGGCGATGTCGTGGTGCCGAACTTGATGCACTTCTCGGGCTCACGTTCCACTACCTCCAGCGTCACGGTTCCTACGGGAGGCACCTCGACACTAAGCGTATCCGCCGTGAACGACAGGTTTTTCACTTTGTCCTCGGGGAGGCGATCCTTGATACCCTCCAAGTTACTCAAATCAGACAGTTTGCCGTAAACGGCGCTTTGGGAGGCGGGAATTACCTTTATTCCACTCTCAAATTTCGTCATAAACTTTCAGTTTTTTTTTAGGCGATTACTTTCCGGCATCCCAGTGTGCAGGATCTTTTCTCCACTCATCCAGCGTGGGGATGTCCGCTTCTTCGATATAGCCGGTGCGCACCGCTACTTCGAGCACGGCCTCGTAGTTGGTCAGCGTCACGAGAGGCACCTTCGCGTCCTTGAAAGCCTTTTCCGCAATGGGGAATCCATACGTGTAAGACGCCACCATGCCAATGACCTCGCAACCGTCGCGACGGATAGCCTCAACGGCCTTCAAGCTGCTTCCGCCTGTCGAGATAAGGTCTTCAATGACAACGACTTTCATCCCCGGACGAAGCTCGCCCTCAATCAAGTTCTCCAACCCATGATCCTTGGGCGTAGAGCGCACATATACGAACGGCAGGTTCAGCGCATCGGCCACCAAAGCGCCCTGGGGAATGGCTCCCGTAGCTACTCCGGCAATAGCGTCCACCTGGCCGAAACGTTCCAAAACCAGTCGGGTTATTTCAATCTTTACAAAATTGCGGAGAGAAGGGTAAGACAGTGTCTTGCGGTTATCGCAATAGAAAGGAGATTTCCAACCGGAAGCCCATGTAAAAGGATTGGCAGGCTGAATTTTTACGGCCTTAATTTTCAGCAACTTCTCTGCAAACAATTTTTCTAAATTTCTCATAGCGAACTACTATTATGGTCAAATATGGTACAAAAGTACGCAATCGGAATGAAAATAGGAACAGATAGGTCTATATTTTTTCGTCGTCCTACTCATTTTCTTCCGAAATATCCATACAACGGCGTATATCGTCCATCTCGAAGCCGCGCCCCAACGCAAAACGGATGAGCTTCGCTTCCACCTCACGGCGTCCGGACGCACGGATGCCCTTGCGCTTGGAAGCCAAGAGGGTACGAAGGCCGGACAGATACGCATCCTCCTCGATCACTTCGTCCAACAACGGGGCGTACATGTCCGACGCAATGCGTTTGAGCCTCAGCGCCTGCCCGATCTTCACCTTCCCCCAACGGGCGAAAAGGTACTTGTCGCGGATGAAAGCGCGACAATAGCGTTCCTCATCGAGGAAGCGGTCTTTTTCCAAAGCCAAAACGATGCTTTCGCGCACTTTAGGCTCCAGCCCCCAACGAAGCAGTTTTTCCTCTACATCCGCCCGGCAACGCTCTGCCGCCGAGCAATAGGCCGAAAGGCGCGACAACGCCTCCTTAGCATCCATTTCCTTATTCGTCATTTTTCAGCTATTACAAAACGGGCATTCCGCGACAGGTCTTTCAGCACACGGACACCGACATACCCCATCGCACGAAGCATCGCCTCCATCGCATGTCCCATGGCACGGTTTATTTCAAAATAAAGTCTCCCGCCGTCATTCAGCATTCCGCGCCCCAAGGCGGCAATGCGACGATAAAAGCGCAAGGGGTCATCGTCGGGCACAAACAGGGCCAGGGAGGGTTCCCATTGAAGAACATTCGGCTCCATGTCGCGCTTTTCGGACTCGGTCACATAAGGAGGGTTGCTCACAATGACATCGTAACGGTCGTCCGCACCGGGCTGACAAGTGAGCACGTCACACTCCACAAAACGCACCTCCGCCTGAAGTCTGCCGGCATTGGCACGCGCCACCCCGATGGCCTCGGGCGAGACGTCCCAAGCCGTCACCGAGGATTCGGGCAGCTCCTTGGCCAACGAGACAGCAATGCAACCGCTTCCCGTGCCGACATCCAGCACCCGCGCACCGGCCGGAATCTCCCTCAGCACCAGTTCCACCAGTTCCTCCGTCTCAGGACGAGGAATGAGTACGCCGGGAGCCACCCGGAACTCCCTTCCAAGGAACCGCACACTGCCTTCGATGTACTGCAAAGGCTCAAATCGGGAGAGGCGAGACAGAATGTCTTCCAGTTTCTGTTCTTTTTCCGGAGATAAAACCATATCTTTGCCCAGGTAATAGTCCACCGGTGCCACTCCCAGCAAGTCGCAACACACGACGCGCGAAAGGACGGCGGCTTCTTCAGCCGGATAATAAGGCTCCAGGCGGCTACGGATATAAGCAACGGTCTTATTCATATTATATAAAGAAACAGGTTCTCAAAATTGAACCGCAAAAATACGGATTATCCTATAAAAAGAAAACAGATGGAAGACGAAAAATACATGCGACGCTGCATCCAGCTGGCCCGAAACGGCCTCTGCAACACGGCTCCCAATCCGATGGTGGGAGCGGTCATCGTACACAACGGACAGATTATCGGCGAAGGCTACCACGTGCGATGCGGGCAGGCACACGCCGAAGTGAACGCCATTCGCTCGGTCAAGAACCCCGACCTGCTGAAGGAGGCTACCATCTACGTAAGCTTAGAGCCCTGCGCCCACTATGGCAAAACGCCCCCGTGCGCCGACCTGATTGTAGAAAAAGGAATACCCCGCATCGTCATCGGATGCCGGGACCCCTTCGCCAAAGTGGCGGGACGAGGCATACAAAAATTGCGCGACGCCGGCCGTGAGGTCCTTGTAGGCGTACTGGAGGAGGAATGCCGTGACCTTATCCGCCGCTTCATCACGTTCCACACCCGCCAACGGCCCTATATCACCCTGAAATGGGCCGAATCGGCCGACGGATTTATCGACCGCAAACGCACGGATGGCACTCCCGCCATTCTCTCCAGCCCCCTGACCGCCATGCTGGCACACAAAAAGCGAGCCGAACACGCCGCCATCCTCGTAGGCACCGACACCGCCCTGCTCGACAATCCCAGGCTGAACGTACGACGCTGGTACGGTCCCGCCCCCGTGCGCATCACCATCGACCGCCACCACCGGCTGCCCCAAGACTTGCATTTGTTCGACGGCTCCCAACCCACCTTAGTGTACGCACAAGAGACTTTGCCCGAAATCCTGAAGGATTTATACAACCGGCAATTGCAATCCCTGTTGGTGGAGGGTGGAAGCCGCTTGCTCCAATCGTTCATCGACGCAGGCCTGTGGGACGAGATTGTGGTGGAAGAAGCTCCCCAGATTTTGGGCGACGGAGTGAAAGCCCCCACCCTGCCCGCTCAAACGCCCTACCGGAGAGAAAGCCACTTCGGGCGCGGATATCGCCACTATAACGCCTATCCATAGACGTATTTTATCGACAAAAAGCCCCCTATTATCTATAATTTTATATAAAACTTTCCTCCAAAGGTATTTATAGAAAAAAATGTTCCTATTTTTGCAGCTTGAATAAACAATGTGGTAACCAATGAGATTGAAATTTTTATCTATCATCATAAGTTTTCTTGTCACGTCCATCGCCATCAGTTCGTGTCTGAGCTCGGACACCAACTATGAATTCAGCACCGACGCCACGGTACGTGCGTTTGAGCTTGACACCATCTACGGCAAAAACTACAAATTCGAGATAGACCAGATACAACGGCTCATCTACAACCGTGACTCTCTCCCCATGAGTGCGGACACGATTATAGACAGCATCCAGATAACCAACTTCAGCACCTTGAGCGGCATCATCATGTCCGGCACGCCGGATACGCTTCTCGACACCGACAACTACCAGAACCTGCTTCCCGCCA
>CALUFR010000041.1 GCA_944319875.1 uncultured Bacteroides sp.
GACCGGGGCGTTTCCTTTTCCTGACTGCCGGTCTCCCCACGGATGATTTTCAGGTAGAGTTCCTTGACCTTCGGATTGTGGACGGGGTTGCCGACGGCCAGTACACGGTTGTTCTTGTCGAGCAGGAGCGTTTGAAAAGTGGGGTCGGCAGGAAAATGATTCAAGCGGTTCAAGTGATTGTCCCTGTCAATGCAAACCGGATGGGTAAATCCGTTCGACCGGATCGTGCCCACAATGTCCCGCATCTTTTCGGGAGAAAAGAAAAACAGGAAATTCACACCGGAAAGCTCGTCATCCTCCATCAGTTCCTTCCAACGGTCCAATTGCAGTTTGCAACTGAGGCAGCCCACGGAATCCACGTAAGTCAATACCTTGTATTCTCCTTGTATCGGATAATCGACCGTATCACGAGCCAACACCGTAAAAACCGAATTAGTGGGGATTTGTATCTCACGGTTCATCCATTCCTGTAACAAATCAGTGTATCGCTTCTTTTGAGAGTCCGCACAAGAGCATAAAACGAAAATGACAGCAATCCAAATTGAGCAATTAAGCTTCATCATATTTTACTTTTTAATCAGTTGAAAGAGTTCAAATGTCAGATAATCTTCCGATTGTTCAGCCATTCCGATTTTATAATCACGGCTTATATACAAACCATCTTTATTAATAAAAAAGACAAAAGAGTTGTAGATACCTTCTGGAAATAAAGTTTCGCCTATAACATGAAAATCCTCATCCAAAACCATCACAGAAAATTTTTTCCGGCCATATACAGCCTTTCCCCACCAATTCATATCCTTATTCAACGATACTTTAGGATAAGCGAAACGATAATATACCTTCCGGTAAGAATCATAAATCAAATCACCATAACGAGGTAATTCCAAATACAAGCGAGGACCTTGTTCCGTGTCCTTCTGTTGTTCTGTCGGTGAATCAATATGGCGGCTCTTCACTTTCACACGTCTGATATCCGAATGATCCATCGAAACAACAAACACATCTTCACACACATAAAAAGAATAGATGAAATCTTTACCGTTAAAAATGCGGCTAAATTGTAAGTTTCCCGCCTCCATTTCTTCATCGTTTAGCAAGGAGTAGGTCATCGGAAGACCCTCACAAGTACGCTTCAACGTATCAATCACAACGCTAATCGGAGTTTCATTGGCAGCACGAAAACGAGGAACTGACGGTTGAGTGATACACATTTTAGCGTCACCGATAAAGACAGGAGCTATATACGGATGGGAAGAAGGAGTATAGGAAGGAAGCACTTCATAGCCGTCGGGAGTCTTTCCATAAGGAATCTTTTGCACAATCTGCCCGGTTGTATCCACTCGGAGCAATCCTTTATAAGCATAGGTAGAAACATATATATGGTCAAAATCCTTAATGTAATAACCCGATATTTGCGTCACACCATTAGGGCCTTCAGCCGGAAGCTCCACCTTAAAAAGAAAATCCTGAGTATTCCAATCATAAAACAAAAGTTGATTCGTCCGGTAATTTAAAAAAGACAAATAGCTTTTCCCTTGTTTGTCACTAAAGGTATATAAATAAAAAGCGTTATATCTAACGTCATCGTCTAATCTAAATTTCTTGATTTCATTCGTATTTTTCAACTCATAAGAATCGATATTCCGCATTTTTCCCTCTCTACAGGAAAAAAACAGAAAGCACAATAAAGCATAATATATAAACTTCATTCCCGACAATTTGGTTTTTTAAATAAAAGTTCAATAGTTAAAAGAAAGGTGTTAACGAAGTCACAATTATTCAATCAACACCTCTCTGTTCATAATGATAATTTCTACGATTACTTTATCCTACTTTCAAAATCCACAAGGACAAATTGCCCCATCATCATAGTGATTACATATAGCAGTATAATCGTCATTTGTCCGACAATTTCCATCTCCACTTTCACCCGTCGCCAGCGCTTCCACATTCGCCAGCATCACGTCCGACATCGTTTCTTTTGCTTGGTTAGTATAAACACCATAACTTGCCACTGCGGCAATGGCTGCTACAAGAGCAGCTTTTATTTTTTTTGAAACCATAATAATTTTTTTAGTTATAAATATAAATTTATTTTGTGAGTGGAAGTTGTCTACGCACCCATATCGGGTGCCGGAAAGACACAAATCTTCCTAAAATCTTTCCGGGACAACGGCAAACGCATTGCCGATAACTATTCAATTATTATATTTGCATTCAAACCTCCTTTTCTAAGTTGGTTATGGAATGAGCGGGGATGCCTCACTTCTTTACACAGGGCATATCCCCCTCATTCCTTACTACAAAAGTTCACCACATTAGTCTTCCAACAAGCTCCAGCCGGAATAGACAATTTCCACTTTTGTATGATTAATTGGACAATCGACACACCCTTGCCCAAAACAATGATGGGGACCTCCCGATTCATCCGAGGCCAAGGCTTCTACATTCTCTAACAAAATAGAGTCTGTGTTCTTGCTGTCGTTTTTCTGACTAATTGTTCCATAGCCGACACCCAACATTACGGATGCCAATGCGATAAACATGATTGTTTTCCTCTTCATGACATTTTTCTTTTTTTTGTTTACATGAGCAAAGGTGACAAAAACAAGCCATACAGACAAATTTTCATTCTAACCATTTCTAACCAAGCTAAAAAATACCGCGACAATCAGATTTGGTAAGGAATTGGTTAGATTGAATCGGATGGAGTCGACGGAAATATCAAGTAATAGCGATGCCTTCTGCATTGAATTTTTACATCGCTCATGCTTGACATTATCTTACGAAGACGCCCGATGCAAGAATGAAGTCTCCGAATATCCACCTCCTTTTCATTCGGCCACAACAATCGTATCAATTCCTCGCTGTCCAACGCATATCCGTCTGACTCCAACAGGTATTTCAGGGCATGGGCTTCCAAAGGTTTCAGCTTGGCTGTAGTTTCCGCCACAACATTGTATATCAACTTTTTTCTTACATCAAAACGGGCGTTTTCATCCAGCTTATATATATCCGTCCGATGTTCACCAACCGTCACGAACACTTCTTTCTCTACAATTTCCAGACGCGTACAGCGATATCTGCACCACCTGAACAGACGTATGCCACATAGATACAGAACGGGACACAGGACACTTCCCAACAACAGGACCACCCAATCCACGCCATAGAGGTAACGGTACCACGCCGTACCTGCCAAAACCGTTACCTCCAGTTCGTTCACATAGCCCACCGTATGCGACCACACGCTGTCGGCATGTTGGAGAAAACGCTTATCTGTAGGGGCACAGGTTATCCGAACATCTTTCCCATTACGCAAAGTCAACCGCAGGCCGGCCTGCACGCAACCGCCTACAGTACTTGAAAGAAGGCTCTGCCAACGTTCATACAAAGTATCCGCCTCCAACGGATGATGCTTCATCAGAAAAGAATGTGCGCTGCATGTATGTCCGTCATTGCCTATATTACAGCGGTATGACTCAGTACTCACTTTATACATTCTTTCCCCTTCGCAATCGGTTATCCGTATATCCCTGCTGCCCGGCTGTTCCGATGTCCGGCAATCTGCCAACTGACCCGAATATGCATCAGCTTCATTTTTCCTAAGTTCCAACTCCTGCAACAAAGCTTCCTTCAACGCTCCACCGGCCATTTTTTCATATTCCACTTGCCTGAAATGGCAAAGCATCTGACCTACAACAAACAGCCACAATACGCCTAAGAAAATACAAACAAGCATGTTTTTCACTTTCACCTTCGCCTTCATACTCATGTTTACTTAAGTTTCGGATTTATAACAGCAAGCAAACGGATAATTGTATCTTGTCTTTCATCTGTTTTTCGTTTTTTCTAAGGCAAAAATAGAAAAAAAATATGGATGTCCGCATTTTACCCGTAGGAAGTTAAAAAGAGTTGGAGGCTGACAAATGGGAATTTAGCGGGCTTTGCCCGCAATGGTTAATGGTCAATGGTTAATGGTTAATACGTGGTAAAAGGACTCATGCGCAGCCCATTAACCATTAACCATTAACCATTAATCATTAACCATTGACCATTAACCATTGCAGCCTTCGGCTGCTAAATTATCATTTAACTACTCCTTCTCCGGAAGGACCGGTTTTTTTGGCATAATATTTGTTGAGTGAGGATAAACGGCTATCTTTGCCACAGATTATAACCCAAACAAAAGGAGACAATCAATGAACAGTCAATTTTCACAAAGAGTTTCGGACGTACTGACCTATAGCAAGGAAGAGGCCAACAGACTGAGATGCAGCCTGATAGGGCCTGAACATCTGCTGCTCGGCATCTTACGCGACGGCAACGGAAAGGCCATGGAAGTGCTGATGAAGCTCGATGCGGACCTGAACAAAATCAAGAGAAACCTGGAGGACAGCACGGAGGCGGAAGATAATCTTCTGCCCGAGGAAGAAGTTCCCCTCTCAATCACCGCTGCCCGAATTCTCAAAATCTGCATACTCGAGGCCCGTCTGCTGAAAAGCGAGCAGGCCGACACGGAGCACCTGTTGCTGGCCATCCTGAAGGAGGGCAACAACGCGGCGGCTACGGTACTGGAAAATAATGGTATCACTTATCGGGACGTGTTCGACGTACTTACGATGAAATCGACCAATCCGAACGCCGGCATGTTCACTGAAGACGACGACGAGGAAGAGGAGGAAATGACTCCCTCCCGCTCCGACCGGGAAAACGGCCGTAGCGGTTCGTCGGCCTCGGCACAGACGGCTGCACGCCGCTCCGCCAACGATACGCCTGTGCTCGACAACTTCGGCACCGACATCACTCGTGCCGCCGCCGAGGGCAAGCTGGACCCCGTCGTGGGCCGCGAACGCGAGATAGAACGCCTGGCGCAAATCCTGAGTCGGCGCAAGAAGAACAACCCGGTGCTGATAGGCGAACCCGGTGTGGGCAAGTCGGCCATCGTTGAAGGGCTGGCTCTGCGCATCACGCAGCGGAAGGTGTCGCGCGTGCTGTTCGACAAGCGCGTCATCATGCTCGACATGTCGTCCGTAGTGGCCGGCACCAAGTACCGCGGACAGTTCGAGGAACGCATCCGCTCCATTATCAACGAACTGCAGAAGAACCCCAACGTCATCCTCTTTATTGACGAGATACACACCATCGTCGGTGCGGGAGCCGCCGCAGGCACCATGGATGCCGCCAATATGCTGAAGCCCGCCCTGGCCCGTGGCGAGATACAGTGCATCGGAGCCACCACGCTGGACGAGTACCGCAAGAGCATCGAGAAGGACGGTGCGCTGGAGCGCCGCTTCCAGAAGGTCATCGTGGAGCCCACCACGGCCGAGGAGACGCTACAGATCCTGAAGAACATCAAGGAACGGTATGAGGACCACCACAACGTGCGCTACACCGACGCTGCCCTCGAGGCGTGTGTCAAATTGTCAGCCCGCTACATCACCGACCGCAACTTCCCGGACAAGGCCATCGATGCCCTGGACGAAGCCGGCTCGCGCGTACACCTGACCAACATCAGCGCACCCAAGGAAATCGAAGAGCAGGAACGCCTGATAGAGAACGCCCGCTTGCAGAAGACCGAGGCCGTGAAGGCGCAGAACTATGAACTGGCTGCCGGATACCGCGACCGCGAGAAGGAGCTCATGGCGCAACTGGAGCAGATGAAGGCCGACTGGGAGGCTCAGCAGAAGGACCACCGCCAGACGGTGGACGAGGAAGAAATAGCCGACGTCGTGTCCATGATGTCGGGCGTGCCCGTGCAGCGCATGGCGCAGGCCGAAGGGCTGAAGCTGGCCGGCATGAAGGAAGAGCTTCAGCGGAAAGTCATCGCCCAGGATGTGGCTATTGACAAGCTGGTGAAGGCTATCCTGCGCAGCCGCGTGGGGCTGAAAGATCCCAACCGCCCCATCGGCACGTTCATGTTCCTGGGTCCGACAGGTGTGGGCAAGACGCACCTGGCCAAGCAGCTGGCCCGCTACATGTTCGGCTCGGACGACGCGCTGATACGCATCGACATGAGCG
>CALUFR010000042.1 GCA_944319875.1 uncultured Bacteroides sp.
GTACAAACTGGACAATCAAATCCGGGTGTTGCAGAAGAACATGGAACTGACAGAGGAGGTCATTGCCAACATGAAAGCCCGCAGGGAGCAAGGCACGGTTCTCAAAAACGACATTACACGTTATGAACTGCAAAAGGAGCAGTTGAACTTGCAGCTGTCAAGGGTGAAAGACGCGCGTAAGATTGCCAACCATCAGTTGGTTACCACCTTGCATCTGCCCGAAGGTATGGAAATAGCCCCTGACACCTCCTTGCTGGAGCGACAAATCCTTACCCTCACAGAGGATGAATGGCAGGACATGGCCGGAACTAACAACATTCTTCTGAAACAGACACAAGCCGCCATCCAAATGAATGAGCAAAAAGTAAAGCAGGAACGTTCCGAACTCCTGCCGCATATTTCCATTGTCGCAGCAGAGCATTTGGACGGTCCCATCACCATTGAAGTACCCGTGCTGGATAACAATTTCAATTACTGGTACATAGGGATTGGGGTAAAATATAACCTTTCTTCCTTGTTCAAGAACAACAAGAAGCTGAAACAGGCACGGCTTAATGTGCGTCAGGCGCAAGAACGCCATCAGTTGGCGCAGGAGCAAGTGGAAAATGCCGTGCAGGAAGGGTATGTGAATTTCCTGACCGCCTTTACCGACTTGCGGACACAGGAGAACAGCGTAAAGCTGGCGGACGAGAATTACGATGTCACCGAGAACCGCTATAAAAACGAGATGGCGTTGCTGACCGACATGCTGGATGCCAGCAACATGAAGCTCACCGCCGGCTTGGGACTGGTGAACGCCCGCATCAACATCCTATACAACTATTATAAAATGAAATACATCACCCATACTTTATAAACAGAAAAACAGCATATCATTATGGTTACACGAAAGACAAAAAAGTTAGTTTACAATACGATTGTCATTGCCTTGCTGGTCATCGGCATAGGGTACATCTGCTCACGCTTTCTCCATCTGGGCAGCGTGGAATATACGGACAATGCGCAGGTAAGGCAACACATCACTCCCGTCAACACACGTGTACAAGGCTTTATCAAGAAAATATATTTCGAGGAATACCAGCCTGTCCACAAAGGCGACACGTTGCTTGTGATTGAAGAAGCGGAGTTCAGATTGCGGTTGGCACAAGCCGAAGCGGATTTGGCAAACGCATTGGCAGGGCAGCAGGTCACAAATGCGGGAATAGCCACTACGCAAAACAACCTGACCGTCAATGATGCCGGCATCGAGGAAGTCCGTGTGCAACGGGCCAATGCGGAGCGTGAGTTGCAGCGTTACAAGAAATTGTTGGAGGAAGATGCCGTCACCCGGCAGCAGTATGACAATGTAAAGACCGCATACGATGCCATTAACGCTCGGTATGAGCAGGCACTTCGCATGAAACATTCCACATCTTTGACCAAAGAAGAACAGACGCATCGGCTGGGACAAAACGAGGCTGCCATCCGTTTGGCGCAAGCCGCCGTGGATTTGGCTCGTCTGAACCTGTCCTATACGGTCATCGTGGCTACCTGCGACGGCGTGACAGGGCGCAAGGATATACACGAAGGGCAGTTGGTACAGCCCGGACAGACGATGGTGGACATCGTGGACAATGGCGACCTGTGGGTTATCGCCAACTATCGGGAAACCCAACTTCCGAACATCAAGGAGGGAGCCGAAGTCACCTTTACGGCTGATGCCGTTCCGGGCATAACCTATAAAGGCGTGGTTGAATCCATATCTGATGCCACTGGAGCGGCATTCTCCTTGATACCGCAGGACAATGCTACCGGAAATTTCGTGAAAGTGGAGCAAAGAGTGCCCGTCCGTATCCGTCTGCAAGGCAATGATGCCGACAAGGTCGGCCGATTGAGGGCAGGTTTCAATGTGGAATGCAAAGTGAAGTACTGACATGAGCGGAACTGCACAACCTATGCCTTTCTCCATGCCGATGTTCAGGGGCTTTGTCCCTGAACGGATACGACCTTGGATGTATGTATTCATCGCTGTCACGTTCCAATTCTCCGGCGGGCTTTATTTAGGCACGTTGAACCAGATGATGGGTGAAACGGCCCTGATGAGGGAAGACCTCCTGATGTGCCTTTATGCGAACTTGGCAGGGATGGCCATCTATTTCCCTTTATTGTTCCGCATGAAATTCCGTTTCACCAACAAGACGCTGCTTTGTGGAGCGGCTACGGGAGTATTGCTCTGTAACCTGATTGCGCCGCATATCACTTTTCTTCCGTTGCTTTGGTTGGTATGCTTCATCGAAGGCATGTGCAAGATACAAGGCACGTTCGAGTGTATGTCCAACATACAGCTTTGGATGAGTCCGACACGCGACTTTACCGTGTTCTTCCCCGTGCTGCATATCATCATCTTAGGGAGTATGCAGTTGTCTGATTTGCTTTCCACTTACCTGATGTATTACTACCATTGGGACTATATGCAACTGTTCATCTGCGGCATCATGATGGTGGACTTGTTGCTATTGACCGTCTGCACATGCCATTTCCGCATGTTCAAGAAATTCCCTTTGTTTGGCATCGATTGGCTGGGGGCGATACTTTGGGCGGCACTTGCTCTGGAAATTACGTTCGTCTTCAACTATGGCGATTATTACGACTGGTGGAACAGCCCGGTCATCCGCAAGGTCAGCCTTTCCGCAGCCGTGACATTCGTGTTTTGTTTGGGACGTATGTTCTCCATCCGTCATCCGTACCTTGAACCCAAGATGTGGACCTACCGTTACTTGGCTCCGATTCTTGTGCTGGTCGCGTTGGTGGAGATGTTGCTTGCCACCGAGCATGTGCTGGAAGAAACATTCCTTGAGGGCGTGATGCACTACGGCACGATGACAGGCGTGCAATTGGATTGGCCTGTGCTTGCCGGATGTATGGCGGGATGCCTGTTTTCCTATTGGTGGATGCACATCAGGCATTTCAACTATCTGCGGCTGATTGTCATCGGGCTGGCAGGCGTGATATGCTATCTGCTCGGCTACTATTTCACGGTTTCAAGCGACATTCACATCTCCCGGCTGTATTTGCCGATGGCTTGCCGTGGGTTCGGGTATGCCGTGTTGAGCGTGACTTTCTTGACTTGCGCGGAAGAAATCATGAGCTTCCAGCATTTCTTCCAGTCCCTTGCCGTGTTCCAAATGCTCCATGTGGTGATGGGCGGCGTGATTGGTGCCGCCATTTACACCCATGGCCTGAAATATTATATTCCCGACAATATGGCACGGTATGGAGCTGCGATAGACAATGTGGCTGCCAATGGAGTTTCTATCCCACACTTTATGGATGCGTTCATGTCGCAAATGACCGAAATCAGCATCAAGCAGATGTATGGTTGGGCTGCATACGCATGCATTTTCCTCTTTTTGCTGTTCCTGTTGTACGATGCTCCGATACGCAGGGAACTTAAGCGGATACCAAGTTGGCATAAAATCAGGAAAACGGTTGTCAAGTCATTTGCCGGTCAAAAATGATACCGTATTGGCAGGTATTTAAGACCACCTGCCGGACATTATATTTATCCGGCAGGTGGTAGTTTTAATATAGCAGCAATCTGTTGCTTTCTTTTTTATCAGCAGTAAGCCGACCAGTCGGTCTTCGACATGTCGCCCGACTTCATGAACTCCTCGTGGAATCCGAAAGCGGCGCGCAGACAGTGCGGCGTATGTCCGCCCTTGCCGAGCTTCAGATAGTCGCGCAGCAACTGGCGGTATGCCGGATGCGCGCAATTCTCGATGATGAGGTGCGCCTTTTCTTCCGGGTCTTTTCCGCGGAGGTCTGCGATGCCTTGGTCGGTAATCAGCACGGCCACTGAATGCTCGCTGTGGTCGAGGTGGGAAACCATCGGTACGATGGTGCTGATTTTTCCTTCCTTGGTTATTGACGGGCAGCTGAAAATCGAAATATAGGCGTTGCGTGTGAAGTCGCCCGAACCGCCGATTCCGTTCATCATCTTCGTGCCTGTCACATGCGTGGAGTTGACATTACCGAAAATGTCAGCCTCAAGAGCCGTGTTCATCGTGATGAGGCCGAGGCGGCGTATGATTTCCGGATTGTTGGATATTTCTCCCGGACGGATGAGCACCTTGTCGCGGAAGAATCCGATGTTGCCGAAGAAGCGGTCCATTGTCTCGTCGGAGAATGTCAGCGCGCAGGTGCTGGCGAAGCGGCATTTGCCTTTTTCCATCAGGTCGATTACCGCGTCTTGAATCACTTCGGTGTACATTTCGAATTGCGGGATTTCTGAGCTTGTCTCCAATCCGTGGAGCACTGCGTTGGCTATGTTGCCCACTCCCGACTGCAACGGCAGGAATCCTTTCGGTATGCGTCCGGCACGGAGTTCTCCGGCAAGGAACTTGCACACGTTCTCGCCGATGCGCATCGTGGTTTCGTCGATTGGCGCGAATCCGTGCACATGGTCGCTGCTCGATGAATGCACTACGCCTATGATTTTTTTCGGGTCAACCTTAAGGACTGTCGAACCGATACGGTCGGACGGCTTATAGATAGGTATCTCGCGGCGGTATGGAGGGTCGGCGGGCACGTAGATGTCGTGCAAGCCGCGGATAGCCGCCGGGATATGCTCGTTGAGCTCTATTATTATCTTGTCGGCAAGATGCGCGAAGGTAGGAATATTGCCGATTCCGGCTCCGAGCAGTATTTCTCCGTCATCGTTTACTTCGGCTGCCTCGATTATTGCAAAGTCGACTTTGCCGAAAAAGCCGTAGCGCATATTCTGCGCAAGCTGCGACAGATGAAGGTCGAAGTAATGGATTTCGTGGTTGTTGAGCGCGTTGCGCGTGTCTTTGCACGATTGGTAAGGAGTGCGGACATTGACCGCTTTTGCACGGCTCAGTTCACCGTCGATGTAATCGTTGGTCGATGCGCCGGTAAACACGTTTATTTTGAATTCCCTTCCGGCTTCGTGCTCTTTTTTTGCCTTAGCCGCTATTGCCGGTGCCACCACTTTCGGTGTACCTGCCGCCGTGAAGCCTGAAAAAGCTACAGTATCGCCATTGTGAACGAATTCGGCGGCTTGTTCTGCTGTCATTATAGGAAAAGACATAATGTATGATTTAAAATGTGAATATACTTGTTCTACAAAGGTAGTGAATTTTGCATAAGGTATGCTGTTTTTAGCTGATAAAGTTGCATACGGTTGTTAAATATGCGGAAATGGCTTCCTCCGTGTGTATGTAGGACGAAGGAAGCCATAGGCATTCAAAAGCGGGGATGATGCTATTTTATTTCTCGGATAAGGAGTCCGGGATAGAAATCGCCGCCGCTCTCTTTCTTGAACGTTGTCGCTCCGAAATCCGCGCCATAGGCCTGCTCTTCGAC
>CALUFR010000043.1 GCA_944319875.1 uncultured Bacteroides sp.
GACCGGGGCGTTTCCTTTTCCTGACTGCCGGTCTCCCCACGGATGATTTTCAGGTAGAGTTCCTTGACCTTCGGATTGTGGACGGGGTTGCCGACGGCCAGTACACGGTTGTTCTTGTCGAGCAGGAACGTTTGGAATCTTTCATCGGATGGAAAATGATTCAATTTATTCATTTTATCATCATTATCTATGCAAATAGGATATTCAAATTTCTTTATCCGCAACATTTGATATATTTCCATGCCATCTTTAGGACAAAAAAAGAATAGGAATTTCACTGAATCAGAAACTACAGAATCTATTTGCGATATATATTTTGCCCACTCATCTAATCCTAATTTGCAACTTGTGCACCCAGTGGAATCTACATATGACAATATCTTGTATTTCCCCTGACAGGAAAAATCCACCGGATCATTTCCACGTATAGTAAACGTCATATTGTCAGGAAAATAAATTTCTTTCCCCTGCCATTCCTGCAAAATTGTTCCCGCTTCATTCCTTTTCCCTTGGCATGACAACAGGAAAAATAACAAAATTAATCCATAAAACAAATTCATCTTACTATCTATTTTAAAGTTCTAACCTAAAAAATTGTCTTCCTTTTCCTTTTCCTTTATCTCCGCACCCAACGATCACGTTCCGCTCTTCGTCCACCACTATGCCGTCTATGTACATATCCAACCGGTAGCGGGCTTTCAGGTTGCCGTCCCAATCCAGGACAAGAATGTCGCCGTGCGGTTCCGCCCGCTCCAGCTTTTGTTCGGGATTGATGAGGTAAATGTAGCGGTCCGTGACTACGGAACCTTGGCAATGGAAAATCCGGCGCTCAAATCCGGGATCCACCAGATGGTTGTTGTTCGGCTCATAATCCAAATGCAGGGAATGGCGCAAGCTCCCGTCCACACCATAGATATGGATGCGCCGCACATTGCCGTAGGTTACCACAAAGGCGGTTTGGTCCGGCTTCACAGAAATAGAATGATAATAGGCGTATCGAAAATCTTTTAATCGCTTGAAGCGTATCGGCGGTTCGGGATATGCCCCTCCGGATTTCCACGTGCCTGTTTCCGGATTCACAATATGGTATTCGTGAGTCACGTCAATATCGGACGATCCGGTAAGGATGTAGGTATCTTTTCCCAACGGCTGGACTTTACCTACGCTATAGGGCACCGTAGCCACACGGAATGAACGGGTCAGAAGCAATGAATCCGAATGGTTCAGCCGGTAAACATCCACTTTCCCCTGATCCTCCAAATAGAGTTCATCACCCGCTACGCTGATTGAAACGAATTGAGGCATCTGATAGGAACGGATGAAACGCAAATCCGGATAAGCGTAGATATAAAGCATATTGTAACTCCCGAACACAAGCAACCTGTTTCCCAACCTGTAAGGCAGTGCGGGAGTCGTAGGCATTTCCATGGGAATGCCTTCCAAAACAACAGCTGTGTCAATCGGGAAGTCACGCTTGTACTCTACCAGCACGGGAGGAGTCTGCTGCCGGCAAGACACAGACAGAAACAGGAACAGACACGCGACGGTGCCAAACACCAACGGACGGATTCTACAATTCATATTTCACCAGCATATAATCGGGATTTAACGCCAAAGCGTAAAGCGTATTGCTGCGGCGGTCCGAGGCGATGCGTACCACCGGCATTCCCAAGTCTACTACTTTCACTAAATGGGAGTCATAGTCATAGAGATAAGCCAGATGGGGAAGCAGGCGTTCGTCCCTGCCCTGCACCGGGCCTTCCAAAGGCTCGTTTTCCCAGTCGCGATGCAGGGAAACCACATAATCCTTCGTCAACGAAAGGCCGAAGATGCCGCCGATATTCGGGTCCGGCACAATCTTTCCGCGGGACACCTCATAGCCTGTTCGGGCTTCTTCCTCCCACAATAATTTGAAGTTTTCACCCTCTTTCTGATACAAAGACAGGTAGGGTATCGTAAAAGACGCGCAGGCCAACATACCGCTGACGGAGTCATAAGCCAGTGTTGTTCCGAGGTGTTCACGCACCTCCTTTACCGGATAAACGCCGAACGTACTCTCATCTCCCCGGACATTGGCTTTGAAATAAGCCTCGTCACCATCCTCCGTCCGCCCCACGAAGACGCCGTGCTGGAGTTCCGCCATCGCCGGACGTGCTTCCCGCGCGGCGGCGTCCAAGGGTTGAAACGGTTCTTTCCCCGCCACCAGGCTGTCCACGGAAAGGTAACCCCGCGTCAGGCCGTTGACATCCGTGGCAAACAGGCGGCCTCCCACGCAATGGGGACTGAGGCTGCCGGTGATGAACTCGTTGGGACCTTCCCCCACCCTGCCCATCTTGCCCACCAATTTGCCGGTGGCGGCTTCGTGGACATTGGCAAAATAATCACGGGCAAACGGGTCTTCCCACACCACATAATCGCCCACCACTATCATGGTACCCGGCATGCGGGTCATGATGTCATTGTGCAACACTTGGGCGGTTGCCTTCTCGCGGACAACCTCCTGCTTCTGACCGGAATGGCAGCCGGACAAAAGAAGGATTCCTAACAGATAAAAAATGCTATTCTTCTTCATATTGTTAAAAGATAAAATCAGGAAAGTGTATTTAAGTCATAAAATACCATCATACACTTTCCTGACAATTTTTAATAATGAGAACAACCAACTCTATGTTTACATCCACGACCCTCTATGGGCTTAGCATATGTAAAATGGGCATTACCACATACACAACACTCTGTATTCCATGATGCCCAACACCTGCCATTCGATAATTCGGCTTCTGCCAGCGCTTCTATATTCTCCAGCATCACGTCCGACATCGCTTTTGTCTGATTAGTATAAACACCATAACTTGCCACTGCGGCAATGGCTGCTACAAGAGCAACCTTTAAGATTGATTTTTTCATATATCTTTAATTTTTTAATATAAAACTTATTTTCGTTGGAAGTTGTCTACGCACCCATATCGGTGCCGGAAAGAAACAAATCTTCCTAAAATCTTTCCGGGACAACGGCAAACGCATTGCCGATAACTATTTAATCATTATATTTGCAATTAGCCTCCTTTTTTAAGGGTTATGGAATGAGCGGGGATGCCGGAACTTCCAGGTACATGGCATTTACCCCTCATTCCTTGTTTACTTTTTACTTTCAATCTAATCGGTACTGTGTTGCTATCCAATCCACTTTCTCCCCAGTCGGACAATCCAGTGAACCATAACCCCAACAGATTACTCCCTGTTCATATTCTCCACTGGCCAATGCCTCCACATTTTCGCGAAACAACGAATTCGTCTCGCCCTCTTGAGTTTGTACACTGAAGCCATAAACAGATGCCGCAACGACTAATCCGGCACATAGAATTTTTGTCTTTACTTTTTCCATATCAGTTGTTTTTTAAAATTTCACCGGCAAAAGTAGAAAATTGGTGTAGAACTACCTAAAAATTTCGCTCACCATTCCTCACCAAACGCAAAAACGCTGTGACACAATGCGATAGAATGAAAGAAAAGTCAGACTCAAAAATCCTAAACGGGGTCTGATGAAATAATTGTTGCAGAAATTGAACCGTTAGTTGCATTGACAAACGGATAGAGAGATGATAATTTATCGGGCTGATTTAGGCGCGGATTACGCGGATTTTTTTGTCATGTCGAGCGTAGTCGAGACATCTCACATAGCGCATGAGAAAAGTGTTACGTGAGATCCTTCGACTCCGCCCTACGGGCTTCGCTCAGGATGACAGATACCACTCGGATAAAAACATAAATCCGTGACTATACATTAATGTAAAAGTCAAAAGATGTTTTGAGCGAAGCTAAATCCGTGTAATCCGCGCCTAAAAAATAAACTCTTCATTTATCGATTTTCTGAGTTGATAAACGGCATTCAGATCCAGGATGCCCACATCCCCACAACTTCGCAACTCTTTACGCAAACGGGAAATGGCGGCATGAAGAGAATGGTCATTGAAATTGCCGTCGGGCCACAACAGGGTTGTGATTTCCGCCTTGGATAAGCGGTATTCCGCCGCATTGGCAAACATCAGGAACAAAGAAGCCTGCTGTGGAGGCAATTTCCGGCTTCCCTTGTTCCCTTCCAACAAAAGGCTGTCCGGATGGAACTTCAATCCCAACACAAGCAAGGGGGACGAAGGGGCTTCGTTCGATACTCCGGCCGCATCGTCCGAAAATGCCTGCAAAGGGAAAACACGATGCAGGCAGGCTCTGCACCGGTTGCCCACAACCCGGAAGCAACATATACACATCGTGATTCCCAGCGTAAAAACAAAGAGAGAAGCCAGAATGGCCCACTGACCCGCCGTCAGCATACGGTACCAGACACCGCGCGCAAAGCCGGTGATTTCCACCTCGCTCCGCATCCCTATATAATAGGAGAACAGGCTGTCGGCATCTGCCAGACAAGCGGTATCGCCGGCATAGGAAAAGGTCTCCTTCTTGGAAAAGTCGGTCACGCCCACACGGACTGACAGGCGGAAGTCGGAAGCGGTCAACGACTTTTGCCATGCCTTCAACACAGTATCGGCCTCCAAAGGATACTCATACAGAATACCGGACTGAGTCATACGATATTCAGGAATCATTTCAATATTATTCTCCCGACGATGAAGCGGTATCGCATACTTCCGTTCACCTGCGCCCGAACGTATGAAAATCACTGTGTCCTTCACCATTTCCCTCTTAGACATCACTTCTCCCTCCCGGTTAGAACAGACCCGCTGTGCCTTATCCTTCCTCTTGACAAGTTCCAGTTCCAGCACCCGGAAAAACTGCGGCCGGGCCTCCTCCGTAAAAGAAGATACATGGGCTTCATAGTAATGTCTGCCCAAAAGGAAAATACAAAGTATGCCCAGCATCCCCAGCAGGGCTGCCGCACATTTGCCTATCATATCTTTTGTCTGTGATGCTCTCATATAGCAAAAATCTGTGCAAAAATAAGAATAATTTCCGATACTTTCACGTGAAGGATGTATCCTTCACAGCATTCCGCTGAAAAGCAATTGGTTATATTCCCGTGAAGGCGTGAAGGATGTTTCGGGGAAAGTGATTACAGGGGAGGAGGAAACAGCTACTTTGGCGTCGTAAAGTGCCACTTGAGCGCCGTAAAGTGCCACTTGAGCAACGTAAACAGCCACTTTAGACTGCCAAACAGGCTCTTGGCAATCAATGCTGACGGCACGTGCCGTCAGCATGCAACGCCCCGTGCCGTTACCACCTAACGCCCCGTGTCGTCAGGCAGTAACGAAGCGTGTCGTGAAAGCGTCTGTCGATAGGATGTTAAGCGGATAGCATATCCACCGGAACGGAAGAAAGCGAAGGATGAGTGAAAAATAAATGGTGAAACACTTGCATAATTACCAAAAGGTTATTATATTTGCAATGTCATTAAGATAATTAAAATCGCTGATATGACTGACGAAGAAAGAGAAGAGCTAAAGGCTCGGATTGAAGCCGCGAAAAAAGACCTTGGCTTCTTTTCCCTCTATTGGGATGACATCAAAGAATTTGATGATTGTTCCGATAAGGAGCTTGAAAAAGGCATCAATGATTGTCTCGACGACCTCAGCGATGCTTTGAAAAAGCTGAATGAAGACGAGGGTGTCAACTATAAAAAAACTGCTTTATGAACGTAACGAAAGAATTAGAAAAATGGAAAGCCGACTATGCGGCATGCCATACCCCGGAAGAATTTGCCGCGCACAAACAGCGTTTTACGGCATTTCTCCAATCATTGTCTCCGGCGGAAAAAAAGGAATTTGCCCAAGCGTTCAAGGAAGGCGCGAAGCAATCGGCCAAAGAGGCCAAGGAACTGGTTCGAACCGTTGAGCTGAGGAAGGAGATGGAACACGTGCTCCCGTTCGCATCTATGTCGTACATCGCCCAGCATTACTTCGGCAAAACACGCCAATGGCTGTACCAACGTATCAATGGAAGTATGGTGAACGGGAAAAAGGCTCTTTTTACGTCCGATGAGCTTCAAACATTATCCGTTGCCTTATCTGAACTGGGAGATATACTAAAAAATACTTCACGGTCTATCGCGAGGTCGTAAATATTGATGGAAGAGGGTGTGTCAAAATTAAAAGTAGCTTTCTGTCCAATCGGACGATAGCATATCCGTCGGGACAGAGGGCTGAATGCTATCTGTCATTCTGAGCGAAGCCCGTAGGGCGTAGTCGAAGAATCTCATGTAACACTTTTCTCATGCGTTATGTGAGATGTCTCGACTACGCTCGACATGACAAAAAAATCCGTGAAATCCGCGTAATCCGCGCCTAAATCAGTCCGATAAATTATCATTTAACTACACATCACTCCGCAGCGTTCAAGCGGTACTCCACCACAGGAGTGTCGCTGTTGGTATCCGTGGCCAGCAGCACGCCCCGCTCCTCGTCCACCGCAATGCCGGTAACGGGACGGTCGAGCACATAACGCCGCAAGGGGTCGCCCGTCAGGCTGAACACATAGAGATAGCGACCACCGTCGGGCATGGTCTCGCCCCGCTGCATGCTGAGGGCTATTTCCTTGAACGACGTGCCTTGGAAGAGGGCATAGACGGCCTTGTCTGCCACCTGCACGTCGCAGAAGCCCATGATGCCCGTGGGAATGCCGTAACCCTGGTGCACGCGGAAGTGCGGCTCGCCGCCGGGGCCCATGAGCACCGTGCGCGTGCTGTCACTCAGCTGCCACAACTCGACCACCTCGCCCAGCTGGGTGGCGGCGGCCAGCACGCCGTTGCAGGGATTGTAGTCGATGAAGCTGCGCCAGGCCTGTGCCAAGGCGGGACGGGAGTCGCGCAAGGCGCCCTCGTTGACCGTAGGGATGGAGCTGAAACGACGCAGCAGCCTGCCGTCACGCCCTATCGCGCAGAAGCGGCTGTCGCCCGAATAGTCGGGCACAAGGAAACGGGAAGCGTCGAGCTGCACGAAGTCGAGCACACGCAGCAGTTCCTTGTCCAGACCAACCGCACCGCAGCGCACAGGCGAAGCGGCGGACGGGGCGAAGGCGAAGCGTGCCAGCTCGGACTTATTGGGGTCGAGGACATAGAGCGTGTCGCCCACCCAGCGGATGTTTTCCACGGAAAGCTGTTCCTCAGGCCCCTCGCCTCGCAAGGCAAAAGATGCCTGATGGTGGAAACCGGGAAGGCTGAAGGCATGGAGGAAGCAGTCGCTGCCGTGGAGATCCATCACCACGGCACGGCCGGCATGCACACGGATGCGGAAGGGATAACGAATGAGGGCGGTGTCGGCCGACACCGGAGTGCCCTTCAGTTCCAGCGTCTCCGGAAAGTCACCGTAGGAGACGGTTGTCTCGCTCGGAACGGGAGCGCCGCAGGAAGTCAGTGCCGACAACCCGACAAGCACACACACACCACACACTACCTTTGTCAAGAAGGCACTCACCGGGCGCTTATACGGATCGCCCGAAACCATAGCGGTCCATCCGAACCGCTGTTTCTTCATTTTTACATTTTCCATTTTAAAAAGGCATTACAAATTTGCCCGTAAAAATAGGAAATCCGCAAATCACTGCCTAAAAAATTCGCTCACCATTCCTCACCAACCTCAATATTTCTCAAAAATGCTACAAAATATGCATTTTTTGGAGGAATTCATCCGATATTACTTATACTCCGCCCACGACTTAATCTGCAAGTCATCCACCGACATCGTGCAGAAAGCGCTAATGAAGGCGCTGGCCAGGCGGGCGTTGGTGATGAGCGGGATATTCAGGTCGATGGCGGCACGGCGTATCTTGTAGCCGTTGCTCAGCTCGCCCGACGTGAGGTTCTTCGGGATGTTCACCACCATGTCTATCTCCTTGCGGTGCAGCATGTCCAACGCCTGGGGCTGACCTTCCTCGCTCGGCCAGTAGACGCGGGTGTTCTCCACGCCGTTCTCCGTGAGGAACTTGGACGAACCGCCCGTGGCGTAGAGCTTGTAGCCTTTCTTCTGGAGCTGGCGTGCCGCCTGAAGCATCGCTACTTTCTGTTTGGGACCGCCCGTGGAGAGGAGGACGCTCTTCTCCGGGATGCGGTAGCCCACGGAAAGCATCGCCTTGAGGATGGCGCAATTGGTGTCATCGCCCAAACATCCTACTTCGCCCGTGGAGGCCATGTCCACGCCCAAGACGGGGTCGGCTTTCTGCAAGCGGTTGAAGGAGAATTGCGAAGCTTTGATGCCCACATAGTCGAGGTCGAACAGGTTCTTGTCCGGCTTCTCCACGGGGATGCCCAGCATCACCTTGGTGGCCAGTTCGATGAAGTTAATCTTCAGCACCTTGCTCACGAAGGGGAAGGAGCGGGAGGCGCGGAGGTTGCACTCGATGACCTTGATGTCGTTGTCGCGGGCCAGGAACTGGATGTTGAACGGACCGGAGATGTTCAGCTCGCGGGCTATCTCACGGCTGATGCGCTTGATGCGGCGCACGGTCTCCACGTAGAGCTTCTGCGGGGGAAACTGGATAGTGGCGTCACCGCTATGTACACCGGCAAACTCGATGTGCTCGCTGATGGCGTAGGCGATGATTTCTCCCTCTTTTGCCACGGCATCCATCTCCACTTCCTTGGCGTGCTCGATGAACTGGCTCACCACCACGGGGTGCTTCTGGCTGACGTTGGCCGCCAACTGGAGGAAGCGTTCCAGTTCCTCTTGGTTGGAGCAGACGTTCATCGCCGCGCCACTCAACACATACGAGGGACGCACCAGGACGGGGAAGCCTACCTTCGACACAAAGGCGTTGATGTCGTCCATCGAGGTCAGTGCGCTCCATTCGGGTTGGTCGACACCGATGCGGTCGAGCATGGCGGAGAACTTGTCGCGGTCTTCGGCATTGTCGATGCTCTTGGCACTGGTGCCGAGGATGGGCACACGCTGGGCGTCGAGGCGCATAGCCAGGTTGTTGGGGATTTGTCCGCCCGTAGAGACGATGACGCCGTGCGGATTCTCCAGTTCGAGGATGTCCATCACACGCTCGAAGGTCAACTCGTCGAAGTAGAGGCGGTCGCACATATCATAGTCTGTGGAGACGGTTTCCGGGTTGTAGTTAATCATCACGCTGCGGTAGCCTTCCCGGCGGATGGTGTTCAATGCCTGCACGCCGCACCAGTCGAACTCTACGGACGAGCCGATGCGGTAGGCACCACTGCCCAACACCACGATACTCTTGTGGTCGCCCAGGTAGTGCACGTCGTTTTCCGTGCCGCTGTACGTCAGGTAGAGGTAGTTGGTCTGCGCGGGATATTCGGCGGCGAGGGTGTCTATCTGCTTCACCACGGGCAGGATGCCGCGGCTCTTGCGGTGGCGGCGTATCTCCAAGGAGGCCTGCTCGATGTCCTCGTCCTGCTCCATACCGATGGCGCGGGCTATCTGGAAGTCGGTGAAGCCTTGTCGTTTCGCCTTATATAATAAGGTGTCGTCCAGATCCATCAGTTGCTTGTGGTTGGCGCCCCAGGCGTGAAGTTCCTTCGAGGTCTGCATGATGTTCATCAGCTTCTCCAGGAACCAGCGGTCTATCTTGGTCAGTTCGTGTATCTGGTCCACGGTATAGCCCGCACGGAAGGCCTTGGAGATGACAAAGATGCGCTTGTCTGTCGGCTCGCGCAACGCCTTGTCGAGGTCGGGAATGCGCAGTTCTTTGTTCTCCACAAAGCCGTGCATACCCTGGCCTATCATACGGAGACCCTTCTGGATGGCTTCCTCGAAGGTGCGGCCGATGGCCATCACCTCGCCTACGGACTTCATTGAGGAACCGAGTTCCTTGTCCACGCCGTGGAACTTGCCCAAGTCCCAACGGGGGATCTTGCACACCACGTAGTCCAATGCCGGCTCGAAGAAGGCGCTCGTGGTCTTGGTGACGGAGTTTTTCAGCTCAAACAAACCGTAGCCCAAGCCGAGCTTGGCGGCGACGAATGCCAAGGGATAACCCGTTGCCTTCGATGCCAAAGCCGACGAACGGCTGAGGCGGGCGTTGACTTCGATGACGCGATAATCCTCACTTTGCGGGTCGTAAGCATACTGTACGTTGCACTCGCCCACAATGCCGATGTGGCGGATGATGCGGATGGCCAGCTCGCGCAGCTTGTGGTAGTCGGTGTTGCTCAGTGTCTGGCTCGGCGCGATGACGATGCTCTCGCCCGTGTGGATGCCCAGCGGGTCGAAGTTCTCCATGTTGCAGACCGTGATGCAGTTGTCATAGCGGTCGCGTACCACCTCGTATTCCACTTCCTTCCAGCCTCTCAGCGATTTCTCCACCAACACTTGTGGAGAGAAGGAGAAAGCTTTCTCTACGAGCACGTTCAGCTCTTCCTCGTTGTCGCAGAAGCCTGAGCCTAAGCCACCGAGGGCATAGGCGGCACGCACGATGACGGGATAGCCCAACTCGCGGGCGGCGCGGCGGGCGTCTTCAGCATTCTCTACGGCCTCGCTCTTGATGGTCTTCACGTCAATCTCGTTCAGCCGGTCTACGAACAGTTCGCGGTCTTCGGTGTCGATGATGGCCTGCACGGGGGTGCCGAGCACCTGCACGTTGTACTTCTCGAACACGCCCGCCTGATGGAGAAGCAGCACAACCGCGGACAGGAAGGCGCGGGCCTGG
>CALUFR010000044.1 GCA_944319875.1 uncultured Bacteroides sp.
TATCGACAAGGCCGTTGCCAAGGTGGTTGAATCCATCAAGTCTCAGTCAGAGATGGTAGGCGACAACTACGACAAGATCGAACAGGTAGGTACCGTATCTGCCAACAACGATCCGGTTATCGGTAAGCTCATTGCCGACGCCATGCGTAAGGTTTCCAAGGACGGTGTCATCACCATCGAGGAAGCCAAGGGTACGGACACTACAATCGGCGTGGTAGAAGGTATGCAGTTCGACCGCGGTTACCTGTCGGCTTACTTCGTTACCAATACCGAGAAGATGGAATGTGAGATGGAGAAACCTTACATCCTGATTTACGACAAGAAGATCTCCAACCTGAAAGATTTCCTGCCTATCCTCGAACCCGCCGTGCAGACAGGCCGTCCGTTGCTGGTCATTGCAGAGGACGTGGATAGCGAGGCACTGACCACCCTGGTAGTGAACCGCCTGCGCGGCCAGCTGAAGATTTGCGCCGTCAAGGCTCCGGGCTTCGGTGACCGCCGTAAGGAGATGCTGGAAGACATCGCCGTATTGACCGGTGGTGTAGTTATCAGCGAAGAGAAGGGCTTGAAACTGGAGCAGGCTACTATCGAAATGCTGGGTACCGCCGAGAAGGTGACCATCACGAAGGACAATACGACCATCGTAAACGGTGCCGGTGACAAGGAGAACATCAAGGAGCGTTGCGAGCAGATCAAGACTCAGATTGCCGCCACGAAGAGCGACTACGACCGCGAGAAGCTTCAGGAGCGTCTGGCCAAGTTGTCGGGTGGCGTAGCCGTGCTCTACGTAGGTGCCGCTTCCGAGGTTGAGATGAAGGAGAAGAAAGACCGTGTAGACGACGCCTTGCGTGCCACACGTGCCGCCATCGAGGAAGGTATCGTTCCGGGCGGTGGCGTAGCCTACATCCGTGCCCTCGACTCCCTCGAAGGCCTCAAGGGCGACAATGCCGACGAGACCACGGGTATCGAGATCATCAAGCGCGCCATCGAAGAACCGCTTCGCCAGATTGTAGCCAATGCGGGCAAGGAAGGCGCCGTAGTGGTTCAGAAAGTACGCGAAGGCAAGGCTGACTTCGGTTACAACGCACGTACCGACGTGTACGAGAACTTGCACGCCGCAGGTGTGGTAGACCCCGCCAAGGTGACGCGTGTAGCGTTGGAAAACGCCGCTTCCATCGCCGGCATGTTCCTCACGACGGAGTGTGTCATCGTAGAGAAGAAGGAAGACAAGCCCGAAATGCCGATGAACCCCGGTATGGGAGGCATGGGAGGCATGATGTAATCAGCCGTTTCCCCTGATACATAAATATATACGAATAGCCGCGGTGTCTTGTCAGAGAGATGCCGCGGCTTTTTTTTAATCATAACTTATTCATTTGGAACTATGGCTTTTATCGATTATTACCAAGTGTTGGGCGTGGACAAAGCTGCTTCGCAAGACGACATCAAGAAAGCCTATCGCAAACTGGCGCGTAAGTTTCATCCTGACCTGAACCCCAATGACCCTACGGCCAAAGAGAAATTCCAGGCAATCAACGAAGCTAACGAGGTGCTGAGCGATCCCGAAAAGCGTAAGAAGTACGATGAGTACGGAGAGCACTGGAAGCACGCGGACGAGTTTGAGGCGCAGAAACGGGCACGGCAAGCGGGTGGCTTCGGTGGCTTTGGAGGCTTCGGCGGGCAGGAGTTCCATACCGCCGGGAACGGTACTTACTGGTACTCGTCCGACGGGCAGGAATTCACCGGTAGCAATGCCGGAGGCTTCTCCGACTTCTTTGAGGAGCTTTTCGGCCATCGCGCGCAAAGCGCCAGGGGAGGCGCCGGTGCCGGCTTTCGCGGACGGGACTATCAGGCGGAACTGGAGTTGTCGTTGCGTGAGGCCGCACAGACCCATAAGCAAATCCTCACCGTGGGTGGCAAGCAGGTGCGCATCACCATTCCCGCCGGTGTGGCCGACGGGCAGGTCATCAAGCTGAAAGGCTACGGCGCCCCCGGCATGAATGGAGGCCCGGCAGGAGAGTTGTACATCACTTTTGTCATCCCCGAAGACCCCGTGTTCAGGCGTCTGGGCGACGATTTGTATGTCAATGTCAACATCGACCTTTATACGGCCGTATTGGGCGGCGATGTGTTGGTGAATACCTTGGACGGACAAGTGCGCCTCAAGGTCAATCCCGAAACTCAAAACGGCACGAAAGTGCGCCTCAAGGGCAAAGGTTTTCCCGTTTACAAGCAGGAAGGCCGTGCGGGCGACCTTATCGTAACTTATACGGTTCAGTTGCCTACCCATCTGACTGAACGGCAGAAAGAAGCCTTCCGTGAATTGCAACGTATGAACCATTAAACCGAGTATCGCTATGCAAAACGATTTGATTATAGTCAGTGACTATTGTGACAAGTGCCACATAGACACCTCATTCATAGACCTGTTGGAGGAAAACGGGCTGATAGACCTTTGTCGCGAGGACGGCGGACGCTATCTGTACGTGGCTCAGCTGCCCGAGGTGGAGCGTTATAGCCGCCTGTATTATGACCTTTCCATCAACATGGAGGGCATCGACGCCATCCGCCACCTGCTGGCGCGCATGGACGAGATGCAGAAGGAAATCGACCGCCTGCACGCCCGCCTCCGGCTTTATGGAGATACGTTCTGAAGAAGGGGCGGCGGTCATCATCTCTTCAGGCGGAAATGAAACTTGTGGCCTTCGAACACGGTTTCTACAAGACCATATCGGATAAACCGGGCCAGCAGGTTCTCGGCCGCCCGACGAGGGAGACGTGCCAGGCGGCAATAGCGGTTCAAGGAAAGCAGGTCGTTATGCTCCAGCAGGTTGAGTAGCAATTGCTCGCGCTCGGTGTATTCCGTCAGTTCGCCGGCCGGGCTTCCGCTTTGCTCCCATACGCGCAGGTGCACGGGAGTGGCCAGGATGTTTTCGTCCTTGACGCGCAGGTAAGCCAGGTCTCTTCCTGACTCGTCTTTGGCGTAGACGGGCTTCTGGCGACTTTCCTCGACCTCCACTATCAGGATTTGGCGCCCTTCCACCAGATAGGTCTGCATGTCATAGTCAATCTTGGGGGTGCAATAAAGGTCGGCGGCGGCCTCAATCATGTATTTTTCTTCTTCGGAGCGAATGCCGGCAATCCGTCCGTTGTCCTTTACGCCAATCAGTAGTCGTCCGCCTTCCGTGTTGGCAAAGGCGGATAGTGTCTTGGCTATCTTGCGGGCATCGGATATTTCGAACTTGAAATCCTGTTGTTGGTGTTCGCCCTCGGCGATCAGTGCGTGTATATAATCGGTGTCTATCTGAAGTTTCATGGGTGCAAAAGTAGGGAAAAAACGCTGATAATTCATTTTTTAGCCCAATTTTGCGAATATGGCAAAAAAAAACTCCCTTTTTATGTGTTTATTTCGCAAAAGAGTGTATTTTTGCCGTATATTATTAACAAGTAAATACGTAAAGGGATTATGAAAGAATTAGTAGAAAAAGTTGCTGAGTTGTATGCAGCATTTGAGAAAGATGCGAAAGCACAAGTAGAAAACGGAAATAAAGCTGCCGGTACGCGTGCACGCAAGGCTTCGTTGGAAATTGAAAAAGCAATGAAAGCTTTCCGTAAGGCATCTTTGGAGGCTGCAAAATAAGTATAGCAGACAAAGAATGAAAGAAGGTGGATAGCCCTGAGAGGTATATCCACCTTTTTTCTTTATTGCCGGGAGGCCGTTTCGCGGATTGCCTGAATCACTTGCTCCCATTGGTCGCAAAATGCCTGCATGGAGGGGAAAAGCAGGTTGGCTCCCGCATCGAGCAATACTTGTCCGTCCAGAGGACCGGTGTTGACCGCGATGGTAAAGATTCCGGCGGCGACACCGGCTTGTACGCCGATAGGTGCATTTTCGACTACGATGGCTTCGTTGGGTGCGGCGTGAGCTTTTTGGAGTCCCAACAGGTAGGGCTCGGGATGAGGCTTGCCCCATTTGACATCGAAGGCGGTAACCATGTGTGCGCGGTCGAACGTGTCGGGATAGCTGTGCGAAAGCCGTTCAAGGAGCGAAGTTTGCCCCGAGCCGGTTACGAGTATGGGGGTGAGGGAAGCGGCTTTCACCTTCTGCATCAATTCCCAGGCGCCGGGCATCCGCTTGGGTTCGGGATGTTTGCTGAATTCACGGCTCTTTTCCGCGTAGATTTCTTCAATCATTTCGGGGGTGGCATCCTTGCCGAACTGTCTCTGATAGACAATGTTGATGGTGGAAGCACCGGTGCGCCCCTCGTGCAGGAAGGCCTCTTCGCGGCTCAGGTGAAGTCCGTGACGCTCCATGACGGTATGCCAGGCGTCGGCATGGTAGGGCATGGAGTCGAAAAGGACACCATCCATGTCGAACAACACGGCCTTGAGATTGATATAAGAATGCCCGCTACTTTTGAGATAGCGGGCTATAGCTTGTTGGATTGGACTCATAATTTATAGTCTTGCACGGATTGCTTTGGATTCTTCTTCGTAGCCGGGCTTGTTGAGCAGAGCGAACATGTTTCTCTTGTAAGCTTCTACTCCCGGTTGGTTGAAGGGGTTGACTCCCAGCAGATAGCCGCTGATGCCACAGGCTTTTTCGAAGAAATAGAGCAGGCCTCCGATGCTCTCTTCGTTGAGGGTCGGGACGGAAATGCGCATGTTGGGCACGCCGCCATCTACGTGAGCCAGCTGAGTGCCCAGTTCGGCCATCTTGTTCACTTCGTCCACACGCTTACCGGCCAGGAAGTTCAGGCCGTCCAGATTTTCATCATCACTGGGAACTTCCAGCTTGTGGGTGGGGTGTTCAACGGAGATGACGGTTTCGTAGATGGTGCGTTCGCCTTCCTGAATCCATTGTCCCATGGAGTGGAGGTCGGTGGAGAAGTCAACGGCCGCGGGGAAAATACCTTTGCCTTCCTTGCCTTCAGACTCGCCATACAATTGCTTCCACCACTCGTTGACGTAGTGGAGTTTGGGGTTGTAGTTCACCAGGATCTCAATCTTCTTGCCGTTCTTGTACAGCTCGTTGCGTGTAGCGGCGTAGAGGGCGGCGGGATTTTCCGTAAAAGGAACGTCCAGGCCGCAAGCCTTTTCCATCTCGACGGCACCGGCTACCAGCTTCTCGATGTCAAATCCGGCTACGGCAATGGGGAGCAAGCCTACCGGTGTCAAGACAGAGAAACGACCACCTACATTGTCGGGGATGATGAATGATTTGTATCCTTCCTTGTCGGCCGTTGTGCGGGCGGCGCCTTTCTTGGCGTCTGTTATGGCTACAATTACTTTTTTTGCCATTTCCTTGCCTCGCTGATCCTCGCATTGTTTCTTCAGCAGGCGGAAAGCCAAGGCCGTTTCTGTAGTAGTACCGGATTTGGAAATATTGATGATGCCGAATTTCTTGTCTTTCAGGTATTCGGTGAGCTCATATAAATAGTCCTCGCCAATATTGTGTCCGGCGAAAATAATCGTCGGTGTGTTTTTCTTTTCCTGTAGCCATACAAAGCTGTTGGACAGAGCCTCGATGACGGCGCGGGCGCCAAGATAACTTCCGCCGATGCCGGCCACGATTACTACTTCGCAATTTTCGCGTAGGGTTTGTGCGGTAGCTTTCAGGTCATTCAGATGTTCCTGAGTGATGGAGGAAGGCAAGTGTAGCCACCCTAAGAAATCGTTGCCTTTGCATGTGCCGTTTTCCAGGGCTTCCTGTGCTTCTTTTACTTGTGCTTCATAAGCAGCTACCTTCTCTTTGGAAATAAATCCCAATGTCTTTTCGATGTTCAAACTAATCATGTTATTCTCAGTTTTAAAGTTTCTTCTACCTTTTTACATCATGACCCGGTCGTCTTGTCAACGGAAGGAGTCAGTCAGTAATTTTATTTCTATCATGGGTGATATCCGCTCATACAGGATGTTGTAAACGGCATCCAAAATCGGCATATTCACATGGTAGTGTTTATTTATTTCCTTGATACATTTAGTTCCATAATATCCTTCGGCGATCATCTCCATTTCGATTTGTGCGCTTTTCACCGAATATCCTTTTCCAATCATGGTGCCGAACGTGCGGTTGCGGCTGAAGTTTGAGTAGCTTGTAACCAGTAAGTCGCCCAAGTAGGCGGAGTCGCTCACGTTGCGGTTAATGGGATGGACGGTTTGCAGGAAGCGGTTCATTTCCTGAATGGCGTTAGAAATGAGTACGGCTTGAAAGTTGTCTCCATACTTCAGGCCATTGCAGATGCCGGCGGCGATGGCATAGACATTCTTCAGCACCGAGCCGTATTCGATACCAGCCACGTCGTTGCTGACCGAAGTCTTAATGTAGGAACTGCTGAGGAGACGGGCGAAAACAGAGGCTTTCTCGATGTCCGGGCAAGCGATAGTGAGGTAGGAAAGGCGCTCCAAGGCCACCTCCTCGGCGTGGCAGGGACCTGCCACTACGGCAATGTTTTCGGACGGTACTCCGTATTCCTTGGTAAAATACTCGGAAACGATGAGGTTGTCGTCGGGGACGATGCCTTTGATGGCGGTAATGATAAACTTGTCCTTAATTTTCGTCTTCAGTTTTTTCAAATGTGATTTGAGGTAAGGTGAAGGTGTTACGAATATCAAGGTGTCGGAAGCTTTCACCACGTCATTGATATTGGAACTGAAATTGATGCGTTTGGTGTCGAACTTGACGCCCGTCAGATAGGCGGGATTATGGCCCAGTCGTTTGAAATCGGCAATGCGGTCATCGCGCCGCATATACCAATTTATTGACTCTGCCTGGTTGAGCACCATTTTGGCAATGGCCGTTGCCCAACTTCCTCCGCCCATGATGGCTATCTTTCCGGGAACTTTCATTTCTCTTCTGTTAGTTCTTCAGTTTCTCAATCCAACCTGCCACATCGTTTACGCTTGGATTGGTCAGCTCCAGTTTGTATTTCTTGTTGATGCCGCAAATATCCATGTGTAGTTTCTGCGGGTTTACTTCTGCCATGTCGCTTACCAGGTTGTATCCGGCTTTTTGAATGACGGGAACCCATTCTTCCGCGATGCCCAATTCCATGTACTTGGCGGGAGCATCTTTCGGAGCCGCTTTTTCGGGGCGCATTTGCGGGAAGAACAATACTTCTTGGATGAACGCTTTACCCGTCATGAGCATGGTCAGGCGGTCGATGCCTATGCCGATGCCCGACGTGGGAGGCATGCCATATTGCAGGGCTTTCAAGAAGTCCTGGTCGATGAACATGGCTTCGTCATCTCCTTTCTCGCTCAGGCGGAGCTGTTCTTTGAAGCGCTCTTCCTGGTCGATGGGATCGTTCAGCTCGCTATATGCGTTGGCCAGCTCCTTGCCGTTCACCATCAGTTCGAAGCGTTCGGTCAATCCAGGCTTGCTACGGTGCATTTTGGTAAGCGGACTCATCTCGACGGGGTAGTCGGTGATGAAAGTCGGTTGAATGAAGGTGCCTTCGCAAAATTCGCCGAAGATTTCGTCGATGAGCTTGCCTTTGCCCATCGTGTCGTCTATCTCCATTTTCAGTTCTTTGCAGATTTGGCGGATTTCGTCCTCGCTCTTGCCGTTGAGGTCATAACCGGTCTTTTCCCGGATGGCATCAAGGATGGGAAGGCGGCGGTAGGGAGCTTTGAAACTGATGGTCTTGCCGTCGATTTCGGTTTCTGTACAACCGTTTACGGCAATGCAGATGCGCTCCAGCAACTTTTCGGTGAAGCTCATCATCCAGTTGTAATCCTTATATTGCACATACAACTCCATGCAGGTGAACTCCGGATTGTGGTTCTTGTCCATGCCTTCGTTTCGGAAGTTTTTGCCGATTTCGTATACACCCTCGAAGCCGCCCACGATGAGCCGCTTCAGGTAAAGCTCGGTGGCGATGCGCAGGTAGAGGTCGATGTCCAGTGAATTGTGGTGGGTAATGAACGGACGGGCGCTGGCTCCACCGGGGATGGATTGCAGAATTGGTGTTTCTACTTCCGTGTAACCCGCTTCGTCGAGTACGGCACGCATGGTTTGTACCACCTTGGCTCTTTTTAGGAAAGTGTCCTTCACACCGTCGTTTACGATGAGGTCAACATAGCGTTGGCGGTAACGCAATTCAGGATCTTCGAAAGAGTCATAGGCCACTCCGTCCTTGTACTTTACAATCGGCAGGGGCTTGATGCTTTTGGCCAGTACGGTCAGTTTCTTGGCGTGTACGCTGATTTCTCCCATTTGTGTGCGGAAGACGAATCCTTCGATGCCGATGAAGTCACCCAAGTCGAGTAAGCGTTTGAACACGGTGTTATACATGTCTTTGTTCTCGTCGGGGCAGATGTCATCGCGGGTGATGTACACCTGGATGCGCCCTTTGGAGTCCTGCAATTCGATGAAAGAGGCCTTTCCCATGATGCGGCGACTCATCATACGCCCTGCAATAGACACTTGACGGGGTTCGTCATCGTCCTTGAATTCGGCTTTTATATCTGTGGAGAAAGCATTGGTTACATACTCTGCCGCGGGATAGGGGTCAATGCCCATCGCGCGAAGTTCATTCATGCTGTTGCGGCGGATAATTTCCTGTTCACTTAGTTCTAAAACGTTCATATTAGTCAATTTCACTCTATTTGGGGACAAAAATACGAAACATTTTTCACATTCTTACACTTTTTGCCCGCATTTTCCTTGATTAGAAGCGTACCTGCAACTGGGTTTGTAGCAGATTGGAGTCGGCGGACAGCTTGCGGTCACAACGGGTATATTGTACTTGCAGGCGGCACTTGGGGTAGAACCACCATTGTAGCCCTGCCACGTAGTTCGTTTGCTTGTTGCGCTTCGCCTTGTCTTTGTTGAAATAATCGTAGGAGGCTATGACGTCTATGTGCGGCCATACGTGAACGGCGGCCGTGGCATAACCGCCCTCGCTCTTCACGTGTCCGTCCTTGCCCGCCAGGTATTCAGTGCGAAAATCCAATGCCTTGAACTTCATCTTCATGCCTACCGCCCAGCGGTTTCGCTTGTAGCTGTCGCCAATCCGGATGTCCGGATTGACTTCTGAGAGGGCTACGGCACATCCTTTTCCGATGCTGAACGAGCCACCGATGGTCAGCCATTCCAAGGGATTGACGCTCAGATTGCCGACAATGTCCTTCTGGTGGTTTTTGTCTTTGAGGTTGATGCCTTGCCCGTTCATGACGGCCAGCTTGTAGCTCAGGTGTTTCTTGAACAAATCGCCGTAGACCATCAGCCCCATATCGCGTCCCGTGGTCGAACCATATAACGGATCGCTTCCGTTATATCCGGCCAGGTAGTTGACGGCTTGCGAATTGACGTTTATCAGTTCGAGCGTGCTGGGCGACATCGGATTCTCCATCGTGTACATGGTTTTGAACTGGCCGAGGCGCACGGACAAGCCGGGCAGGAAATGATATTCCGTATAGACTTCCAGTATCCTGGGTGAATTGGCCAGGCTGTACATGAAATAACAGAACCAATGGTCCGTTATCCGCCCGCGGGCCATGAGGATGGCGCGCTTCACTTCAAAGGTGTTGGTCTTGGCGGTTTCCAGGTCGTCATAGGTGTAGCCCACCTGAACATATCCTTCCAGGGTGATGCGCTCCTTTAGTGTATTGACCACGTTTCCCGGTTTGGATGGTTTCTTGTCTTCTTGTGCGGAAGCGACGGACAGGAGTGTGCAGGCAAGCAACAATGTCAGTAGTTTCTTCATGAGTTTGTGGAAAAACAAAGGCAATCCGGCGTTTTTCACCGGATTGCCTTTTATTGAGATAGACAGGGTTTTATTCGTTAATGGCCGCAATGCCCGGAAGGATTTTTCCCTCGATGGCTTCGAGCAGTGCGCCGCCTCCCGTTGATACGTAGGATACACCGCTTGCCAGGCCGAATTTGTTGACGCAGGCAACGGAGTCACCACCGCCCACCAGCGAGAATGCTCCATTCTTTGTAGCCTCTACGATGGCTTCGCCAACGGCGCGTGAGCCGTGTGTAAAGTTCTCGAATTCGAATACACCCGTCGGGCCGTTCCACAGAATGGTCTTTGAATTCTTGATGACGTCGGCGAAGAGCTTTTCGCTTTCAGGACCTATGTCGAGACCCTCCCATCCGTCAGGAATTTCGTTGACTTTGCAGAACTTCGTGTTGGCGTCGTTCGAGAAGGCGTCGGCAATCTTGGCGTCGGTGGCCAGTACCAGGTTGACACCTTTTTCTTTGGCTTCCTTCATCAGGTCGAGAGCCAGGTCAAGCTTGTCGTCCTCGCAAATGGAGATACCGATCTTGCCACCCATAGCCTTGGTGAAGGTATAAGTCATGCCGCCGGCGATGATGAGGTTGTCCACTTTGTTCAGCAGGTTTTCGATGATTTCGATTTTGGAAGATACTTTCGAACCACCCATGATGGCGGTAAACGGGCGATGGATGTCGTTCAGCACTTTGTCCACGGCTTTCACTTCTTTTTCTATTAGTTAGCCGAACATCTTGTGATCCTTGTCGAAGTACTTGGCGATGAGTGCCGTAGAGGCGTGTGCACGGTGCGCGGTGCCGAAAGCATCGTTTACGTAGCAGTCCGCATAAGAGGCCAGTTTCTTGGTGAATTCCTTCTGGCTTTCCTTTACGGCCTTCTTGGCGGCAGCCTTTTCTTCGTCGGTGGCGTCTTCGGCCAGGCCGCGGGGTTTGCCTTCCTCCTCGGCGTAGAAGCGCAAGTTTTCCAGGAGCAGTGCCTCGCCCGGTTGCAGAGCAGCGGCTTTCACGGCGGCTTCTTCGCCCATGCAATCGTTGGCAAACTGAACTTCGATGCCCAACAGCTCGTTCAAGTGTTTCAGGATGTGCTTCAGGGAGAACTTGTCAGCCACGCCTTTCGGACGACCCAGGTGAGAACCGATTATCAAACTGCCTCCGTCGGCCAAAATCTTCTTCAGGGTAGGAAGAGCGGCGCGCATGCGGGTGTCATCTGTGATGTTGAAATTCTCGTCCAGGGGCACATTGAAGTCCACGCGGACGAACGCCTTTTTTCCGGCAAAGTTAAACTGATCAATTGTCATAATGTTTTTTATTTAAAAGTGTTATGAGTTTTCTTTCTTTACTCGCCCGCAAAGTTAGCATTATTTTCTGTTATTCGGTGTTGCAAACCGCGTTTTTTTAAGCCTTGATTTGTGAAAAAGACTCTTGCGAAAGGCAAAGTCTCGCCAAGCCGGCCGTTATGCGCCTCTTTGCGTCAGGCTTTCTTTCCTGTTGCCTTGTTTTCGTATTCCTTGCAGAGCGCTTTCAAGCCGCAGGTGTCGCATTGGGGGGTACGTGCCTGGCAGGTGTAGCGTCCGTGCAGGATGAGCCAGTGGTGGGCGATGGGGATGTCGGCCTCGGGGATGTGCTTCGTCAGCTCTTTCTCCACACTTAAGGGAGTGGTGCAACGCTCGCTCACCAATCCCAGACGGTGGCTGACGCGGAAGACATGGGTGTCCACCGCCATGGCGGCCTTGTTGAACACGACGGATTGGATGACGTTGGCCGTCTTGCGCCCCACGCCGGGCAGCTTGATGAGGTCTTCCAGCGTGTCTGGCACTTGGCTTCCGAAGTCCTTGACGAGCATCTGAGCCATGCCCACTAAATGCTTGGCCTTGTTGTTGGGATAGGACACGCTACGGATGTATTCGAACACCACTTCGGGAGTGGTGGCGGCCAGTGCCTCAGGGGTGGGGAAGTCGTGGAAGAGGGGAGGCGTAATCTGGTTGACTCGCTTGTCCGTGCATTGAGCCGACAAGATGACGGCTATCAGTAACTCAAAGGGGTTAGCGTAGCACAGCTCTGTCTCGGCCACGGGGCGGTGTTCCCTGAACCACGCCAATATTTTTTCGTATCGTTCTTTCTTTCTCATCGTAGTTTGTTTCGGTGATAATGGGGCGCCACTTTACCGTTGAAATAGAGGGTGGAGACCACCGTGAGGCAGGCGCCGAAGAGATAAGCTTTGTCAAACGTACTGATTTCGGCGATGTAGCCACCCAGTAGCATGCCGATGCCGATGCCCACGTCCCAGGACGTCAGATAGGTGGAGGTAGCTGTACCTCGCTGGTTGTTCGGAGCCAGGTTGACGAACAGGGTGTTGTAGGCGGGAAACATCGTGCCGAATCCGATGCCCAGCATCAGGGCGATGGTGAAGAATGTGATGGTGCATGTCCCGCTATCCCACCGGATGATGTAGACGCACGAGGCGAGCAGGAAGAAGCTGAGCACCACCAGTATTAGCCCGGCGGAGATGACCTGCGTAATCTTGCCTCTGTCCACCATTCTTCCCGAGAACAGGCGCGACACGGCCATGCCCAGCGCCATGAAGGTGAAGAAAAATCCGGTGGAGGCGTCCATGCCGATTTGCCGTGCGTACATGGCCACATAGTTAGTCGTCATGCCATAAGGGATGGAGAGCAACAGGAGGCTGATGCCGGCCGGTATGCCTTTTAGTAGGAAGAAACGGTCCAGTGAGATGGGATCGCGCTTCACGGGCGGTTTGTAGGGCGTCTTCACCAACGTGGCGCAGGCGAATCCCGCCAGACACGAGCTTAGCGAGGCGCAGAAAATCCAAGTGTAGCCCACACCTGCGTCATGCAGGAAAAGACCCGCCATGGGACCGATGGAAATGGCAATGTTGTTGGCCAGTCCGTAGTAACCTAACCCTTCGCCACGCCTCGATGAGGGCATGATGTCGATAACCACCGTGTTGCCGCCCACCGTCACCATGCCGAATGATACGCCGTGCACCACGCGCAAGACGATGAAGAGCGTCAGCGTGCCCGCCAGCAGGTAGCCTCCGAAGATGCCCGTGAAGATGAAGTAGGCCAGCAGATAGAGAGGCTTGCGTGCAAACGTGTCGAGCAGGTAACCCGAAAAAGGGCGGATGCACAGGGCCGCAATGGTGTAGCACGACAGGACGAGGCCCATCGTGAACTTGCTTGCCTCGAAGACCTCTGTCAGGTAGAATGGCAGGACGGGCATCATCAGCCAGAAACCGAAGTAAAGCAGGAAGTTGGCCGCCAGGATGAAGCAATAACTGGGTGTGACGAGTTTGTCTTTCACGCGATTCTTCTTTTATCGGGCTGCTTCGAATTCCTTCAGGAAGCGGGTGTCGTTTTCCGAGAACATGCGCAAGTCTTTCACCTGATATTTCAGGTTAGTGATGCGCTCGATGCCCATGCCCAACGCATAGCCGGAGTAGACTTTGCTATCAATGCCGCAGGCTTCAAGCACATTGGGATCCACCATGCCGCATCCCAGGATTTCTACCCATCCCGTTCCCTTGCAGAAGGGGCATCCCTTGCCTCCGCAGATGTTACAACTGATGTCCATCTCGGCGCTCGGCTCCGTGAAGGGGAAGTATGACGGGCGCAGACGTATCTTCGTGTCGCTTCCGAACATTTCCTGTGCGAACAGGAGCAACACTTGCTTCAGGTCAGTGAACGACACGCCCTTGTCTACGTACAGCGCTTCCACTTGGTGGAAGAAGCAATGGGCGCGGTAGCTGATGGCCTCGTTGCGGTATACGCGTCCCGGGCAGATGATGCGGATGGGGGGCTGGGCGTGCTCCATGGTGCGCACCTGCACGGAGCTGGTGTGCGAGCGTAGGATGATGTTACGGGTCACGTCACCGGGATTCACGTCCACGAAGAACGTATCCTGCATGTCGCGCGCCGGATGGTCTGCGGCGAAGTTCAGCTTCGTGTACACGTGCAGGTCATCCTCCACCTCGGGGCCGTCGGCGATATTGAAGCCCATGCGGGCAAAGATGTCGATGATTTCGTTTTTCACGATGGACAGGGGATGGCGTGTACCCAGCGGAGTGGGGTAGGCGGTGCGGGTCAAGTCCAGTTCGTCCACACCTGTGTCTTGGCCTTCAAACTGTTCCTTCAAGGCGTTGATTTTGTCCTGCGCCTTGTTCTTGAGTTCATTCAGTTTCATTCCCACCTCCTTTTTCTGTTCAGCGGGCACGTTACGGAAGTCGGCCATCAGCGCGTTGATGGCTCCCTTCTTACTGAGGTATTTGATGCGGAGCGCCTCCAGCTCTTCGGCGTTGGAGGCTGTCATTGCTTCCACTTCCTGCAGAAGTTCGTTGATTTTAGCTATCATATCGTGTCGTCTTTTTGAATTTTCGTTTTTTTCTGAAAACACCCGCAAAGATAGAACTTTCTTCTCACATCGGTTCGTCATCTGCGGGAAAGATACGAAAAAAGTCCTTGAAGCATGTGCTTCAAGGACTTCGCGTGGAGCATAGCGGACTCGAACCGCTCACCTCGACACTGCCAGTGTCGCGCTCTAGCCAGATGAGCTAATACCCCAAAAGTAAACGTTTGCACAGAGGCTTTCGTTTTTGATGGCGCAAAGATAATGCATATTTCTGAAATAATTGCTATGTTTGCAGAAAAAAATAGCGGAAAATTTATGTTGGTCTATAATACAACTTATCATGTGGAGGACGGACAGGAGAAATACTTCCTCATCTGGATGCGCGAATTCTACCTGCCCGAAGTGGAAAAAAACGGCACGCTCCGTGCTCCGCGGATGGCTCGTATCCTGAGTCACCGCGAAGAGGGAAGCACGTGTTATTCCGTTCAGTTCGAGGTGGAAAGCTCGGCCTTGCTCCATCGCTGGCACCGAGAGCAGGGGGTGAAGCTCAACGACGAGATGCTGAGGTTGTTCAAGGATAAGGTTGTGGGATTTCCCACGTTGATGGAGGTGTTGGAGTGATAGCGCCGGTCAAGGAAAAAATCATTTTGGGCATCGACCCCGGCACCAATGTCATGGGCTACGGTGTGCTTCGCGTCCGGGGCGCGCGCCCCGAGATGGTGGCCATGGGTGTCATCGACCTGCGCCGCGTGGGCGACACCTACCTCAAGTTGAAGCACATCCACGAGCGGGTGTTGGGCATCATTGAGAGCTACCTGCCCGACGAGCTGGCCATCGAAGCTCCTTTCTTTGGCAAGAACGTACAGTCCATGCTCAAACTGGGGCGTGCGCAAGGAGTGGCCATGGCCGCTGCCCTGAGCCGTGACATTCCCATCACCGAGTATGCCCCGCTGAAAATCAAGATGGCTATCACGGGCAATGGGCAGGCCTCGAAGGAGCAGGTGGCTGATATGCTTCGCCGCATGCTTCACTTCCGCGAGGATGACATGCCAGCCTTTATGGATGCCACGGATGCCATGGCCGCCGCCTATTGTCATTATCTCCAGATGGGGCGTCCGGCTGTAGAGAAAGCCTATCGGGGATGGAAGGATTTTGTGGCCAAGAACCCGGACAAGGTGAGATAAGTAACGGATTGCATATAATTTAGATACATATTACATATAAATATAAAAAAGAAGCATGCCATGAAACTGAACGATTTAGTCATTGTTGGTGTAGCGGCGGCGACGGCCGTCGGCTGCACATCCGCGAAAAACGAGTACGCGTCTTTTGAACTCTACCCTGTACCTTCGGGCAGCCTGACGGAGATGGAGTACACCCCGCAAACCACACGATTTTCCCTTTGGGCACCTACGGCCGATGAAGTGCGCCTCATGCTCTACGAGGAGGGAGAGGGCGGACACGCTTATCGCACTGTCAGCATGGAGGCGGGCGAGGAAGGCGTGTGGCACGCCGCGGTGGACGAGGATCTCATGGGGCGCTTCTATACCTTCAATGTCAAGATAGACGACCGCTGGCTGGGTGACACACCCGGCATCAACGCTCGTGCGGTGGGTGTAAACGGCAAGCGGGCCGCCATTATTGACCTGCGCGCCACCGATCCTGAAGGTTGGAGCGAAGACCGCCGACCTCCCCTTCAATCGCCGGCCGACGCCGTCATCTACGAGATGCACCACCGCGACTTCTCCGTCTCGCCTGCGTCGGGCATCGCCCATAAGGGTAAATTTCTGGCTCTCACCGAGGAAGGCACCCGCTCTCCCCAAGGATTGTCAACGGGCATCGACCACCTGCGTGAGTTGGGTGTCACCCATGTTCACCTGCTTCCCTCCTACGATTATGCTTCCGTGGATGAGACGAGGCTCGATGAAAACCAATACAACTGGGGGTACGACCCTTTGAATTATAACGTTCCGGACGGTTCCTATTCTACCGACCCCTATGACCCGGCCGTGCGCATCCGCGAGTTTAAGCAGATGGTGCAGGCTCTTCATCGGGCGAGTATCCGCGTCATACTCGACGTGGTTTATAACCATACATTCAGCGTGGACGGGAGCAACTTCGAACGCACCGTTCCTGGCTACTTCTATCGCCAGACGCCCGAAGGCACCTATGCCGACGCCTCGGCCTGTGGTAACGAGACGGCCAGCGACCGCCCTGTGATGCGCAAGTACATGGTGGAGTCTGTTCTCCACTGGGTCAATGAGTACCACATTGACGGCTTCCGCTTCGACCTCATGGGTATTCACGACCTTGAGACGATGAACGAGATACGTGCCGCCTTGACGGCTGTAGATCCTTCTATTATTGTTTACGGAGAAGGCTGGGCGGCAAGGGCGCCCCAGCTCCCGCAAGACTCCCTGGCCATGAAGGCCAATACGCACCGCATGCCTGGCATCGCCGCTTTTAGCGATGAGTTGCGCGACGCCCTTCGTGGCCCCTTCAACGACAATGCGCAGGGAGCCTTCCTGGCCGGCTTGCCCGGAAGCGAGGAGAGCGTCAAGTTCGGCATCGTGGGCGCCGTGGATCATCCGCAGGTGCATTACGACTCCGTCAACTATAGCCGTGCCCCTTGGGCCGGACAACCCACGCAGATGATTAGCTACGTCTCCTGCCATGACGACATGTGCCTCGTTGACCGTCTCAAAGCCAGCATCCCCGGCCTGACCCCCTCCGAGCTGGCTCGCCTCGACAAACTGGCCCAGACGGCCGTTTTCACTTCGCAGGGTATTCCCTTCATCTATGCCGGCGAAGAGGTGATGCGCGATAAGAAAGGTGTCCACAATAGCTTCCAGAGTCCCGACTCCGTCAACGCCATCGATTGGAATCGCAAGGCCTTGCACGCCGACGTCTTCGCTTACTACAAGGGGTTGATACAGCTCCGCAAAAATCATCCGGCCTTTCGCCTGGGCGACGCCGACTTGGTGCGCCGTCATTTGGAGTTCCTGCCCGTTGAGGGAACGAACCTCGTGGCTTGGCGTTTGAAGGATCATGCCGGAGGCGATGCCTGGCAGGAGATTGTCGTGGTGCTAAACGCACGACTTGAGCCTGCCCGTGTGGCCGTTCCCCAAGGGCGCTATACCATTGTCTGTCGCGACGGCTTGATCAGCGAAGCCGGATTGGCTCGGGTGACCGGTGGTGAGTTGACGGTGCCTGCCCGGTCGGCTCTCATCGCATGGAAATAATTTTTAATTTTCAAATCTCAATTAGTAAAGTGTTCAAATTCAATAAAAAGAAACTATGGCTCGTGGCACTGCCCTTGTTTACGGTGCTGGCTCTGACCTTGATTTTCCTTCCCGTCGGCCGCGGGGATGGAGAGCCGCTCGACGAAGTGGCACTGACCGATTCGGCCGAAGTCAACGAACTGGCTTGCCAATATGGCATCCCTTTGGAGCACTATGACGTACGCTACGGCATCGTGCAACCCCGCCAGAGTCTGGGCACCCTGTTGGGCGAGCATGGCGTGTCCGTGGGCACCGTTCATCGGCTGGGTGAGAAAGCCCGCGGTGTGTTTGATGTCCGTCGCATCCGTGCCGGGCAGGCTTACGCTGTTTTCCTAAGTAAGGATAGTCTGGCCTGTCCGCGCTTCTTCGTCTACGAGGAAGACCCCAAGAATTACGTTGTTTTCGACCTGCGGGGCGAGCTCTCCGTTGGGCGCGGGCAGAACCCCTCCGAGTGGCGCGAACAGACGGCCGTCGGACGCGTGGAATCCTCTCTTTGGGTAGCCATGCGTCAGTGTGGAGCCTCGCCCCAGCTGGCCATCACCCTTTCCCACATCTTCGGGTGGACCATCGACTTCTTCGGCCTCCAAAAGCAGGATGAGTTCCGCGTCATTTACGAGCAGGAGTACGTGAGTGGAAAAGCGCTTGACCATTTCCGCGTCCGTGCCGCTTCCTTCCGTGCCTCGGATAGTACCTACTATGCCATTCCCTTCGTGCAGGACGGTGAGGAACTCTATTACAACGAGCACGGTAACAGCCTCGAAGGTGCTTTCCTGAAGGCGCCGCTCGACTTCTACCGCATCTCCTCACGCTTCACCAATAGCCGCTATCACCCCGTGCTGAAGCGCTACCGAGCCCACCACGGTGTGGACTATGCTGCTCCTGCCGGCACGCCCGTCTATGCCATCGGAAGCGGGAAGGTCATCGCCAAGGCCTATCAGGCGGGCGGAGGAGGAAACTACGTGAAAATCAGGCATAACTCCACCTACACTACCACCTACATGCACCTCTCGCGTTTTGCTCGTGGGCTGAAGGTGGGCGCCACGGTGAAGCAGAAGGAAGTCATCGGCTACGTGGGCTCCACGGGGCTTTCTACAGGGCCTCACCTCGACTTCCGTGTCTATGAGAACGGTCGCCCCGTCAATCCGCTTACCATCAAGTCGCAGCCAAAGAAGCCCATCAGCGAAGCCAACCGCACGGCCTTTCGTCATGTCTGCGATTCGCTCGTGCAGCGCCTTCGGGGGATTTAGTTCGCTGCCTATTCAAAGCGTTTGCCTCCTTTTTACACTACAAAAGTAAGACAGAAAAATGTGACACTACTATGAACGGACAACAGACGATACGCCTGACAGCAGGTGTGACTCGCAATCCGCTGGTGAGGCTGGTGGCTCCTGCCTCGGTGGCTTTCGGGGCAGACGAGCACATTGCCATCGTTGGTCCTAACGGGGCGGGCAAGAGCCTGCTCGTGGGGATGCTGACGGGGGAATATCCCTTGCGTGAGGGGCGGTTGGAGTATGACTTCCGTCCGTCGGCCTCGACTTCGGCTTATGGGAATATCCGCTATGTCGCTTTCCGCGATACGTATGGCGGAGCCGATGCGAACTATTATTACCAGCAGCGCTGGAATGCCCACGACCAGGATGAGGTGCCTACTGTACGCGATTTGCTGGGCAGAGTGGAGAACGAGGAACAGTGTCGCGCTCTCTTCTCCCTTTTTGGCTTGGAATCTCTACTTGATAAGAAGATCATCTTGCTTAGTAGTGGTGAACTGCGTAAGTTTCAGTTAGCCAAGGCATTGCTTGGAGCTCCCCGCGTGTTGGTTGTAGACAATCCTTTTATCGGGCTTGATGCAGAGGCGCGCCGCATGTTGTGCGACCTGATGGGGCGTGTGGCGGCCACGGGGTCCATCCAGCTGGTGGCGGTGCTTTCGAGTCTCGACGACGTGCCGCCTTTCGTCACCCACGTGGTGCCCGTGGACGCCCTGCGTGTTTTCCCTAAGATGGCGCGGGCAGACTATTTGGAGACCTTCCGTCGGCACGATGAAACTTGTCGCTCTGACGAGCTTCGACGACTTGAAGCCTTACGCGAGCGTGTGGCTGAGTTGTCCTGCACGCACGAGGCTTTTCCTTCGGACGAAGTGGTGAGCCTCCGGCACGTCAGTATCCGATATGGTGACCGTATCATTCTGCGCGACCTGGATTGGACGGTGACCCGCGGTGAGAAGTGGGCTCTGAGCGGTGAGAACGGAGCGGGTAAGTCCACCTTGCTGAGCCTGATATATGCCGACAATCCCCAGTCCTATGCCTGCGACATCAGTCTCTTCGGCCGTAAGCGGGGCTCGGGTGAAAGCATCTGGGAAATCAAGAAGCACATTGGCTACGTCAGTCCCGAGATGCATCGTGCCTACCTGAAGAACCTTCCGGCAGTGGACATCGTGGCCAGCGGTTTGCACGACAGTATCGGCCTCTACAAGCGTCCGCGTCCAGAGGAGGCAGAGGTGTGCGGATGTTGGATGGACGTCTTCGGCATCGGTGCCCTGCGCGACAAGCCTTTCCTGCAACTGAGCAGTGGCGAGCAGCGCTTGGTCCTGCTGGCCCGCGCCTTCGTCAAGGACCCTGAGCTGCTGATACTGGACGAGCCCCTGCACGGACTCGACACGTACAACCGACGGCGGGTGAAGGCTGTCATCGAGGCTTTCTGCCGGCGTCCGGATAAGACACTCATCATGGTGACTCACTATGAGGACGAGCTGCCCGCCGTCATCAACCGTCGCCTTCGCCTGAAGCGCGCGGGGACGCCTGAGGAAAAGTAATAGACTGAAAATTAATTAAAAAACTATGTGGACAGACTTGTTATCACAATTGATTGAGGCGGACAACGCCTGCCTCTTGGCCATCAACGGATGGCACGCCCCTTGGGCGGATACGTTTATGTATGCCTTCAGCGGCAAGCTGATCTGGATTCCTTTTTATGCTTCACTGCTCTACGTCATCGGGCGCAACCTGCGCTGGCAGGTGGCCGTGGGATGTGCCGTAGCCATCGCGCTCACCATTGTCTTGGCCGACCAGGTGGGGGCATCGGTGATTCGCCCTGAAGTGGCCCGTCTGCGTCCCTCGAATCTGGACAATCCCCTCTCGGAGCTGGTGCATCTGGTCAACGGATATCGCGGAGGACGCTATGGCTTCCCGTCGTGCCATGCGGCGAACACGTTCGGTCTGGCCTTCTTCATCTTCTACCTCTTTCGCCAACGGTTGCTCTCGGCATTCGTCTTCGGATGGGCGTTGGTGACGTGCTATTCGCGCGCCTATCTGGGTGTCCACTATCCGGGCGATTTGCTGGCGGGTGCCTTGTTGGGGTTCGTGGGAGCCAGCCTCTGCTACTGGCTTTTCTACAAACTCTGTAAATACAAGCGTCCCGAGCGTCCGAGGCATCTGTGGGTGCCCGTGGCCGTGGGAGGCGCCACGGTGGTGGGGATGCTGGTGGTCGCCTTCGTCTGAGGGGCGTGTGGCCGGAAAATACGAGAGGATGCGCCGCATCGCGCGGAACATCCTCTCACAAAACCTTAAATTGCCTATTACTGTATATTTTTTAGGAAAATCAATATTTGAAGTCCGTTTTTCTGACGTAGGCGGCATAGTCCTTGATGAGGCCCGGTGCGCCTTTCTCCGCGCGGGGCAACATGCGGAAGCCGCTCACCTTGTATTCCTTGCCCAGGTCGATGACCACCTGATGGGGGAAAGCGGTGTTGTCCACCGTCTGCCAGAAGGTGCTCTCCTGCAGGTCGAATATCTTGTCGGCCGTGCGGTTGCCGCTGCGTGTCTCCTCGCTATCGGCGTAGACTATCTTCCAGCTCTCGCGTGGCAGGGGTTTGCCGTCAGCGCCTAAGACGTCGAACTCGGCCACGGCGGCGATGTTCGTGCCGTCATAGTTGGAGAGGGCGTTTAGGCAGAAGTAGCGTCCGTTGGTGGGGGTGGCGAACTTCACTTCCTGCCATCCGTTACCCGTTCGGAAAGCGCCCTTGTGTACGGGCGTTTCGGTGCTGAGCTTCAGGGATTGTCCATCCTTGCGGTGCGTCTCGGGAGCCTTCTCGCGTAGCATGTCCAGGATGGGCTTCTCGAGGCCTTCGATTCGTGTCTCGGCGGGTCCTTTCAGGTCGAGGACGATGATTTCGTTCTCGCCTTCCTTGAGCCAGCATCCGGGCATGAATAAAGTTTGCTGGGGGCCGATTTCCCAGAAGCGGCCCATGGCGTGTCCGTTGACCCACACCATGCCTTTACCCCACGTTTGCATATCGAGGAAAGTGTCGCCAGTCTTGTCCAGGTGGAAAGTGGCTCGATAGTAGGCGGGGCCTTCGACGGTCTGTCCTTTCCGGTAGTTCTTGTCGCAGACAAATTCATAGAAGGGAGGCAGGTTGTAGACGGACCAGTCTTTCAGTTCCGTAGCTCGTCCGTCGGTGATGACTTCCACCTTCTTGGTGATGCCTTTGCGGTCGTGGATGGATTTGTCGAAGTTGACGCGTCCCATGGCTTCTACGAGGATGTCCAGGCGGGTGCCCTTCTTCAGGGGTGATTCTAAGGGCAGAGTGAACTCGCCATGCCGGCGGTCGAGGCGCCCCAGCAGGCGTCCGTCGGCAAAGACTTGCGCCCAGTCGTGCATCTCGTCCAGATGGAGCGTGCCCGTAATGTCTTCCTTCAGGATTGTGCGGTAGAGAATGTTTCCCCATCCTTGGTCGAACTGCTCCATCGGCTTGACACTCTCCGTCTGTTTGGGTTCGGGCAGGTTGTCGAAGAGGGGAGCTACTTCCCATTCGGTGATAGCCGGCACGCGGATGACGGGGAAAGCTTCGGGCGGTTCGGGAAGGCTCTGCCCGGCGGGGAGGTATTGTTGGAGCAGGTCGCGCAACTGGTAGTATTTCGGTGTGAGCCATCCGGCTTCACTGATGGGCGCGTCGTAGTCGTAGGAGCTGCACATAGCCGAGTAGGCGGGATTGTTGGCACCGCCCCACCAGCCGAAGGTCGTGCCTCCGTGGGTCATGTAGAGGCTGAAGGAAATGTGTCGGTCGAGCATGTCCTTGATGCCGCTCACCATGGTAGCCGCGTCGCGCGTTTCATGTTTGCGTCCCCAGTGATCGAACCAGCCACTCCAGAACTCGCTGCACATCAGAGGTGTTTCGGGGCGGAGTTCTCTCAGCTTTTTGAATTGCTCTTCAATGTTGGCACCGGTGCCGAAGTTCACTGTCCAGATCAGGTCGTCCAGGGCGTTATTGGTGAAGTTCGAGCTCCAGTCGCATTGGAAGAGTGGCACGTCCGTGAATCCGGCTTCGCGCACCAGGTCACGGATGGCCGACACGTAGGGCTTGTCGATGCCGTAGGAGCCATATTCATTTTCCACTTGCACCATGATGATGTTTCCGCCGCGGGTAATCTGCAGGTCGGCCAGTTGCTTGCCCACTTCCTTCATGAAGATGCCTACGCGCTCCATGTAGTAGGGGTCGAGCGAGCGGAGTTGTATGTCTTGTTTTTTCAGTAGCCACCAGGGCAGGCCGCCCATTTCCCATTCGGCGCATACATAGGGGCCGGGGCGGACAATGATGTACATGCCGTGCTTCTGGGCCAAGCGGCAGAACTTAGCGATGTCCTTGTTGCCGGTGAAGTCGAACTTGCCTTCTTCCTGCTCGTGCAGGTTCCAGAACACATAGAGGCAGATAGTGTTCATGCCCAGTGCCTTGCACGACTCGATGCGCTGCTCCCAGTAGGGCTCGGGGATACGCGGATAGTGGATTTCGGCGGCTTTCACCACCATGGAGTCTCCGTTGAGGAGGAATGTGCCTTTTCCAGCCTCGAAAGTGCCCGTCGTCTTCTGTGCGCACGACGACAATCCGCCTGCCAGGCCTGCGGCCAAGAGGAGGGAGAGGGCGATACTTGCTACTCTTTTCATGATCGATTTACGCTATATTTAGGATGTTAAATAGTTTCTGCTTATTGGGTCAGCCCGACACGCTTGATGGTGCCGTTGGTGTTGAACTCCAGGTGGTCGATGCAGACTTCTCTGTGCGTACCGGGCGAGAGGTTCGGGTCGAGGTAGTGCTTGTTGATGCGATGGTAGACGATGTACCATTCGTCTGTTCCGGGTTTGCGGATGACCGAGTTGTGGGCAGGACCGTAGATTTCTTTCGCGGGGTCTTGAAGGGTGACAATGGGATCAGCGGCCACTTGGATGGGACCCAGTGGCGATGAGGACGTGCCGTAGGCCACGTGATAGTTGGGTGAACCGGTGTCGTCCACGGACCACAGGAAGTAGTACAGGCCGTTTCTATAGAAGACGTAGGGAGCTTCGCGGTAGGCATAGTCTTTCAGGGTACCTCCTTCGGGCGTCAGCACCTTCAGTGTCTTTTTCTTGATGGAGAGCATGTCTTTGTTCAGCTCGGCTCCGGCCATGTATCCGTTGCCCCAGTAGAGGTAGGATTTGCCCGAAACAGGGTCGGTGAAAACGTCTACGTCGATTTGCTGGCCGCTTCCCGTGGGCGAGTCGGTAATCATCGGGAGAGCCGGGGCGGTGAAGGGTCCGGTGGGCGAGTCGCTCGTGGCGACGCCTATCTGCTTGCCGCCTCCACTTTTGGGGTTACCGCTGAAATACAGGTAGTAGCGATAGCCCTCCTTGGTTTTTTTCTCTTCGATGGCGGGTGCCCACGCGTTGCCGTCGGCCCAGGGCACTTGGTCAGACTTCAGGTCGAGCACGACGCCTTCGTAGGTCCATTCCTTCAGATCGGCAGAGGAATAGGCGGTGTAGTACCATCCGCCCCATCCGGGTTGTCCGTCGGTGGTGGAGTAGATATAATATTTCCCCGTCTGGTTGGAGTAAAGGATTTCGGGGTCGGCGTGAAAGCCGGGTAAGACAGGGTTGGCGGGCAGGACACCCAGTTCCTCCGGCTTGCCCCACCGGTCCGTGATATGCTTCAGCTCACTCCGGGTGATGGGGATGATGGTGCCGTGGCGCGGGTGGAAGTTCATCTTTACGTCGTGGTCAATGACCTTGAAGTGCTCCAGGTCGGTGGTTTCCGTAAACTGGTAAGCGCCTTTCATATAGACGTCATACATCAGGATGTATTTGTCCTGTCCGATCAGCTTGAAGGTACCGGCGCCTTCCACCGCTTCCGGGGTTTGTTGCTTGTATTCCGGATTTTCCTTCCATTGGCCGGAAGTGAGCGAGCGAGTGGTCGCCACGCGGATGCCGTTCCCGTGGCCTTCTGTCTTGTAGAACAGGTGGTAGACACCATCCTTGTAGACGATGTCGCCGTCAATGCATGATTTCTTGTCGGCAGGCACGAAGAGGGGCTTTGGCTCGCCCACGAGGTCGGTGAAGTCTCGGTTGGCGTATGCGTAGTAGATGACGTCCGGCCCGTCACCGTACTTCATGGACCAGTAGATCATGTATTTCCCGGCTTCAGGGTCAAAGATGGTTTGGGGAGCCCACACGCGTTTCAGTTTTTCCTGTCCCGCATAGCGCTTCTGCATGTTGACGACCGCGTGCGACCAGTGCACCAGGTCGGTCGATTTCAGCAATACCATGGCGCGGTTGGAGTCCCATCCGTTGTCCGACACCATGTCTGTCACCACCATATAAAATGTTTTTCCGTCTTCACAACGCAGGATGTGCGGGTCGCGTACACCGCCGGTCGAGCTGATGACTTTGGAGTCAATGACCGGCTTGTTGTCGTTCAAAGCCCAGTAGGTATATCCGTCCATGCTGACGGCATAGCACACAGCTTCCTGGCTGATGTGGTTGCCGGTGAAGTAGACAAATAGGTAGGCCGCCATGTCTTTTTCTTCCGGTTTTTCGGCAAAAGCCGGAGCCAGAGTCGCCAATAATAAGACGAGAGCAAGAAATCTGTTTTTCATGTTTGATGTCGTTGTTTTTTGTTTTGTGCAAATTTACGAATAAACAATGATTGCGTGGTCGGTAAATCATTCAAAAAGGGGTAGATAATCTTGCAATGAACGATGTTTCGCCACTTTATTCATGCGTTTTGGGCGTGTAGGGTTAGGGTTGGGTCTCGATTTCGAGCACGTACACGGGAGTCGGCCTGGAAGTGATTTGTCTCTCGCCGTCGCCCTGGCGGGTTTCTTGTACGAAGACGTGAAGTTTCCTGTCCTGTTTCCACAACTCCGTATCAAAACTTGGTTCCCAGGCGTCAACGGAGAAGTCGGTCAGGTCGCTCACTTGCCATGCTCCGTTTCTGATGTCGGGCGTATAGGCCATGGATACCTTGCTGCCCCGTTCCGCATCGCGGAAAAGGAAGAAAGCCTTCCCGTTGTCTACGGCTATGCGGGGACGGGAAATCGGAATCATTTTGGTGCCTCCTCCTTTGAGAGAGAAGGCTTGCGTGCGGTTCATGATGGGGCGGTTGTGCCAAGCCGATCCATCGTGCCACACCAGCCGATACTGGGGAACGGCACTGTCGGCGTCTCGCCAATACGTGACGATGTAGGGATGGCCTTCAGCATCTGTGCTCATGCTGGTTTGGTTGATGAGCTCGCTGTTTTGAGGAATGCGGCAGGCGTATTCCGCGTTGGCTTCGCGTATGGGCAGGTCGTATGCCTTGCCGTCCGATTTAAACCAAGTCCTTCCGCCGTCGGGCGAGCAGGCATAGCACAGGTCGTGGTTGGTCTCCACCATCGCCGTCTCGCGCCACACCCACGACACGTGTATCACGTCTTTAGGGTCAACGTACAGTTGCCAGTAGGCGTTGCGACGGCCCTCACCGTCGATGAGGATATCTTGCACGCGCTCCCACCGGCGTTGTTTCAGATAGTAGCGGTTGAGGATGAGGTTCCCCCTGCCGGACATGCCTGAGCGGTAGGCAAAGAGCAGGTCGCCGTCGGAGAGGCGATAGAATTCCGGATAGGTGACGTCGGCCTCGTCTTTGCCGGTCATCGGTTCTTTTTCACCCAGGGTGAGCGAGCCGGGCGCCGTGCTCCGGCAATAGTTCAAGGGGTGGTTGTGGTGGTCGAACGCCACGTGCAGGTAGCCGTCTCCGTCTACCATGAGGCTGATGATGTTGTGTGCGTCGGCCACATTGCCTTTGTATTGTGTCCGTTGGAGCTCCCATTGCGTGGAGTCCAGCTTGCGTTTGCCAAGAACCATGTAACCCTCGGTGTCGTAATAAGCCGTGTATTGGTGTTGCCTGAAGGTGACGAACGAGCTGTTGCGAAAGACAGTCGTGTTGATGGATGTGGAGCTGTAGCCCTTTCCGATTTCAATCAGACGTTGGGCGAATGCGGGCAGGAGGCCTGCCAGAAAAGTCAGTAACAGAATAGTACGTTTCATGATGTTTGTAGAAATTGTTCATGCAATATTCGCAATTTTATTCGACACCTGCAACTTGCGGTGGGCTAAAATTGACGATTGGGGTTTAATAAATCAGCCGGAATTCCGCCCATACGGGCAGATGGTCGCTGATGCCTCCCTTATATCGGGGACCGATGTACGTGCGGAAAGGCTGAACACCTCCGAATTTTTTATCGGGAATCAGAAGGAAAGGCAGGCGGGCCACTCCGGCATGTACTTCGTCGGTGGTGAGCGGGGCGTCAGCCTTCAGCAGATTGCCCGACACGATGAGATGGTCGAGCAGGCGCCATTCGCCTTGATATTTATAGCTTCCGTAGTTTCTCTCCTCTTTTGATTTTCGGGCCAGCAGGTGGTAGAGCCTGTCGTCGAGGGGAGGGGTGGCCGGAGCGGGAGCTTCGGCTTGCAGGATCTGTCTGACGGAGCGGTTGGTGGGATAGTCATTGAAGTCACCCATGATCAACACTTGCGGATATCGGCGCAGGCCGATGAGGCTGTCCGCCACTTGTTTCAGTCGGCGGGCCGCTTCCAGGCGGTAAGGTTCGCTCTTCCTGGCGCCGCCCGAGCGGGAGGGAAAATGGGCTATCAGCACGTCCAGGGTGTCTCCGTTCAGCAACAGGCCGCTTGCGTGCAGGATGTCACGCGTGGGGCGGTCGGACGGACGGGGAGGAGTGACGCTCAGGCTCCTGCTGGAAAGAAGTTTGAACAATCCCCGTTGATAGAGCAGAGCCACGTCGATGCCTCGCTTGTCTTGAGAGTGGGTCATGACATAGCGGTAGCCTGCCTCGCTCAGGACAGAATAGCGCGTCAAGTCGAGCAGGGCGCTGTCATTCTCCACTTCGCATAAAGCCACCAGGGCCGGCGGTGTCCATCCTCCTGTGGCGATGAGGGTGCGGCCGATGTCGTCCAGCTTCTTCTTGTATTTTGAATAATTCCAGTGTCGGACAGATTCAGGCTGGAATTCGTAGTCGTCTTTCAGCGAGTCGTGCCGTGTGTCGAACAGGTTCTCCACGTTATAGCTCACGACGCGGAAGGTCAGTGTGTCTTTATCCTGCGCCTTGCCCGGAAGATTGGTGCAAAAAGCAAAGACACAGAAAGCATACAAGGCAAGGCGGGCCTTCATACTCTTCCTGTGTCTTTGTGGAAAGCGGATCATCTGTCTATGCCGTGATTAGCGTGATTGCTTGGCCGGTATGTTTTTCAGGATGTCCAGCAGATGATCCCAGAATTTCTGTACGGTCGGTATCAGCATGCGTTCGTCGGGCGAGTGTACGCCTTGCAGGGTGGGGCCGAACGAAATCATGTCGAGCGACGGATATTTGTCGAGGAACAGGCCGCACTCCAGCCCTGCGTGAATGGCTTTTACTTTGGCGTCTGTCCCGAACAGGCGTTTGTAAGAAGCCGCGGCCACTTCCAGGATTTCCGAATGCGGATTGGGCTTCCAGCCGGGATAGCCGTCACCGAAGCTGACGCTTGCACCGGCCATCTCGAAGACGGTGCGCACCATGTTGGCAATGTCCTGCTTGGATGAGGCGGTGGAGCTGCGCTGGCTTGTCTCGATGCGGATGATGTGTCCCGGCTTCATCTTGACGGATGCCAGGTTGGTGGAGGTTTCCACAAGGCCGGGGATGTCCTGGCTCATGGCAAAGACTCCGTGGGGACATGCGTAGAGGGCTTGCAGAAGCCTGCGGGTGGTGTCGCGGTCGATGGCTTTCGTCCGGAAGTTCTCCGACTCCATGACCAGTTGCAGGTCGGGGTCGATGACGTTATATTCGGCCTGTACGTCAGAGGCGAACACATTCAAGTCGGCACGCAAGTCGTGCTTGTTCTCCTCGGGCACGGCGATGACGGCGTGTGCCTCGCGGGCGATGGCGTTGCGCAGGTTTCCTCCGTCGATCTCACACAGGTATAAGTCATACTTTCCGGCCGCCAGGCTCAGGAAGCGGGTCAGGATTTTATTGGCGTTGCCCAGTCCTAAGTGGATGTCGCCGCCCGAATGTCCGCCCTTCAGGCCCTTCACCTGAATTTTGCAACAGAAATATCCGGCGGGGACATCGATTTCCTGATAGTGGAATTCGGCCACGGAATCCACGCCGCCGGCACATCCGATGAACAGTTCGCCTTCGTCCTCCGAGTCGAGGTTCAGCAGGATGTCACCGTTCATGAAGCCCTCTTTCAGTGCGAAAGCTCCGGTCAGGCCCGTCTCCTCGTCGATGGTGAACAGACACTCCAGCGGTCCGTGTTCGATGGTGTCATCGGCCAGGATGGCCAGTTCGGTTGCCACACCGATGCCGTTGTCCGCTCCCAGCGTGGTGCCTTTGGCTTTCAGCCATTCACCGTCCACTTCAGTCTGGATGGGATCCGTCATGAAGTCGTGCTCCACATCGTTGTTCTTCTCGCACACCATGTCGACGTGCGATTGCAGGACGACGGTCTTGCGGTTCTCCATTCCCGGGGTGGCGGGTTTCTTGATCAATACATTGCCGACCTCGTCACAAAGAGTCTCCAAATGGTGGTCTTCTCCAAACTTTTTCAGATAGGCCACGATTTTCTCTTCATGCTTGGACGGACGGGGCACTTGGCAGATTTCCTCGAAATAGCGGAAAACGCCGGCCGGTTTCAAATCTTTCTTCTCCATATTATATAATTGTCGTTTTTAGATATAAATATCTGTATGCAGTTTGCTTCACATGTCCTTTCTTAATTGTATGACATGAGCCGGCATTGCTAAATATGGTTAAATAATGAACTGTACTGCCGGCTCTTCTTCTTTTTTTAGCGGAAAAAAGGCGGCTTAGTCCTTTCAAAGCCCTATATTTGCACCCACAAAATTAATGGAAATGCTCGAGACTATATTGATTACATTGTTAATAGTTGCTATTTGCATCCTTTTGTTGGGCGTAAAGGTCTTTTTCGTGAAAGGCGGCCGCTTCCCCAACAGCCATGTGAGCGGCAACAAAGCGCTTCGGGAGAAGGGCATCGGATGTGTCCAGTCGCAGGACAGAGAGGCCCAGAAGAAACCCCGTTTTTCCATTGACGAGCTGGAGAAGGCGTTGAACGAGATGAACTAATTAATTCAAAAAAATAATATTGTACTCAAAGATTATGAAGAGATTAAATTACCTCCTGAACGGATTGGCTTCTTTGGCCTTTGTCGTTTTGTTTTCCCAATGTGCCGGCAATACAAACACGCAACCGGTAAGTGCTCCTGCCCAAGCCGGCCTGTCGGGCATGAAGATAGCCTACGTTGAGATAGACACTTTATTGGCTAAATACAATTTCTGCATCGACCTGAACGAGGCGATGGTGAAGAAAAGCGAGAACGTGCGCCTGACCCTCAACCAGAAGGCTACGGAACTGGACAAGCAGAAGCAGGAATTCCAGACCAAGTTCCAAAACAACGCATATCTTTCGCAAGAGAGAGCCCAGCAGGAATACAACCGCATTGCCAAGCTGGAGCAGGACCTGCAGGCGTTGAGCAACAAATTGCAGGCAGAGCTGATGAGCGAGAATGAGAAGAACAGCCTTCAGCTGCGCGACTCCATCAATTCCTTCCTGAAGGAGTATAACAAGACGAAGGGCTATAGCCTGATTATCAGCAACACCGGTTTTGACAACCTGCTCTATGCCGATAGCGCCTACAACATCACGCGGGAAATCCTGGAAGGCCTGAACGCGCGCTATTCTTCTCCGAAGAAATAAGCATTGTATAGGAACAGAATAAAGAGGGTGTATCAAAATTCAAAGTGCCTATCATTCTGTCATGCTGAACGTATGTGAAGCATCTCCCGGTTGCTAAAAGTGTGCGGGAGATCCTTCGTGTTGCTCAGGATGACAGAGTAAAATGAAAGCTACTTTTAATTTTGATATACCCTCTCTTTTTTTGTAGACTCACTCCTCGCTCTCTTCCGGATCTTTCGTGACCAACAGCTTGTCCACGCGTCCGCGGTCCATGTCCACAATTTCGAAGTGGAGGTTCTTGTAGGTGAAGAGGTCGCCCGCCTTCGGTATGCGCCCCACGAGGAACATAGCCAGGCCGCTCAACGTGTTGAAATCCTCTTCCTTGAGGTCATCATAATCCAGAATGCCCATTTCTTCCATAAAGTCGTCTAGGTTCATGGAAGCCTCCACCAGCAGGGAACCGTCCTGTCGGGTCACGATTTCCTCCTCTTCCGTCTCGTTCTCCTCCAGAATGTCGCCGAAGATGCTTTCGGTCAGGTCGTGCAGGGTGATGATGCCTTGCGTGCTTCCGTATTCGTCTACCACCACGCCGAATTTATTCTTGTTCTTCTTGAAAATCTCCAGCACTTTCTTCGCATACAGGCTTTCGGGGATGAACTGAGCCGGGCGGGCGATGCTGCGCAGGTCAAAGCGGTGCTCCGTGTTGCCCATCATCAGGATGATGTCCTTCACGGATACGATACCGATGATTTCGTCCAGTTCCTTTTCGGTCAGCAGGTATTTGCTGAAATGCTGTTCGCGGATGACCTCCAGCACCTTTTCAGGCGTATCGCTCGGGTGCAGAGCCACGATGTCGCGCCGGCAGGTCATCAGGTCATTGGCGCGCTTGTCCGAGAAGCGGAACACGTCTTTCAGCATCTCGGTCTCGTCCTTGTCGATGACGCCCTGTTCGGAGCTTTGGTGGAGTATCATTTTCAGTTCGTCCTGCGTTATCTGGCGCTCTTCATTGTCCTCCACGCCGATGACGCGGTTTGTCAGGCGGGTGGATGCGCTGAGCAGGCAGACGAACGGATAGGAGATTTTGCTGAGCACAATCATGAACGGACTGAGGCGCGTGGCCCATTTCTCAGGATTGCTCATGGCGATAGTCTTGGGCACCAGCTCACCGATAATCAGCGACAGGTAGGTGATGACCGCTACGGTGGTGATGATAGCCAGGTTGGCCGCATAGGCTTCCGCCCCGGGTATCATGGCGAACAGGGGGACGAGATCGTCGGCAATGTTCGCACCGCCGTATGCACCCGATACGATGCCGATGAGCGTGATGCCTATCTGGATGGTGGAAAGAAATTTCTCGGGTTCCTCCAGTTGTTTCAACACCCCTTTGGCTCTTTTGTTCCCTTTGCTTGCCAGGGTTTCCAGGCGTGCTTTGCTGGAGGATACAAGTGCGATTTCATACATGGCAAAGATGCCATTCATGACTAATAAAAGCAGGATGATAAAAAATTCCATATAGAAATTGAAGTAATTTTGTTGCAAACATACTAATTTTGTCGCAAATAACGGATGTTTTGTATTAAAACCTTTGAAAATGACAAGAAGCGGAATTCTTTTGACAGGCGTTTTATTGTTTTTGGTGGCCTTGGCGTCGCGGGCCGCACGTGTGGATACGGTGATGGTCAAGAGTCGGGCGATGGACAAGGACGTGCAGGTAGTCTACATCCTGCCCGACAAAGCCTTGGGCGACCATCCGCAGGCATGTCCGGCGGTTTATCTGTTGCATGGATACGGTGGAGACGCCAAGACGTGGATAAACGTCAAGCCCGAACTGCCCCGCATCGCGGATGAGAAAGGCATCGTCTTCGTATGTCCTGACGGAGAAAACAGCTGGTACTGGGACAGTCCGTTAAATCCCTCGTACCGCTATGAGACTTTTGTTTCCTCCGAGTTGGTGGCATATACGGACAGCCACTATAAGACAGTGGCCGCTCCCCGCGGACGCGCCATCACCGGCCTGAGCATGGGCGGACACGGCGCCTTGTGGAATGCCTTCCGCCACACGGACGTATTTGGTGCCGCCGGAAGCACCAGTGGCGGGGTAGACATCCGTCCTTTCCCGTTGAACTGGGAGATGAACAAGCAGTTGGGCGAGTTTGCCGCCAACAAGAAGCGCTGGGACGAACACACGGTCATCAACCAGATAGATAAAATCAAGAACGGCGATCTGGCCATTATCTTCGATTGCGGAGAGTCCGATTTCTTCCTGGAAGTGAACAAAGACCTGCACAAACGCCTCTTGGGCCGCGGCATCGACCATGATTTCATCACCCGCCCCGGCGTGCACAACGGCGCCTATTGGAGTAACGCCATCGACTATCAGTTGCTGTTCTTTGAGAAATTCTTCAGAAAGTGAATGGTCATGCTTATGGGAGTAGGCCTCAGCGGCACTCCCATTCCTCCACCGTTCCTGTCTCTGAAGAAAAGCCCACTCCTATCCGGTAAATCCTTCGCGGGTCATTCGCATAATGAGACAAACCCTTGTTTCACTTCATCGTTCGGGAAATCCAATAAGAATGTATTGAAGAAGTTGTCATATTTCTTAATGGTCAGATAGCCACTTTGGTAGATCATTGGCAAAGGTTTCTCCACATCAGCCTTATAGTCCACAAATTCCTGCGGCGAATAATATTTCCCGGTCAGCTCATCCAGGTTTTCATCCGTGTGGCTCAGTAGGCGAAGCAGGTAAGACGGCGTGCCGCTACGGAACCAGTAAGCATCCAGATTTCCCTGTGCAAAAGCGTTCAGCAGACTGAACGGGTTATAGATATCCGTCATCTTCCTGCTGAAATGATAACCGTCATATTGCCGTTTCAACAAACCTTTCATTTCCTCTTCGGATACTTCGTTATTCTGCGCCATTGTCGCTATCGGTTCCGCAAAGTATTCCTCCAACTCCTCCTGTGTGATGCCGCACAAAGCCTCATATCGGGCATCCATGCTGATGTCCATCGGTTGGTTGAACCCACTGAACACGCTTACCTGCGCAAACTTCGTGACGCCCGTCAGGAAGACGAACTGCAGGTGTTCGTCCGCCGCCTTGAACACGGAGTAGAAGGCCTTCAGCACATTGCGGTTCCGCTCCTCCAGCGCGGCGTCCGCGTCGAGCACGTCCAGTATCGGTTTGTCGTATTCATCGATGAGCACCACGGCCCGGTGTCCCGTCTGTTCGTGGGTGGCCCGGAGCACGTCGCGGAATCGGATGCTTGTGCCCTGTGCCCTGTCAGGCTGCAGGGCGTATTGTTTTTCCCAGCCTTCCACGTAGTTTCTCAATGTCTCTTCCAGCTGTCCGGGGTCGTTGAACAAGACTCCGTTGAAGTCTATATGAAACACGGGATACTTCGCCCATACCGTTTCTAACCTGTCAATAGCAAGTCCCTTAAACAGATCTTTCCGCCCAAGGAAATAATTCTTCAGCGTAGAAACCAGCAAACTCTTGCCGAAACGACGCGGGCGGCTTAAGAAATAGATTTTTCCGGTGGTTACCAATTGGTAAACAAGTGCGGTTTTATCCACATACACATAACCTTGTTCGATAAGTTGGTCAAAACTCTGCATGCCTACGGGATACTTCATCATGGTGCGTGTATATTTTTATGGTTTGTGCAAAGATAAGAGAAACCGAGAATAAGGCAAAATAAACCCGTTTGTTTTTCCTATATTTGCATCCGTAAACTGATAATCCATGAAAAGACTCTCCATCCTTCCCCTTCTGCTGCTGGTCTTCGCAGCCTGCACGCACATCGACTACGTCCGTCGCCTGGCCGTTGCGGACAGCTTGCTCTATGTCCGTCCGGACAGTGCCCTCACCCTTTTGCGCAGCATCCCGCCTGACCGTCTCGACACGGAGGAGAAGCGGATGCGCCATGCGTTGCTCACTGTGGAGGCGGAATGCCACAACCGTATTCCGCAGCGGGATGACTCGTTGCTGCGGGTAGCCGTGGATTATTTCCGGCGCACCGGAAACAAACGCTGGGAAGCACGGGGTGAATATTTCCATGGGTATGTCCGTTATAATCATCTGAAAGATGGTGGTAAAGCCGTGGAGGCTTACCATCGGGCGGAAGAGTTGGCGAAATCTGTAAAAGACAATCGATTGTTGGCACGCGTTTATAACGGAATGGCTTATATGTATCACTGCCAAGGAATATCGCAAAAAGCGGATTCGTTATACAAACTTGTAGAAAGATTCTCCATTCAAGTGAAAGATACAGTCCTGTGGTTAGAAGCGTTAAAAAGGCAAAGCATTTATTTAATCGAAAAAGGGAAACCATATTATAAAGAGGCAGAACAGAAACTTCTACAGAATTATGAAGTGGCTTCCCGTTACGGCTATCCACTTTACCAATGCAGCAATGCGCTTACATTAAGCCAACTTTATAGCTATATGCGTGACGGAGAACGGGCATTGCAGTTTGCAAAGATTGCATTGAGTTTACAGCAAAAAGATACTACCATGCTGGCTACAGCTACTCTTCTTACTGGAGAAGGCTTTTATAAGTTAGGACTTTATGACTCTGCATTTTTCTATTTCAACAAAACGGCTTCATCATCCAAATTGCAGATACGATCGATTGCTTATATGCGTCTAAGTGACATTGCGGAGAAGCAAGGAAATACTTCAAAAGCGTTGGAATATGAAAAACTTTATAACCGATATAAGGAACAGTATCAGCAGCAATCACAAACGACCGATATTCAATTGGCGGAACAAGAATGGAATCATGTACGGGAACAACAAGGCATGCGAATGCTTATTTACATTTGTATAGGACTTATTCTATGCCTGTTTGGGTTGTTTGGAGCCTTAGAAATATATCGTCATAGAATCCGAAGACGTCGACAAATGTTTATAGAGGCCCGGATGCAACAATGGATGAACGAACATGCCTACTTGCTACCTGCATCTTCTTCTCCTGTCATCGTGATTCAGACAGAAGCTTCTGTAACAGAAGTCGTGGAAGTGAAAGAAAACCGTCTATTTGATTTTGACACGTTGCAAGTGCAGATACGGGAAACAGAAGTTTACCGCAAACTGCTGCGCATCTTGAACTATTACAAACGACATGCCGGCTATGAAGAACATTTCACGATGGAAGACCGTTATGCACTCATCGATATCATTGACCGCCACACCCACGGTTTTACCTCCTATTTAAAACAGGCATGTACCACATTGACCGAAGAAGATGTCTATTTCTGCTGCCTTCACCTGCTGGGACTGAAGGCAAGTCAGATAGCCGTTATCGTAGAACAAGATCGAAGCAACATCTACAAACGGCAAAAAGCCTTGCTAAAAGATAAGTTCAAAACCGCGACCAAAGACAATTTGGAGAATGTGCTGAAGAACATCTAACCGCATTTTTCCACAATAATTCCACAAAAAATGTGTGGAAAACGTGTGGCCACCTTAAATTTCCACACTTTTTCCACACTTTCTTTGCTTTCATCCGTCTAACTTTGCCGTATCGAAAACAAAAAAATGACGTTATGAAAGTATTATTAATTAGTTTAGTTGCAATGCTGATAGGACATTTGCCTATCAATGCGATCACAGAGAAAACAAATAGCACAACAGAGGATGAAGAAAGAGAGATACCGTTGATCTTAGAAGGCGATATCAGTCCTATTTCTGTTTTCCAACCTACCGCCTACGCCACCTTATATAATAAGGTGGTTAGTGTAGACCTGAGTGAGTTGCCCGAAGGCGCTATCGTCACTATTACCTGCATGGCTACCGGAGAAAAGATTTATTCGCAGACCGGCATGGGAAGCATGGAAATTGATATGAATGCTTGCGATAAAGGGCGATATCAGATAGATGTTGTATCGGGCGGCTTGTGGTTGCAAGGCGAATTTTCACTCTAACCGTCAATTGTTCGTATTGCTATGACTGACACCGTTTCTTTACTCTATCGCTACCTGCGATTGCTTGCCGTCCGGGTAGATCGGGGCACTGTCCGCCGCTTGCTGGCCCATCCTTTGGGTGACAGCATGCGGGGAATGAGCGACGCACTGGATGCGTTGGGAGTAAAGAACGCCGTCTACCAACTACCGGCAGAATACCTCGACCAAGTGGAGGCACCGTTTATTGCGGTCACCCGACAGGAGGCTCATCCGTTCTGTCTGGTGGAACAGAAAGGAGGAAACCGTTTTACGGTGTACGTTCAAGGCAAACGAATGTCTGTCAGTCAAGAAGTTTTTTTGTCGCAATGGACCGGTGGCGTATTGTTGGGTGAAGTGACAAAAGCCACTCGGCAAGACCGATGCTATGCGGTGAAAAACGGATGCGATTGGTTGCTACAGCACAATCTGTCAGTGGCTTGCGCACTATTGTTTCTCTTGATGGTATGGAAGACGGGAAGCGCTCTTGGGTTCTATGATATTACGCTTTGGATGGGAGCTTTGGCTTCCGCCTCCATTCTCTACAAGGAATGGGTGGACGACCGTTTCCTACACCGCTTCTGCCGCGTTGGGAAGACGGTGGACTGCAATGCGGTATTGCGTTCCCGCGGTTCCCGATTGGCTGGTGTAGGGCTGGGCGAGCTCAGTCTGTTCTACTTTGCTACGTTACTTCTGTTCTCCGGAAGTCATCCGCAAGGGTTTTACGGATTTGCCGTCTGTTGTGGGATGGCGGCCTTGGCGTGTACCGTCTACTCAGTGGTCTACCAATTGTTTGTCGTTCGCAAAGGATGTATGCTCTGCATGGCGGTGAACGTATCGGTATGGCTGAACAGCTTGGCGTTATACTTGCTTTATGCACGGAAAGAGATGCAGGTGTCTTTCTCTTTCCCCGATTGGGTAGCATTGGCTCTTTCAGCAGGCATTGTGCTTGGTGTCGGGCTATCCGTCAAGCGGTGGATAAAGACCGACCAGCTCTACCGTCAATGGCAATCCCGTTACGGAGAGTTGTTACAGCCCGAAACGTTTCAAGCGCTGTTGGCGTTGCAGCCTACCTTGGGAACGCTGCCGGAAAAGGAACTTTGCCTGCACAACGGCTTAGAGAAGAGGAATGAAGTGCTGATTGTAACCAATCCTATGTGCAAGAACTGCGCCCGCCTTCATCCGCAACTACGTGAACTGGCAACACAAGTTCCGGTTTCTTTGCTTCTGCTGACTTTTCCTCAGGACAAGATGGGAGAACGGGTAGCGCAGACAGTGCTTGCCGCTTACCGCACGCAAGGATGGGACAAGGCGTTTGACTTGCTGAGCCAATGGTACGAAACGGATAGGCTGCCTGAGGACGCCGTGCAACCGACAGAAGAAGATGTGGAACAATGGAAACAGCAACAGCTGTATGCCTACCGGCATCAACTGACCCGCACGCCTTCAATGATGGTAGATGGGCATTACGTACCGGAGATGTACGAAACACGTGATTTAAGATATGTATTAACATAAAAGATATTTGTTATTCGCGAAAACAAGTAGCTGTTACCAGACTTCAGCTTTATAAAAGTCGGAAAGTAACTAATTTTATAACTTTAAAATCTTTGGAATTTATGAATGAAGATTTTATGAGATTTAGACTTGAGAAGAACAAGATGAATCAAGTTCGGGGAGGTGGTGAGTCCATTACGTACATTTGTACTTGCTATTCTAGCGGCGGCCAATTAGCATTTGCTGTTTCAGCTGAAAGTAATGAAATACTTAGTGCCAAAATGAACACAGAATGCAAAGGCTCTGGCTGGGGATGCAGATCTATTGGATGACGAATCAGATTGAAAAGTGAAAATGAAGAGAGATATGTTCAATTTTTTAAAATTAACAGTTCTCTCTTCCTAAAATAATATTATGACATGAAGATTTTGTTGATACTATTATTGTGTTGTTTTTCTGCAACTATAGTGTATGCAGATAATGCGACCATAATTTTTTCTTCAGATAAAGATGTTGTAGTTTCAATCTATCAACCAATAGATGGAGGATACAATGATAAAGTCGTTAGTTTTGAAGTACATTTGAAGGAAAAAAACAATCAAAAAGTCATTTTGGGATTTTCGAATTGGGAAATGATTCATTGCACATTCTCCAATGGTCAGGACTGTGAATTGTTATTGTTCCCGCACGATGAGATAAACGTACAAGTATCATCCCGTGGAATATGTTTTGAAGGAAGTAACGCCGCCGGTCTACAGTTTTTTTGCGATGAATTTACTTCTGTAGGACACCGTCTCAAATATTTGAATACAATAGATGCTTATTTTGCGGAGTATGTCAACCAGCAGCGTTCTATTCGTTCGATTACCCCCGCCATAAATGAAGAAATTATACACCCCCAATTAACCAAATTGCAGCATTTACTACAGGAAAAGACAATACAGCCTATCTTTTACGAGAAGCTTTCCAAAAATATGGAGATGTTATTGAATGGTTATATTACGGAACGAATGGTTACCCTGCTGAAAAGCCAAAGCTACCGGAAAGTCGCATTGAAAGACAGTGCCACCATCATGCACATAGCTGACAGCATTTATCAGAAACATCCCATAACCGATGATGATTTGATAAAGTTCAATTATTATGTGCTTTACATTCCTCAATATTTGAATTTCTATTATAGCGGCCAACCAATCAAAATACCGGCCTATGATACAAAAGCGTTCGGACCCTACAAGGTCTATTTGCATGCTCCTCGATTCATGCAAGCAGCTTTATTGGGGAGTGCTTGCATGGTAGAGTTAAAATACCAATCCGGAGAAATGGACTTACCGACCATGAAACGCTTCTTCAACGAACAATTTCCGCAAAGTCCGTATGTCTTTATGCTAAACAACCGAGTAAAAGATGAGGGCAAAGACGGAGAACGTGTAAAAGGCGATATAGTCTATATAGAAGAACAGCCTGAAACAATGATTGAATTGGCACATCTTCCGGAGTTGAACGCTAAATACCTGTTTGTGGATTTATGGGCTACTTGGTGTATGCCTTGCAAGGCGGAGTTCCAGCACCGGGAAGAGTTGGATGCACTACTATCTCAATGGCATAATGTCGCAATTGTATATGTCTCGTTGGATAAAGACGAGCAGGACGAACGATGGAAAGAAGAAATCAAGAAGTGGGATTTGGCCGGTTTTCATTTGCGTGCATCTGAACAGCTTACTACGGATATTCGGAGCAACATATATGAAGACGGGCAAATTTCGATACCTCGCTATATGCTGATTTCTCCAAACGGGGAAGTCCTTCACAAGAATTTGCCACCTCCAAGTACCATGATCCAGTTAAAAGAAACTTTGAAACGATTTTTAAATCAGTAATATACATAAAATCCTTAAGATATTTGTTATTCGCGAAAACAAATGACTGTTTTGGAATCAGCCTTAAAAAATCCGTAATTAACTTAGTTTGAAATAATACTTATTTTTTCGATTATGAAAGAAGTCTTTTTTAAGTTTCAACTTCCGAAAGAGAAGATGAATGAAGTTCGTGGTGGTAACGATCAAAGATGTCACTGCGGAGGCTCTTCCAATGAGTTTCTTATAACTGGGATTGGTGGTTCTTTTGACGAATTGGAAGATGTTGTAGGTAAAATATGTGGAGATGCAGGTTGGGCATGTACGCCTGTTAAGTAGTGTTATGGAGAATCGAGGAGGAAAGAGAAGAGAATACTCTCTTCTCTTCTCCTTTTCTGGTACAATATTGTGAGTGAATTGTAATTAAAATGTTTGTAGTCAAGATGAAATATTGGTTAGGCTGCTTTTTATTCGCTATTTGTTTCTGCTCCTTGAATGCTCAAGAAGCATATATTACCTTCTCCTTGGATAAGGATTGTGAAATATTGGTTTATGAACCCTTGGATGGGGTATATAATGATAGAGTCTCGACACAAAGATTAGTCGTTGAAAAGGGGAAGGCCGTTACTTGCCGTACCAAAGTAGATGGTTTTTCTTCTATACATTGCAAGTTCACCCAACTACAGCAATCGTGTGATGTGATTGCATTTCCGGGAGATCGTATTGAAGTAGTCGTCAACACTGCCCGGAAATTATTTGATTTTCGCGGTGATAATGGGAAAGGGAATCGACTTTTAAGAAACATTGTACCCGTTCCGTTTCTGAATGAGTATCTGATTATGCGGTCTCTTTTTCAAAAGGCGTATTCAGGGGAAAGAATATTGGCTATACTTTCTGCAGTCAATGATTCGCTGAATATGGATTCGAAATATCGAAAAATTCAGGAACTTTCGGAAGACCGGACTGTAAATCCACAGTTTGCTTCTGTTTTACGTACTCAAGTAAAAACTTTTTATGATAGTTATATACTTGTCATGTTGGCTGGGTTACTTAACGGAGATGGAGAACATAGACTGACTCCGACGATGATCAATGAAACCAAGGCCATTGTAGACAGTATCTTGAAGTCATCTCCTCTCACTGAAGCAGTGTATAAATGTATGGCCGGTCATCTATATGCAATAAAATATGCTCAATTTAGTGAGGATAGTTTGCAAGTGTCTCTCGGGACGGACTTATCTATATTTGGCCCTTATAAAAACTATTTCAAATTAGATAGAAAATTTCAACCGGCCATGATAGGAAGTGCTTGCATGACGCAATTGAAGTATGATTCTAAGGAAATGGATTTGGCCAAAGTGCAGGCGTTCCTCAACAAGGAATTTCCAGATAGCCAATACACGACTATTGTAAATGAACAGTTGAATAAATACATGCCAGTGAGTGAGGAAGGTCACTACAAAGCAATCTTTATTCAGCAACAAGTGAATACAATCCATGAATTGGTTCAGCAGGCGGGTTTAGAGGGAAAATACCTGTATATTGACCTATGGGCAAGTTGGTGCATGCCTTGTAGAGGGGAATTAAGCCATAGTAAAGAAGTGCATCAACTATTAAAGCAATATCCGAATGTGGTGCCTCTATATATATCAATCGACAAGGAAAAGCAAGAGAGTACTTGGAAAAAATTGGTTGACCATTATCAGCTTTCCGGTTATCATTTGCGGGCCTCTTCGGCATTGGAGGAGGATATCAAGCAACATGTTTTTGAAACAGATGCTTATGAGATACCTCGCTATGCTTTGATAGCTCCGGACGGGACTGTTCTTCATAGGGATTTGCCACGTCCTAGTGAGCTTGATTTATTAAAAGATGAATTGAATCAATTACTAAAAAATGATTATAGAAACAATTGATTATCGTGAATTAATCTGTTGTTTTTTAAGCGTTTTCATTTAGAATGAAATCCTTCCCCCATTACACCCAGCACGATCAAATGGACTGCGGCCCCACCTGCCTGCGGATGATAGCCGCCTGGTATGGCAAACGCTACTCCTTGGAAGGACTGCGTGAGAAAAGTTTCCTGACCCGTGAGGGAGTTTCCATGTTGGGCATCAGCGAGGCGGCGGAGCGCATCGGCCTGAGAAGTATGTGCGTGCAGATAGACTACAAGCGATTGCGGGAGGCTCCGCTTCCCTGCATCGTACACTGGAACCAGCAGCATTTCGTGGTGGTGTACCGCATGGACAACAAGCATGTGTGGGTGGCAGACCCGGGAGCGGAGAAACTGAAATATACCAAGGAGGAGTTCTGCCGGTGCTGGCTCAGTGCGAAGCGGAACGGAGAAGACACGGGAGTGGCCTTACTGCTGGAGCCTACGCCGGAGTTCTACGCACAGGAGGATGACGGGGACGAGGGAGAGCGAAACCGGCGGGGACTGCTGTTCATGTTCTCCTACCTGCGGCCTTACAAACAGCTCATCGGGCAGCTGCTGCTGGGACTGTTGCTGGGCAGTCTTATTCAACTGATGCTGCCTTTCCTGACGCAAAGCGTGGTGGACTTCGGCATCAACAACCAAAACATGGGATTCATCTGGCTGGTATTGGTGGCGCAACTGACACTGACCTTCAGCAGTGCGGCGGTGGAGTTCATTCGTGGTTGGATACTGCTCCACTTGGGTACGCGGGTGAACATCTCTCTTATATCGGACTTCCTTGCAAAGCTGATGCGTCTGCCCATGAGCTACTTCGACACGAAGATGACGGGCGACATCCTGCAACGCATCAATGACCACACCCGCATACAGGACTTCCTGACGGGCAGCAGCCTGAGCGTGGTGTTCTCGGCGTTCAACATCGTGGTGTTCGGAATCGTATTGTTGCTTTACAGCCCGTTGGTGTTCGGCATCTTCATGGCGGGCAGTGCGCTGTACGTAGGCTATGTGTGGTTGTTCATGAAGAAGCGGGCGGAGCTGGACCATAAGCGTTTCGCCCAACAGAGTGCGAACCAGAGTAGCGTGGTGCAGCTGGTGACGGGAATGCAGGAGATAAAGCTCAGCGCCTGCGAGCGGCAGAAACGGTGGGAATGGGAGCGCATACAGGCACGGCTGTTTCGGGTGAACATCAGGAGTCTGGCCTTGAGGCAGTACCAGGACTCGGGTGCGGTGCTTATCAATCAGACAAAGAACGTGCTTATCACGGGACTGGTGGCGAGCTTCGTGGTGCAGGGAGACATGACGCTGGGTATGATGATGTCCGTGCAATACATCATCGGACAGCTGAACAGCCCGGTGAACGAGCTTATCACCTTTGCCCGCGACATGCAGGACGCCCGCTTGAGCATGAACCGCCTGAGCGAGGTGAGGGAGAAGCCCGACGAGGAGAATCCCGCTCAACAACCGTTACAGGACGTACCTCAAGGAGCCGGGCTGCGGCTGGAGAACGTGAGTTTCAAGTACGATCCTTTGGCGGAGACTCCTACGCTGGAACATGTTAATCTGGATATCGAGGCGGGTAAGCAGACCGCCATCGTGGGCATGAGCGGCAGCGGAAAGACCACATTGGTCAAGCTGCTGCTGGGCTTCTATCCGCCGGCGGCGGGACAAATCTCGGTGGGCGGCAGTCCGTTGGAGATGTACAGTCCCCGGCGGTGGAGGCAGCGGTGTGGAGTGGTGATGCAGGATGGCTTCATCTTCTCAGACACCATCGCGGGCAACATCGCGCCGGGTGTGGAGCGGATAGACAGGGAACGGTTGCGGCATGCGGCACAAGTGGCATGTATCGAGGACTTCATCAACGAACTGCCCCTGCGCTACGACACGAAGATAGGCAGCGAGGGGCA